>JAEZCD010000236.1 GCA_023430145.1 Pseudomonadota bacterium
TTCGCTCGAGGCGAACCTCTCGGACTTCGGCGTCGACAAGGTCTTCCGCGGCCAGCGGCTGGAAGGCGCGACGGTGAAGGCCTTCGCCTCGCCCGCCGGCATCGTCCTGCGCGGCGAGGGCAAGCTCGCCGGGGCACCGCTCGCCTTCGAGTATGAGAAGAAGAAGGACGCGGCCGATTCGGACATCCGCGTCTCCGCGACCCTCGACGATGCCGCCCGCGGCAAGCTGGGCGTGGACATTCCCGGCGTCAGCGGTCCCGTGACCGTCCGGCTGGTGGGCACCACCAACAACAAGGACACACGGGCGAGCATCGAAGGCGACCTGACCCAGGCGCGGATCGCCGATCTTATTCCCGGCCTCAGCAAGCCCGCCGGCAAGCCGCTCAAGGCCCGCTTCACGGTGAACGACAAGGGCAACTCCGTCCGCCTCGACGACATGGTGATCGACGGCTCGGGCACCCTGCTGAAGGGCAACATCGAACTGTCCGACAACGGCGAGCTTCAGGGCGCGGCCTTCCCGACATTCCAGCTCTCCGATGGCGACAAGGCCTCGGCCAAGGCGGAGCGGGTCGGCTCGGTGCTGAAGATCCGCATCACCGGCGAGGTGATGGACGCCCGCGGCATCATGAAGAGCCTCGTCAGCGGCCCCCCCACCGACAAGCGCAAGTCCCAGGACGTGGACGTGGAGGCCCGGATCGGCGCGCTCACGGGCAATAACGGCGAGGTGCTGCGCCAGTTCGACCTTTCCACCACGCGGCGCGGCGTCGAGATGCGGGATTTCACCCTCACCGCCAAGACGGGCCGGGACGGCACGGTGGCCGGGGAAATGCGCACCTGGCAGGGGCGCGAGCGGGCTCTGCAGGTCACCACCTCGGACGCCGGCGCGCTGTTCCGCTTCCTGGACATCTACGCCAAGATGCAGGGCGGCGAGGCGTGGCTGGTGGTCGATCCCCCGCGCAGCGACAACACGCCGCAGGAAGGCGTGCTGCACCTCAGCGACTTCTCCATCAAGGGCGAGCCGGGCCTCGAACGCCTCTCCAGCGCTGCCCGCGACAGCTCCGGCCGCATCGAGAACGGCACCGCCGCGTTCGAGAAGGCGCAGGCCCAGTTCTCCCGCTCAACCGGCAAGATCGTCTTCAAGGAAGGCGCCATCTGGGGCCCCTCCGTGGGTGCCACCTTCGATGGCTCGCTGGATTTCGCGGCCGACCGCATCAACATGCGCGGCACCTTCGTGCCGGCCTATGCGCTGAACAACATATTCTCCAAACTGCCGGTGATTGGCCTGTTCCTCGGCGGCGGGCCCAATGAGGGCCTGGTGGGTGTGACCTTCGAGGTCGTCGGCCCGCTGTCCACGGGGCCGACCCTGCGCATCAACCCCATCTCGGCCGTGGCGCCGGGCTTCCTGCGCAAGATCTTCGAATTCCGCGATTCGACCGGAACGCCGCCCACCCGGTGACCATCCGCCGCCTTGGCGGGAAAGGGGAGGGGAAGGGGGAAGCCTCGCCCCAGGGGCAATTGTGCGACGGTCTCATGAAACCGCCCCAAGGTGCGACGCTTTGCCCAAACGCCCCTTGCGATGGCCCACGGCACCCCTCACACTCCGCCCATAAACATAATTGGCAGGAAACGTAGTGAGGGTGGGATAGATGCTGGCTCTGGTGCTCATCATCGTCTGCGGCCTCTTGGCCGTGGCGTACGGCGTATGGACGATCAAAGGGTTGATGGAGGCGGACCCGGGAACCGCCAGGATGCAGGAGATCGCATCCGCCATCGCTGAAGGCGCGCAGGCCTATTTGCGCCGGCAATACACCACCATCGGCATCGTCGGTGCCGTCATCTTCATCCTCGTGGGCGTGTTCCTCGGCTGGCTGGTGGCCATCGGCTTCGCGCTGGGCGCCATTCTCTCCGGTCTTGCCGGCTTCATCGGCATGAACGTGTCGGTCCGCGCCAACGTGCGCACCGCGCAGGCCGCGACGCTCTCGCTGGCCGGCGGCCTCGACCTCGCCTTCAAGGCGGGCGCCGTCACCGGCCTTCTGGTGGCCGGCCTCGCGCTGCTCGGCGTCAGCGTCTACTTCCTCGTCCTCACCGGCTTCCTCGGCTTCGCGCCGAACAGCCGCACGGTGGTGGATGCGCTGGTGGCGCTGGGCTTCGGCGCCTCGCTCATCTCCATCTTCGCCCGGCTCGGCGGCGGCATCTTCACCAAGGGCGCGGACGTGGGCGGCGACCTCGTCGGCAAGGTGGAAGCCGGCATTCCCGAGGACGATCCGCGCAACCCGGCGACCATCGCCGACAACGTGGGCGACAATGTCGGCGACTGCGCCGGCATGGCGGCCGACCTGTTCGAGACCTATGCGGTGACGGTGGTCGCCACCATGGTGCTCGCGGCCATCTTCTTCGCCGCGAACCCGGCGACGCTCGCCACCATGATCGTCTATCCGCTCGCCATCGGCGGCGCGTGCATCCTCACCTCCATCGCCGGCACCTATTTCGTGCGGCTGGGGGCGAACTCCTCCATCATGGGCGCCCTCTACAAGGGCCTCATGGCGACGGCGGGCTTCTCCGTCATCGCGCTGGCGGTGGTGACCTGGCTGCTGCCCGGGTTCGGGCCGATCCAGGGCGCCGACTATACGGGCACGGCACTGTTCCTCAGCGGCCTCGTCGGCCTCGCGGTGACCGGCGCCATCGTCGTCATCACCGAATACTACACCGGCACCGGCTATCGCCCGGTGGTCTCCATCGCCCAGGCCTCGGTGACGGGCCACGGCACCAACATCATCCAGGGCCTCGCCGTCTCGCTGGAATCGACGGCGCTGCCCACCCTCGTCATCATCGCCGGCATCCTGTGCGCCTACGGGCTCGCGGGCCTGTTCGGCATCGCCATCGCCGCCACCACCATGCTGGGCGTCGCCGGCATGATCGTGGCCCTCGATGCCTTCGGCCCGGTGACGGACAATGCCGGTGGCATCGCCGAGATGGCAGGCCTGCCCAAGGAGGTGCGCCAGTCCACCGACGCCCTCGACGCGGTGGGCAACACCACCAAGGCGGTGACGAAGGGCTACGCCATCGGCTCCGCCGGCCTCGGCGCGCTGGTGCTGTTCGCCGCCTACAACCAGGACCTCAAGTTCTTCATCTCGCAGGCGGCGCCGGGCACTTACTTCGCGGGGGTTGCGCCCAACTTCTCGTTGGAGAACCCCTACGTGGTGGTGGGCCTGCTGTTCGGCGGCCTGCTGCCCTATCTCTTCGGCGCCATGGGCATGACAGCCGTGGGCCGAGCGGCCGGTGCCATCGTGGAAGAGGTGCGCCGGCAGTTCCGCGAGAAGCCGGGCATCATGGCCGGCACCGAGAAGCCGGACTATTCCCGCGCCGTGGACATGCTGACCAAGGCGGCCATCAAGGAGATGATCATCCCCTCGCTGCTGCCGGTGCTCTCGCCCATCGTCGTCTATTTCGTCATCTACTTCGTGGCGGGCGGCGGCGTGGCGGGCAAGTCGGCGGCCTTCTCGGCGGTGGGCGCGATGCTGCTTGGCGTCATCGTCACCGGCCTGTTCGGCGCCATCTCCATGACCTCCGGCGGCGGTGCCTGGGACAATGCCAAGAAGTCGTTCGAGGACGGCTTCGTGGACAAGGACGGCGTGCGCCACATGAAGGGTTCGGAAGCCCACAAGGCCTCCGTCACCGGCGACACTGTGGGCGATCCCTACAAGGACACGGCGGGACCCGCCGTGAACCCGATGATCAAGATCACCAACATCGTCGCGCTGCTGCTGCTCGCCTCGCTGGCCCACTGACGGCACGGACGCCGCAGAGCCGCCGGGCGTCCGCGGGCGCCGGGCGGTTCGGCGGTCGGCCGATGGAGGAGGGCAGGTGAGGATCGCCATCGTGACCGGGTCGGACGAAGGCTACTTCGTCCTTCTCCAGGGCCTCCTGTCCTCCATCCGGGAGCGGCGGCCGCAGTCCGCCGAGTTCGACCTCTACGTGCTCGACGGCGGCCTGTCGGAGCGGAGGCGCGCCTGGGTCGAGGGGCTCGGCGCGCGCCTCGTCGCGATCGACTGGGCGTTGCCCGAGGCGCTCTTCGGCAAGCCGTTCTACCGGATCCTCGTCAACAAGCCTTTCCTGCCGCGGGTCATCCCCGGCTACGACCTCTATCTCTGGATCGACGCGGACGCCTGGGTGCAGGACTGGGAGGCGGTCCGCATGTTCGTTGCGGCCGCCACCGGGCACGGTCTCGCCGCCGTGCCCGAGGCCGACCGCGCCTATCTCGAGGGGCACGGCAAGTTCCCGACGGAGCTCGTTCGTCCGAGCGTGCAGGCGCGCGGGTCCTGGCTGAAGGCCGGCTTCGGCGAGGAGATCACGCGCGAGCTGCTGTTCTACCCGACCACCAATGTCGGCGTATTCGCCGCCCGCAGCGATTCGCGCCTCTGGGAGATCTGGGGCGACCTCTACCGCGAGGCGGTGTCGCGCGACCCGGCCATGCCCGATGGCTACCGATTCATGATGGAGCAGACGTCCTTCAACGTCGCCGTGCTGAAGCATATCCGCGATTTCGCCCGGCTGCCGGCCTGGTGCAACTGGACTTGCCTGCAGGCCTGGCCGCTGGTCGCCCCGAGCGGCGAGCTGCTCGAGGCCGGATATCCGCACCGGCCGCTCGGCATCGTCCACCCGGGGGGCGAGACCAAGCGCGTGAAGATCCGCGTCTCGAGCAAGGAGGGCGTAGGGATCGTCGAGCGCAATCTGCGCTATCCGGGGCCGATCGCCTCGCCCGGCGAGCCGGCTCCTGCGTGACTTGGGGAAGCGTGCAGCGCGCTCCTGCCGCGGCGATCAGTCGTTCCCCATCACGCCCTTGAAGACCTGGCCGATGAAGCTGCGGTCCTTGCCGATGTTCGGCGTCGTCCGGGTCACGAAATCGAAGATCTTGCCATCCTGGATGCCATAATTGGCGATCCGCTCGACCTTTCGATTCTTGTCGAAATAGACCGCGAGCACACGCTGATCGACCACGGACGCCCGCATGAAGGCGACCGGCTGCTCGGTCTGGGTGGAGATGTAGTAGAACACCTCGCCGTCGATGGTCGCCACGGTCGAGGGCGTGCCGAGCACGACCAGAACCTGTTCCTGGCTCGAGCCGACCGGGATCTGGTCGAGCGCGGAGGGATTGAGGATATAGCCCTTCGTCTGGCTCTCCGCGCACCCGGCGATCGCCAGCGACACCACGACGCCGATCGCAAGGACTCGGCGGCCCTTGGCGGCAGCAGCTCGGCACCCCATCATACGCAGCAATTCCCTCGTCGCGGGCGAGCGGCCGACCGCCCGCAATGTCTTTGCCGTACCCCGGTCCGGCATGCGATTCAACACCGTATCCGGCATCTTCGTGGTCCCATGATGGCGTTCCCGACCTTGCGCAGACCCCGCACGCCGCCGCCGGCGGAGACGGTCTACGCGCGTCTCGTCGAAGGGGCACGGGCGCCGGCGCTGTATCGGCAGCTCGGCGTGCCGGACACGCTCGACGGCCGCTTCGAGATGCTCGTGCTGCACGCGGTGCTGTTCTTCCGGCGGCTGCGCGGCGAGGACGAAGCGGCACGGCGGCTCGGGCAGGAGGTCTTCGAGGCCATGTTCCGCGACATGGACGGCTCGCTGCGCGAGATCGGCGTCGGCGACCTCGCCGTGCCGAAGCGAATCAAGGGCATGATCCAGGCCTTCTACGGCCGTGGCGCGGCCTACGACGCGGCACTCGACGGGGGCGACGCCGCGGCGCTCGCCGATGCGCTCGCCCGCAATATATACGAGGGCGAAGTCGGGGACGCGGCGGAGAGGCTCGCCGCCTATGTGCGCGCGGCCGAGGCCGGCCTCGCGGCGCAGAGCCGGGAGACGCTGACGCAGTCCGGACCCTGCTTCGCCGGCGCCGCGGGCGCGATCGAGGAGGTGGGAGAATGAACGAGCCGCCCTTCAGCCGCCCCATCCGTGCCGTCGATGTGCCGGCCGAGGGCAAGCGCGTGGAGATCGTCGCCGACGAGCGGGAGCGAGCGGCGCTCGCCCGGGACTTCGGCCTCCTCGGCATCGATCGGTTCGGCGCGGCCTTCGATCTCGCGCGGACCCGCGCCGGCGGCCTCGCCGTCTCCGGAAGGCTCGACGCCGACATCCGGCAGACCTGCGTGGTGACGCTCGATCCCTTCGAGGCGCATGTCGCCGAGGACATCGACATGGTCTTCCTGCCGGAGGACGCGCCGGGCGCGGAAGACGCGGCCGACGAGGACGTCGACGTGCTGGTCGACGGCCGGGCCGACCTCGGCGCGGTCGCCGCGGAGTTCCTGGCGCTGGCGCTCGATCCGCATCCGCGCAAGCCCGGCGCGGTGTTCGAGGCGGTCATGGATCGCGAAAGCGCGCCGGTTTCGCCTTTTTCCGCGCTCGGTGCCGTCATGGCGGGGAACAAGCCCGCCGATCCCACGGCTGAAAAGTGATTGTCACATTGGGCCGAGCGGCTATTGTCCGCGCCGCCGCGCGGGGGAGTCGCCTCCCGGTCCGTGCCGTATCGTTGAGGCTCGTCTGAAAACATGCCCGATCCCGTGCGCATTGCGCTCGACGCCATGGGCGGAGATCGCGGCCCGGCCACCGTCGTGGCCGGTGCCGCGCTCGCCCATGTGCGGCGGCCGGACACGCGCTATCTGTTCTTCGGCGACCGGGCGGTGGTCGATCCCATCCTGGCGCGCAATCCGAGCCTGAAGGACGCCGTCACGCTGATCCACACCGATGTCGCCGTGCGCATGGACGACAAGCCGAGCCAGGCGCTGCGGCATGGGCGGCGCACCTCCAGCATGTGGCTCGCGCTCGAGGCGGTGAAGACTGGCGAGGCCGATGTGGCCGTGTCGGCCGGCAACACCGGTGCGCTGATGGCCATGGCGAGGTTCGCGCTCCGCACCATGCCGGGCGTCGACCGGCCGGCAATCGCCGCCATCTGGCCGACGCTCGCCGGCGAGAGCATCGTCCTCGACGTCGGCGCCACCGTCGGTGCCGACGCGAACCAGCTCGTCGAGTTCGCGCTGATGGGCGGCGCCATGGCCCGCGTGCTGTTCGACGTCGAGCGGCCGACCGTCGGTCTCCTCAACATCGGCGCCGAGGAGATCAAGGGCAACGAGGAGGTCAAGGAGGCCGGCCGGCGCCTGCGGGCGGCCGACTACCGGGAGATCGACTATCGCGGCTTCGTCGAGGGCGACGATCTCGGCAAGGGCGTCGTCGACGTCGTCGTCACCGAGGGTTTCGCCGGCAACATCGCGCTGAAGACCGCCGAGGGCACCGCGCGACAGATCGCCGAATACCTCCGCTCGGCGATGGGCCGCACCTGGCGCGCGCGGCTCGGCTACATGCTGGCGCGCGGCGCCTTCGAGACGCTGCGCGAGAAGATGGATCCGCGCCGGGCCAATGGCGGCACCTTCCTCGGGCTCAACGGCATCGTCATCAAGAGCCATGGCGGCGCCGATGCGGAAGGCTTCGCGGCCGCCGTCGAGCTCGCCTACGACATGGTCCGCAACCGGCTGCTCGAGCGTGCGCGGGGCATGCTCGGCGCGAGCCACGATGCGCAGGCACGCATCACCGCGAGCAGCGCGGCCGCATCGTGAGTCGCCTCCGTTCCGTCGTCGTGGGCTGCGGGTCCTGCCTGCCGGCCCGCGTGCTCACCAACGACGATCTCGCCGCCATCGTCGACACCTCCGACGCCTGGATCGTGCAGCGCACGGGCATCCGCGAGCGGCATATCGCCGCCGAGGGCGAGACCACGGCCGGGCTCGGCGCGGCGGCGGCGCGGGCGGCGCTCGCCGATGCCGGCCTCGCGGCCGCCGATATCGATCTCATCGTCGTCGCCACCTCGACGCCGGACAACACGTTTCCGGCCGCCGCGACGCTGATCCAGGCCGAGCTCGGCATGACGCACGGCTTCGCCTTCGACGTGCAGGCGGTCTGCTCCGGCTTCGTCTACGCGCTCGCCACCGCCGACAAGTTCCTTCTTTCCGGCTCGCACCGGCGGGCGCTCGTCATCGGCGCCGAGACCTTCTCGCGCATCCTCGACTGGACCGACCGGACGACCTGCGTGCTGTTCGGCGACGGCGCCGGCGCGGTCGTGCTCGAGGCGCAGCAGCAGCCCGGCACGAGTGCCGACCGCGGCGTGCTGACCACCCATCTGCGCTCGGACGGCCGCCACAGACACAAGCTCTACACCGATGGCGGTCCGAGCTCGACCGGCACGGTCGGCGTCGTCCGCATGGAGGGCCGCGAGGTCTTCCGGCACGCCGTCGGCATGATCACCGACGTGATCGAGGACGCCTTCGCGGCGACCGGGACGACGGCGACGGACATCGACTGGTTCGTGCCGCACCAGGCCAACAAGCGGATCATCGACGCCAGCGCCCACAAGCTCGGCATCGCGCCCGAGAAGGTGGTGCTGACGGTCGACAGGCACGGCAACACGTCCGCCGCCTCGATCCCGCTGGCTCTTGCCGAGGCCGCCCATGACGGCCGCATCGAGCGCGGCGATCTGGTCCTGCTCGAGGCGATGGGCGGCGGCTTCACATGGGCCTCGGCGCTGGTGCGCTGGTAGGAGCAAGGTCCTTCTGTGGGCGTTTGGGCAACGGGCGCCGAGTCTTTCGACCTATGCCGGGACCGTGCCCGGGTTCCCGATTGACCCCCGGTGGGCAGCCGAATAGCGTAGAATTCACAGTCTGTTGCGTATCTGGCGATGAGGGGGCTCATGTCGGGCAGCACGGTAACGCGCGCCAATTTGTGCGAGGTCGTCTACCAGAAGGTCGGTCTGTCGCGGACCGAGTCGGCGGCGCTCGTGGAACTCGTGCTGAAGGAGATCACCGACAGCCTCGAGCGGGGCGAGACGGTGAAGCTGTCCTCGTTCGGCTCCTTCGTCGTGCGCGACAAGGGGCAGCGTGTCGGCCGCAATCCGAAAAGCGGCCAGGAAGTCCCGATCCCCCCACGCCGGGTGATGGTCTTCAAGCCGAGCAACATCCTCAAGCAGCGCATCAACGGCCAGCCGGGCAAGAAGAACGGCGGTTGAGCGAGGGGCGCCCGATGATGGACAAGAGCCCGGAGGCCTTCCGTACCATCAGCGAGGTGGCCGACGATCTCGACCTGCCCCAGCACGTGCTGCGCTTCTGGGAGACCCGCTTCGCGCAGATCAAGCCGCTGAAGCGCGGCGGCGGCCGCCGCTACTACCGCCCCGACGACATCGATCTTCTGCGCGGCATCCGGCGCCTCCTCTACGGCGAGGGATATACCATCAAGGGAGTGCAGCGCATCCTTCGCGATCAGGGGTTGCGCCACGTCGCCGCTCTCGGTCGCGCGACGGTGATCGAGTCCGAAGAGATGCGCGGCGAGCCGTCGGACGCACGCCTTCCCGAGCCGCCCCCGCTGGGCGGGCCGGAGCTTTACGCGCCGCCGGCCGAGCGGGCGCTCGCCGCGGGGCCGCGCGAGCCATCCTTCCCGGTGCGCGAGGAAGCCTCGGCGAAGGATTTTGCGCCGCCCTCGATCCGGGAATCGTCGCCGCCGCAGCAGGCGGAGCCGGAACTCGTCGCCTCGGACGAGGAGCCGGACGACGATGCGGCGCCCGAGGTGCGGCCGCCGACGCCCGAGGACGAGATCGAGTTCGGGCACCGCCCGCCGCCGACGCGGGCGCCGTCCGTCTCCTCCGCACCGCCCGCAGCGGAGCCGCCGATGCCTGCGCCGCCCGAACCGCCGCAGCCGCCTCCTGTGGCGATCGCGCCGGCAGCTCCCGAACCGCCACTCCCCACCCCGCAGCTCTTCGCGACCCCGCCGCGGCCGCCGCTGCCGCGCCGCGATCCGGAGATCACCGCCGAGGGGCTGCGGCGCCTGCGGGCGACGCTGTTCGAGCTCACCGAGTGCAAGCGCCTGCTCGAGGAGGCGCGCCAGGGCTGAGGGCCCGCGGGAACCGAGGCGGCGGGAGGGGCTGCGCCGGCGACTGACGGGCGGGAGTGCGAGGTGCTGTTCAAGGCGGCCATCCTCGAAGCCATCGCCGCAGGGCGGGTCACGCTCGCCTTTCGTCGCTGGACGCGGCCGAGCGTGCGGACGGGCGGCACGCTGCGGACGGCGATCGGCGTCCTCGCCATCGACGCGGTGGAGGCCGTCGCGGAGAGCGACATCTCCGATGCGGACGCCCGGGCGGCCGGCCACGCTTCGCGGGCTGCGCTGCTCGCCGGGCTTCCCAGCGAGGGCACGCTCTATCGGATCGCCTTTCGCCGCACGGCCGACGACCCGCGCCATGCGCTCCGCCGAAGCGACGACCTCACCGCCATGGAGCGGGCCGAGATCGGGCGCCGCCTCGCGGCGATCGACCGCCGAAGCTCCGACGGTGCCTGGACATGGCGGTGCCTGCGGCTGATCGCCGAGGCGGAAGGGCGCCCCGCCGTCGAGATCGCCGGCCGACTCGGGCTCGACGCGCCGACGACGAAGCGCCGCATTCGCCATCTCAAGGAGCTCGGCCTCACGGAAAGCCTCAGCCGCGGCTACCGCCTGTCGCCGCGCGGGCGCGCACTGCTCACAGGCTTCGATCCGGCGACGATCCGGCACGGTTGATTCGCCGGCCCGCGGGCGGCTCGCGGCAGCGAAGCGGCTCGAGCGATGACCTACCGGCACTGCGGCGTCGCGGCTGCGCCAACCTCGTTTTGGCCGAAAGGACCACCGCCCTCACGGCTTCGCGCAGGCCGTGGGCAGCGCCAGCTTGGTCTTGCTCGCCTCGCGCAGATCGATGCGGTCGGAGAGCCTCGTCTGCAGCCCGACGAACAGTCGGAACGCCCGCAGAGCCGCCTCGCGCGGCATGAAGCCGTTCTTGAACTCGCACTTGTAGGAGATCTCGGCGATGCGCACGGTCTCTGGGGCAGACGCGAAGAACCAGAGCGTCAGCGTGAACTCGGCTTCGACGTCGTCGCCGAGCTTGCACTCGGCGCCCTTGAAGGCGAGCTCCCGGATCGCTTGCCCCCTCTGGAGCGGATCGTTCGCGGCAGGGAGCTGAGCGGCCGGGAGCAGGCTGGGGAGCGACGGGAACAGGCGGACGGCATCCGCCCAGGTGTCGAGCTTCGCTGCGGCCTTCACTTTCTCTTCCGCAACGAGCGAGAACCGGCTGCGCATCGACGGCGGGCTTTCGAGCGTCACCCGACCGTCGGGATCGGTGGCTTCGAGCGGGGCGATATCCTCCTCGAAGCTCGGCTTCTTGCCTTTCTTCCCGACGAGTGGAGTCGAGGCGACCACGAACAGGTCCGGGCTGCGCAGCTTGATCGAGATCTTTCGTTCGTGCTCTCCGGTCTTGGGGTCCGGCCCCTGCCGGTCGCGCAAGCTGAAATTGTGTCGTGTCAGAATGCAGCTGCCGGCATCATAGAACGCCACCCCTCTGTCCAGGCGAGACTTGAAATCCTCCAAGCCGTCCTCGGGCAGACCCAACGTGTTCACGATTACAGACCGTATGTCGCTTTCCCAGAACTCGTTGACTTTATACAGTTTGACAAGTTGGGAACACTTCTCTGGATTGAGAAGAATCTTGTATTCGCGAGCCTCTAGGTCATGTCCCATAGTCGTTCCCCACGGATCCGACCTGTCCTTCGTCATCAATAGACGAGGTTCGCTGGGAAGTCTACCTATCCGAGTAGTGTCTTGATATCTCTATCAAAAGATGTGAAGAATCCGCCTCCGCATAGGCGGTTTCGGCGTGGCGGCGGCGATGCCACTCGGGAAGGTTCGGCGCCATTCGAAGCCTGCGAACAGCGCGGCGGTCGCAGGCCGCCGTCACCGCAGCCGGAAGATCAGCACGCCGGCCGCCGCGACGATCAGGTAGGCGCCCCAGCCGGCGGCGACGAGCAGAACGACCGGCGCCAGATCGGGCAAAGCGGGCACGAGCCCTCGCGCCATCGGCGTGACCATGCCGGCCAGCACGAAGGCGGCCAGCGCCGCGGCGAAGGCGGCGACGGCGGTGCCGAGCGCCTGTACCGAGCGGCGGTCGGGCTGGAAGCGGTCCTCGCGCTTCAACAGGAAGACGAGGATGCCGAAATTCACCCAGGCGGCGATGGCGGTGGCGAGCGCGAGCCCCGCGACGCCGAGCGGGCCGACGAAAGCGAGCTTCAGCGCGACGTTGACGAGAGTCGCGGCGGCGAGCGCCTTGACCGGCGTCGCAGTGTCGCCGCGGGCGTAGAAGGCCGATACCACCGAGCGCAGGGCGACGACCGCCGGCAGTCCGACGGCGTAGGAGGTGAGCGCCATGGCCGATCCGTTGATCGCCTCCGGCCCGAAGGCGCCGCGCCCGAACAGGAGGGCGATCACCGGCTCGGCGGCGACGAGGAACAGGGCGACGAAGGGCAGCGTGAGCAGCATCGAGCCGTCGATCGCACGGTTGAGCCGCACGAGCGCGCCGCTGTGGTCGTTCGCGGCGATGCGCCGCGCGAGCTCGGGCAGCAGAACCGTGCCGATGGCGAGGCCGATCACCGCCAGCGGCAGCTGATAGAGGCGGTCGGCATAATAGAGGAAGGAGACGCTGCCGGACGGCAGCAGCGAGGCGATGATGGTGTCGGCCAGCATGGCGATCTGCGGGCCCGCGGCGCCGAGCACGGCCGGGCCGAAGCCGCGCAGGAAGCCGCGCACCTCCGCCGTCAGCCGCGGCCATGTGAGCGACATGCGCAGGCCCGCCCACAGGAAGTCGGCGAGCACGAGCGCGAGCTGGGCGAAGCCGGCCGCGAGCACGCCCCAGGCGAGCGCATGCGCCGGCGTCTTGAACAGCGATGCCGTGAGCAGCGCGGCGATCAGGCTGAGGTTCAGCAGGATCGGCGCCGCGGCGGCGGCCGCGAAGCGCTCGTGCCCGGCCAGCATGCCGGCGAGCAGGGTCATCGCCGAGATGAGCAGGAGATAGGGAAAGGTCGCGCGCAGCAGCTCGGCGGTCAGCGCGACCTGGCCGGGCTCCTCGGTGAAGCCCGGCGCGAGTATCGCCACCATCGCCGGCGCGAAGATCAGCGCCAGCACCAGCAGCACCGCCTGCACGACGAGGGTGAGGCCGAGCACGTTCTCGGCGAAGTTGCGCGCGCCCCCCGGGCCCTCGCGGACGAGGGTCGCGGCGTAGCGCGGCACGAAGGCGGCATTGAAGGCGCCCTCGGCGAAGATGGTGCGGAAATGGTTCGGCAGCCGGAAGGCGACCATGAAGGCGTCGGCGAGCGGGCCTGCGCCGAGCACCGCGGCCATGATGACGTCGCGGACGAAGCCGAACAGCCGCGACAGCAGCGTCAGCCCACCGACGGAGGCGATTTTCCGCCACATCAGCTCGCGTCATCCCTGGGTAACGGCGTACGATGCCTCGTCGCCCGGTCCGCCGCCATTGCGACGAGCGAAGCGACGAAGCAATCCAGCTTTGCGGCGAAGAGAAGCTGGATTGCTTCGCTTCGCTCGCAATGACGAGGCGCGCGGTGAAGCAAGGCCACGTATTCCGCCATCTGCCCCCGCTCCGGGCTCACCCCCGGGGCCCCGCCGGAACCGCCGCCTCGGCGATTCCCGACAAGTCCTAGAGGCTCACTGCGCTCCGGGGAAGGCGTCGGACGGGAACACCGCGAAGCGGTTGAAGGCGAGGCCTACCTTCTCGCCGATCGAAATCTCGCGCTCGGGCGGCACCAGCGCCTCGAGCCGCGCGTGGCGGCGGCCGACCTCGATGTCGGCTCTGCGGAACGGTCCCTGCCGGCGGAGCGCCGTCACCGTGCCGGCGACGGCGTCGCCCTCGGTGCCGTTCAGCGTCACGTCGTGCGGCCGCACGAACAGTTTTGCCGGCCCGTCCGGGGCGTCGACCCGGTCGAGCGGCAGCACGCGCTTGTCGAGCCGCACTTGGCCGCGCTCCACCTCGACGTCGAGCGCGCTCGAATCGCCGATGAAGGCGTAGACGAACGGAGTGGCCGGCGCGTCGTAGATCTCGTCCGGCGTGCCGACCTGCTGCAGCACGCCGCGGTGCAGGATGGCGACGCGGTCGGCGAGCTCCAGCGCCTCCTCCTGGTCGTGCGTGACGAAGACGGTGGTGTGGCCGGTCTCGTCGTGGATCGCCCGCAGCCAGCGGCGCAGCTCCTTGCGCACCTTGGCGTCGAGGGCCCCGAACGGCTCGTCGAGCAGCAGCACCTGCGGCTCGATGGCGAGCGCGCGGGCGAGCGCCACCCGCTGCCGCTGGCCGCCCGACAGCTGCGCCGGATAGCGGCTTTCGAGGCCCTCCAGCTGCACGAGGCTCAAGAGCTCGAGCACGCGCTTCCTGATCTCGGCATCGTTCGGCCGCCGGCTCTTCTCGCGGACTCTGAGGCCGAAGGCGACGTTCTCGAGCACCGTCATGTGCCGGAACAGCGCATAGTGCTGGAAGACGAAGCCGACATTGCGCTCCTGCACCGGCTTGTTCGAGGCGTCCTCGTTGCCGAACAGGATGGTGCCGGAGTTCGGGATCTCGAGCCCGGCGATGGTGCGCAACAGGGTCGTCTTGCCGGAACCCGAGGGCCCGAGGAGGGCGACGAGCTCGCCCGAGCCGATGTCGAGGCTGACGCCGTCGAGCGCCGGGAAGCGGCCGTAATCCTTGGTGACGTCGCGAACCTGCACGTCCATGACCGGGTTCCTTTTCTCAGTGCCGGTGCCGGGCGGCCAGCGCGTCGGCGTAACGCCATTCGAGGGCCGACTTCACGACCAGCGTGACGAGGCCGAGCATGGCGAGCAGCGAGGCGACCGCGAAGGCGGCGACGAAGTTGTACTCGTTGTAGAGAATTTCCACGTGCAGCGGCAGCGTGTTGGTGTGGCCGCGGATGTGCCCCGAAACCACCGACACGGCCCCGAACTCGCCCATCGCCCGGGCGTTGCAGAGCAGGACGCCGTAGACGAGGCCCCACTTCACGTTCGGCAGCGTGATCCGCCAGAAGGTGCGGAAGCCGCCGGCGCCGAGCGAGAGAGCCGCCTCCTCGTCCGTCACCCCCTGCTCCTGCATCAGCGGGATCAGCTCGCGGGCGACGAAGGGAAGGGTGACGAACACGGTGGCGAGCACGATCCCCGGCACGGCGAAGATGATCTCGATGTCGTGCCGCGCGAGGAACGAGCCGAGATAGCCGTGCGCGCCGAACATCAGCACGTAGACCATGCCCGAGACGACCGGCGAGACCGAGAACGGCAGGTCGATGAGCGTGATCAGGAAGCTCTTTCCCTTGAACTCGAACTTCGCCACCGCCCAGGCGGCGGCGAGGCCGAAGACGACGTTGAGCGGCACCGAGATCGCCGCGACGAGCAGCGTCAGCTTCAGGGCGGCAAGCGTGTCCGCGTCGCCGAAGGTCGAGAAATAGGTGCCGAGGCCGCGGCGGAGCGCCTCGGTGAACACGGCCAGTAGCGGCAGCATCAGGAAGAAGGCGAGGAAGCCGACCGCGACCAGGATGAGGACGACGCGGGCGACGGGGCTCTCGCTGGTCGGCCCGCGCAGCACAGTCTTGGCCTTCTCCCCGGCCGCGGCGGGCGAGGGCTGTTTCGGATGGGCGAGCGCGACCGGTTCAGCGGACATGGCCGAGCCTCCGCCTGCTCCAAGCCTCGGTGAGATTGATCACGAGCAGCACCGCGAACGACATGGCGAGCATGATGGTTGCGATGGCGGTGGCGCCGCCATAGTCGAATTCCTCCAGCTCCTGGACGATCAAGAGCGGCGCGATCTCTGAGACATAGGGGATGTTGCCGGCGATGAAGATCACCGAGCCGTATTCGCCGACGGCCCGTGCGAAGGCGAGCGCGACGCCGGTCAGCAGTGACGGGAACAGCACCGGCAGCACGACCCGGCGGATAGTGGCGATGCGGTATGCGCCGAGCGTTGCCGAGGCTTCTTCGAGCTCTCGGTCGAGATCGGCGAGCACGGGCTGCAGCGTGCGGACGACGAAGGGCAGGCCGATGAAGACCAGCGCCACGCCGATGCCGAGCGGGGTGTAGGCGACCTTCACCCCGATCATGGCGAACAGCGACCCGACCCAGCCGTTCGGTGCGTAGATCGCCGCGAGCGCGATGCCGGCGACCGCCGTCGGCAGCGCGAACGGCAGGTCGACGGCCGCGTCGAGCAGCCGCTTGCCCGGAAACTTGTAGCGCGTCAGTACCCAGGCGACGACGAGCCCGAAGACCGCGTTGATCAGCGCCGCGGCGAGGGAGATGCCGAAGCTCACCTTCAGCGCCGCGAGCACCCGCGGGTCGAGCGCGATCGAAAGGATCCGCGCCGGGCCGAGCGAGCCGGCCCAGAGCACAAGCCCCGCGAGCGGGATGAGGACGATCAGCGAGAGCCAGGTGAGCGAGAAGCCGAGCGCGAGCCCGAAGCCCGGAATCGCGCTCCGCTGACGGATACGCAGCGTTGTCATGGGCGTCGTTCCCTGTCCCGATGAAGGATGCGACGTTGAGGGACAAGCCCGCCGCCGCGGTCGAGCCGCGACGACAGGCCCGAGAGCGCCTTGGCAGGCGTCAGTTCCCCGGCTTGAAGATCTGGTCGAACACCCCGCCGTCGCCGAAGTGCTCGGGCTGCGCCTTCGCCCAGCCGCCGAAGGCGCCGTCGATGGTGACGAGCCGGATGTCCTTGAACTTCGCGAGGTCTTCCTTCTTCGCCGCCTCGGGCTTGCTCGGCCGGTAGCCGTGCCCGGCGATGATCGCCTGCGCCGCGGGCGTGTAGAGAAACTGCAGATACGCCTCGGCGACCTTCCGGGTGCCGTTCCTGTCGACGTTCGCATCGACGATCGCGACCGGCGGCTCGGCGAGGATCGACAGCGAGGGATAGACGACCTCGAATTTCTCCGCGCCGAACTCCTCGAGCACGAGGCTGGCCTCGTTCTCCCAGGACAGGAGCACGTCGCCGATGCCGCGCTGGGCGAAGGTGGTGGTGGAGCCGCGGGCGCCGGAATCGAGCACCGGCACGTTGCGGAACAGGTTGGCGACGAACTGCTTGGTCTTCACCTCGTCGCCGTATTTGGCTCGGGCATAGGCCCAGGCGGCGAGATAGTTCCAGCGCGCGCCGCCGGACGTCTTCGGGTTCGGCGTGATGACGGCGACGCCTGGCTTGACGAGGTCGTCCCAGTCGCGGATCGCCTTCGGATTGCCCTTGCGGGTGATGAAGACGATGGTCGAGGTGTAGGGCGCGCTGTTGTTCGGCAGCCGCTTCTGCCAGTCCTTGGGCAGCTTGCCGCCGGCCTCGGCGATGGCGTCGATGTCGCTCGCCAGCGCCAGCGTGACGACGTCGGCATTGAGCCCGTCGATCACCGAGCGCGCCTGCTTGCCCGAGCCGCCATGGCTCATCCGGAAGCTCACGCTCTCGCCGCTCTCCTTCTTCCATGTCTCGGCGAAGGCGGCGTTGATCTCCTTGTAGAGCTCGCGGGTCGGGTCGTAGCTCACATTGGTGAGCGTGACGGCGTCGGCTACCGCGGGCAGAGCGAGCGCGGCCGCGAGGCCGATCGCCGCACCGTGCAGGGTCAGGCGTGAAACGAAGCTCATAGGCACCCCCTGGTGTGACGGCGCCTATGCTCGATTAAGTAGACTTGATTTGTCAAGTTAGTCGGGAAAGAATCTCGCCCGGCGGCGATTCCGCTTTCCGGTCAGCCGTTTGCGGCGGGAGCCAGGATCTCGTCGGCCTGCTCGGCGTGGTCGAGCGCGTCGCGAAGAGTCGTCTGATCGAGCACCGCGGTGGTCGCCTCGTAGACCTCGGCGAACACTTTTCGCACCGTGCAGCTGTGCTCGTCGGCGCAGTCCATGCAGCGCCGATAGGCCGTGCGCGACAGGCAGGGCAGCGGCGCCACCGGCCCGTCGACGAGGCGCAGCACGGCGCCGAGGCTGATCTGCTCGGGCCTGCGCAAGAGGACGTAGCCGCCCTCCTTGCCGCGCCGGCTGGCCACCAGCCCGTGCCGCTTCAGATCGAGCAGGATGTGCTCGAGGAAGCTCTGCGGGATCTTGTCCTTCTGGGCGATGTCGCGGATCGGCACGGTGACGCCGGACGGCACGCGGGCGAGGAAGAGGAGAGCTTTGAAGGCATACTTGGCCTTCTGGGAGATCATGGCTTTTCTGGAATGGTGAGAGTTCAAGGGTAGGGCGCGTTCTAGCGCCGTTATGCCGTTCTCTGCAAAGGTTTAGCGTGACAATCGAGTGAAAGGGTAACGATTTCGGTGCCCGGTTGCGCCGCCGCCCCTCCGAAGTGGTGGATGAAGGGGTCCGGCGCCGCCGCCGGTCATCTCGCGGCGCCGCCCTTGTCCGAGAGGCGCGGGGCGGCTAGGTAGGGGCAGTCGGAGCGTAGCGCAGCCCGGTTAGCGCACTAGTCTGGGGGACTAGGGGTCCCGAGTTCAAATCTCGGCGCTCCGACCATTTTTCCCGAATGAAATCAATGGCTTACGTGAGGCGGCCTCGGAAGCATCCGGGGCCGTTTTCGATTCCGGGCAACGCCGGGGCAACAGACGCGATTTGTTGCCCCGTTGCCCCGTTGCCCCGATGCCCAGGCGCCTTCGTCCCGCCTCGCCCTCGCCCTTCCCGCGGCGCCGGGGTATCCTCGCCCGGCTGGTGTCGGCGGCGCTTCTCTCCGTTGTTGATCGCGGTGGCAGCGTCGCCGGGTGCTTCGCGGCGCTCGGCGGCGCCCGCCCCCTTGCCGGGCGATCAAAACTCTGAGATACCTCCCGGCATCCCCAGCAGCCGCACAGTGCGGGGATCACGCGCCTCGGACTCGTGAGGCGGTGTCATGGCGCGGCTCGGCACGGCAAGGCTCCACGGAGCCCGAGCCGGTGCATCTCGGTGCTCCTCCGTTTTCCGAAACAGAGGAGACCGCCCTGATGGGCAAGACTCAAGACGAAGTGAATGTGCTGCTGGCGCCACATCGGGACGCCAACGGCGATGTTGATCCCGAGGTCCGGCAGCGGATCTGGGACGAGTACGCGCGGACTCGCCCGCGGGTGCGCCTGGAAGATCTGTCGCCGGCCGAGCGCCGTATCGCTCAGAGGGCCCTTGCGGAGGGACCCCAGGGCACGCTCGTCGTGCAGGGCAAGCTGGTGCAGCACAAGGACGACCTGCCGCCAGTTCCCGACGATCCGGATCTCCCCTTCCAGATGGTCGACAACGCGCTCAAGCAGCTCATGGTGTGGCCGGCCGACCGGGAGCGCATCATGAAGCGCCTGCGTCGAGAGTGGCGGCCCCGGAAGGGCCATCCGATGACTCTGACCGTCCTAACCGACGACTTCGGCCGGCCGGAATCGCTGGTTCTCGACGGCAGGCAGATCTATCGCTTCCCGCGGGTGCCGATCTTCGGCCACTAGGCTTCATTCGGGGACCGGAAGGATGCGGTCACCGGTCCCCAGCCGGCCTCGATTTATCGCGTCCTTTTCCGTTGCAGACGTTGGCCGAAAGCCTTCCCTCCGGACTGCACGCCCTCTAAGCTCTCGACGTGCAGATGGTCCAGGAGCATCGTCGCATTGTGACGAAGCGGCAGAAGCCTAAGCGGCGGCACCACTTTCTTGCAGCGAGCTACCTTCGAGGTTTTTCTGAGACGCCAGAGAAGCAACTGGCGGAGGTTTATGTTGTCGATCTTGTCGCTGGTGAGGCAGGACGAAAGCGGGTGACCAAGATCGCTTGGGAGCGCGATTTCAACCGAATCGAAGTCGAAGGCCGGGCGATTGACGAACTAGAGGACGTATACGCTGAACTGGAGGCGCCGGTTTCGCAAGCTATACGTCGAACGGAAGAGAACAAAAGTTTCGCTAGCGAAGATGATAGGTACTCTATACTACAATTTATCGCTATTCTATTCGTGCGAAACCCTCGCAGGCGGAAGTTTTACACGAAGGCAATGGAGCGTTCGTACAAAATCGCGCTTGATGGCATCGCTTCCACTCCAGAGAAATGGGAATCTCATCTAAGGAAGATGTTTCCAGATTCGCCGCCCGCAATCGAGTACGCAGAGGTTCGGCGATTCATCGATCAAGATAAGTTTCGGTTGCAGGTCGAGCCTTGGGGATTTCCGCAGATGGAAATCCCTGCAATAGAGAACGTAACTGCGTCACTGCTATCACGTTCTTGGACGATTAATTTCGTCGGCCATGACGTCGGCGAATTCGTCACCTCAGATCACCCGGTCATCTTGGACTGGGATCCCGTCCTCGTGCCGGATCCCTTTTTTATCCCTCCTGGATTTGCGAATAGGCGATCGATGATGATGTTCCCACTCAACCGACATATGACGATGATCGGGCGCTATGTTGATGTCAACGATACAGAAGAAGTCGACTTCGGGTTCGTTTCAAGAGCTAATTCTTGCATAATCTCTAATGCAAGACGCCAGGTATACGCGAGCTCGGAATCGTTTTCTTATGTCGGTCCAGACGAAACTTACCGAGGCGGCGAAACACTTCACCTCGATCCCGACTTCCGCATTGACGAGTTTTCGCTACACGAGGGGACGCGATGAGGTCGCCGCAATCATCGACGGGTAAAGGGTAAGGGTGGGGGAGTCTCCACAGTTGGGGGCGCCTTCGGGCGCCCTTTTCGTTCGGTCACGCTTGCCCAGGACATTCGGTAACGGTAGGACCTGTTACCAAATCAGGAGGGCGACATGGGACGCAAGCCGATGGGCGACAGGGCGATGACGCCGGCCGAGAAGATGCGCCGCTACCGGGCCAAGAAATTCGGTAACAAGGTGCCTGTTACCGAACCGGATGCCGCGGGCGGAAATGGTAACGCGGCGCCTGTTACCAAACCCGCGAATGGTAACGCGCCGGGCGTTACCGAATCCGACTTGCTGGCGGCGATGCCGAAGACGACGCGCGAGAAGATGGAGGCCTGGAAGCGGCGGGTCGAGAAGGGCATCGAGGCCGAGATTGAGGCCAGAGTGCGCGCCGGCATCGCGAAGCACTTGGAGGAGGTCGTGTACCCGAAGTACCGCGAGAAGGAGGCGCGGGCCGAGGAGGTCATCGCCTCGCACAAGGGCGTCATCACGAAAGCCGAGTTCCGGGCGCTGCAAATGTGCCTTCATCCGGACAGGCGGGCGACGCTGGACGAGGCCAAGTTCAACGAGGCCTTCATCCTCCTCGAAAAGCACAAGGCGGTGCTCGTCAAACCCGAGGTCGCGCCAAGGGTGTTCACCAATCCGCTTCCGAAGACGGCGGCGGAGTTCGAAGCGTTGCGGAAGAAACCGCGGCGCTAGGCGTCCCAGGACTCTGGATCATCCCACGGCCGCGGCGTGTCGGCGCCGATCTTCCGGGCAGCACGGCCGGCGGTCTCGCTTCGCATCTGGCTTTGATGCGTGAGACGGAGGCGGGTCGCCAGCATCGCCATGGATCGGACTTCGCGGTCGCGCATCCGGCCGAGCCGATCAAGCCGGTCGACTCCGTCATCGGTTTTCATCCATTCCGGCCGGAAGGCATCGATCTGCTGGGACAACATCCGGGCGGAAACTACAAGCCGGCAGTAACTCGCCAACATCGCGAAGTGTTCGCGCCGGAACCATTGGGCGGGCATCCGTTTAACTACGGATTCCCACTCCTTTGCTTGCTCCTCGGTGAGTTCATCCGGCGGCGGCGGGCGGCCGTACTTCGTCGGATGCGGGACAACCGTTGTCAGACTGGCGATGGACTTCCTACCACGAGGCATTTCTTCACACGATTCCGGTTTGGTTTTCTACACTTCCAAGCGCTTCGACTGGCGGGGGTGGTCCGGCGGACGGGCCTCGAAGGCATCGAATCCTCCCCCCGGCATGGATCGCCCAGGCTTGGGGTTTCTGCGCAAGTTGCGCAGATACCTATGCGGCGTTGCTGTAGTCCTCGGCGAGGTCTCGGACCGTAACGCGCTGCTCCAGGATGCCGGAGGTCAGACGGAGGAGAGCGCGCCATTCGATGGCGGCGAAGGTGATCTTGGTGAGTTCTGGTGTAGCGAAGACGAAGGCGCGGGCAATGCTTCCGTCTTCATTGAAGATGATGGCGAGGCCTTGGCGCGAGGTCATCTGGGAGAAATCGACGCGGCGGTCCTCGTCGAAGGCGATGGCCTCGGCGACATCGAGGAAGGTTGCGGACATCATGCGGCTCCATCGGCTGCGAGGGCGGCGAGGATGCGGGCGCGGGTGCGGGTCCGGGTACGGTCCTCGGCCTTGCGGACTTCTTCCATGGCGAGGGCGATGCGGACGGGCGAGGCGCCGGCTTGGCGCAAGCGGACGATGAGTCCGCGGCGGCTCTCGGCCATCGAGATTTCCAGGGCGGCCATGGCCTGGGCGATCGTCATCGCGGGGCTCCCGCAGGCAGCCTTGTGGTTTTGCCGCGCTTCACGGCGAGCGTCCAATCCGGGCTTTCGCCGGGCTTGGCTCTGGTGGACGCGTTGCAATGCCAGACGGATCCGGAATGGGTGCAGAAGTTGCCGCGCTCGTACTCGGCGCCCTCCTGCCAGACTCCGACGTACTCCAGCCGGCCGGACTTGATGGCGCCTTCCAGCGCATCGATGCGGGCTTGCATGGCGTCGAGTTCGGCGGCGACGGCCATGGTGACGCGGGCGACGAGATCGAGGGTGTTCTTCGTCATCTTGGCGGGCGTCGGAGTCGACAGCGCCTTGTCGATGCGGACGGCGAGGCGGTGCGGTGCCTTCGTCATGATGTCATCCGGTTGCCGGTGTCACCAAGCATCAGGCCGCTGCCGCGATGTCGGTCAGCACGGCGACTCCGACGCCTGGGACGCGCATGCGCCAAGTAATGCTGCGGGTCACCTTCACGGCCATCGCGTTGATCGCAAACAGGCTGACGAGATTGCTCTCGGTCGGCGTAGTACCATCCATGCTTGGACTGTCATCCATTTCCAGGGCGGCGTTCTGGGA
Source organism: Pseudomonadota bacterium (assembly GCA_023430145.1). Lineage (GTDB taxonomy): Bacteria > Pseudomonadota > Alphaproteobacteria > Rhizobiales > Methylopilaceae > JAEZCD01. The sequence continues at coordinate 22,831 of JAEZCD010000236.1, forward strand.
TGTCTCGATGTCGATGGCGTCAGCTTCGCTGATGAAGAGTTCATCCTGGTTGATGGCGGTAATGGATTCCAGAGTCCCGGCGGTGACTTCCTGGATAGGCGAGGCCGAAGAAACGATGACTGGGACACCCCAGAGGCGGCCACCATTGACTCCGAGAGTATTCAACTCGAAGGCCTGGGCGATGTAGAGGCTAAGGCGCGGCGACATGATCAGCGCCAGATTCTCCCAGTTGTCGCCGGCAACGTGCTCCATCAGCAAGTTGATGTCGTCGCGAATGGTGTTCTCGGCCTGGAAAACGGTTCCGCCATAGGCGACGCCGGCCGGTTCGACATCGGCGATTCCGGCATTGGTCCAGTCGAGGAAAGATGCATCGCAGCGGAGGCGGACGGCGGCGGCGAGATCACGCGTGATGAGTTGCACCGCGGCGTCGTCGGGCGACTTCGCGATTTCTTGCGAGATGACGCTCAAGGCACCTAGCGAAAGTGTCTGCAGCACGGTCCTGGTGAAACTACCGCGCGAAAGCTTGATCGCCTTACCTTGGCGGCGCCAGCCCGCGGTCGTTCCGGTGGCCTGGGCGAGAATCGGCGTGCCGGCTGGGACGCGCCGGGCACCGGTAAGACGGCCGATGACTTCGCGCGGGCGGATGAAATTCAAAAACTGCCGCTCCAGCGAAGTTGGGTCCGCGACGAGTGCGGGACTGTTGGCGCCGGTTGTAGCAGCAACGTTGGCCTTCTCGACGAGGCGCTGGAAGTCGCGCTGCACCGCGGAAGAATTGGACGAAGGGCGGCCGATGAGGGCGCGCTCCGCGGCGTCGGGACTGCCCTTGTGGGCGACGAGTGCTGCGATGAAGCGGCCGAAGTTCTTGGCGCCGGCTTGCGCCTCGTGCTGGGCGGTGATGTCGCCGAGAGTGATAGGCCGGTCCATGGTTGCGCTCCGTTCGGATACTTGGCCGAGAAGTGATTCGGCTCACAGTACCACGTCGGAATCTTGCTACCGTCACGCGTGACGGTGACGTTACAGCGCGAAACGCTTGGGGCGACCTCCGGAAAATGTTCCGGAAGTCCGGTCACAGCGCGAAACGTTGGATGACGGCCTGGAAGGCTCGGCTCAACGCGCTCTCGACTTCCGGCCGGTCCGCGGGATCGGCGCCAAGGCTTTGGGCGAGGCGCTCCGCGGCCTCGCGGTCCAACTGGATGCTGTAGACGGCGACACCCTCGCGTCGGCGGGCTCGATACTTCGCGGCTCGTGCGGCAGCCGGTCGCATGGCGATTGTTCGGCCGGAAACGGCCCTTGGACAGCCGTTCTCGATTTCGGCCATAGGGGTAGCGGCCGGGTCGGCCTCGTGGCGCCCTTGCTTCGCGCTGCGCGGATTTTCGGGGTGCGCGCTCAAAACGAGCGCTCCCATGCCGGCATCGGCTTGTGCTTCGCGGGGTCCAAGTCGATGAGGTAGCGAAGCGGGATACGGCAGCCGGGCTCGAAGGGGCGCGCTCCCCAATCATCCTGCCAGCCGCCCGCGCGGAAGAAGGCGACGACTTCCGGCCATGTCAGCAGCCTGGGCGGATACCCGGACTTTGCCTTGCACTCGCGCTCGTTCGCCATCTCGGCCTCGGCGTCCGCCCAGCCGCGTTCGTCATCCGAAAGCCAGCGCTGCAACCCGATGACGAAGCGCGCCTCCTTGCCGGACTGCTGGAATTTGAGGCGGTAGTGGAGCGCGCCAGCGGCGAGGATCTCCCCCGTCACACGGCCGCTCCGCACCAGCGCGAGGTAGCGGGGAAGCACGACGGCGCGGCCGGTCAGGGCGTCCGGATGCAGCCGGCGAAACCGCTCGTAGCCGGCAAGCTCCTCGGGTGTCGCCTCGCCCCCCTTCCTGCCAATCGAATCCTTCCCCTCCCCCGCATACTGAGAAGAGGGCGGGGAGGATTCAGTTTGCTGGGTAGAAGAGGAGTCGGAAGCGGCGGCGCCCTCTTTATTCTTCCTCTTCTCTGTATAAGAGGGCGCCTTGCAACCAGTTGGAATCGTTGCGCTTTCGGCCTGCGATTGTTTGCCGCCCGGCAAAGAATCGGCAGAAAATTCTTTGCCGCCCGGCAAAGATTCCGCCCCAGGTTCTTTGCCGCCCGGCAAAGAATGTTCTTTGCCGCCCGGCAAACGATTCAACCGCCTGCGCCAGGCCTTCGCGTCATCCGTGTAGACGACTTGAAGGTGACGCTTGCGACCATCGTCCGGGTCCTGGGTGCGCTTCAGGAGGCCTTTCTTGACGAGCCGGGCGATGGCGACGGAGGCGCGCGAGTACTCGACTCCCGCCATCGCCGCGATCGTCGGCAGCGGTGCGGTGCAAGGCGTCGCGCTGCCGTCGCCCAGGTCGGTCATCCTGTCGAAGCCGGCAACGGCGACGAGGACCCGAAGCTCGACGAGCGAGAGATCGGCGCCCAGCGCCCGAAGCGGGACGGCGGCGAAGGCCGCGCCCTTGCGCTCAGCCATTGTCGCGCTCCCGTTCCAGGAGGCGCGCGAGGAAGGCGGCGGCGACTTCGGCCTTCATCAAGCCGACAAGCGGGCCAGCCCTCGGAAGCTCTCGCGCAAGGAAGGAGTTCGCGGTGCCGGTGCCGGTCCGGACGTATCGGTCGGCCAAGGCGCGGCCGCAGCGCTCCGCCCAACGGATGATCGCAGGATTCGGAAAGCGAGGCGTAGAGTCGTGCTCGTCCACGGTATAGCCTTTCGGGATCTGGGGTTCGGCTAAGTCGGGCGGCACGGCCGCTAAGAAAATGATCTGGTTGCGCCGGGTGGCGCCTTCCGCTATTCAATCGCGACGCGGCTTTAGCCTGTCGCGGGTTTGGCACAACGCCCCTGCCGTCTCCCTCGGCAGGGGCGTTTTCCGTTCCAGGTCTTACTTGGCCTCCTTCTCGGCGCGGCGTCGCGCCATCCAGGCCTGCTTGTGCGCGTCGGTGGTGATGCCGATGCGGCGGCGCCATCGGCGGAGGCCGGAGGTCGTGATGCCGAAATGCCGGGCGAGATCCTTCGGCGCGACACCAGCCCGCGCCATCTCGCGCAGTTCGTCTTCGCGCTTGGCCTTCGCGGCGGCCGTGGCGGCATTCCGCACGGCGGCCTCGGCGCGGCGGGTCTCGTTGCGTCGGGCGTACCATGCTGCGGACTTCGCGGCGGCCTCGGCGGCCCGGCGGGCTTGCACGTCGGGATCGGTGCGGCGGGCGGCCTTCAGCCGGATGCCGGCATACGCCAGCCTTCCCCGGATCTGCCGGATCGTGAGGTTCTTGCCGCGGATCGCGAAGGCCTTCTGGATGCGCGTGGCGTCGTACCCCAGCGCCGCGAAGTCGCGCAGCAGATCGTCGTCGTCGGGCTCGAAGATGTGCGGCGCCGGGCGCTTGCTGAGGCGAAGCTTGTGGATGTGGACTCGCACTTGGTGGACGGTCCGCAGGCCGAGGATCTTCACCATCTCGGCCTGCGGCACGTCGGCCTCGACGAGTTCCCGAAGCTTCCGGACGCGCTGCGGGTCCCAGACGCATTTCGGCATCGGGTCAGGCGGCCTTCGGGCGCCGGCCGGGCTTGCGGGGCAGGCCGGTGGCCTCACGGGCGGCAGCGCGCTCCTTCGCCTTCGCCTCGGCCAGTTCGACGCGCCAGCACAGCCACGCGATCAGCTCGTCGGTCTTGCGGCCTTTGCCGCCACGATGGCCGATGAGAAGGGGCGCTGGGAAGTCGCCGCGGCGCTCCCAACGCCACAACGTGGTCCGGTCGATGCCAGCCAAGGCGGGCGGAAGCTGGTTGTCGAGGATGATGCCGGCCGGCAGTGTGGCGCGGTAGTGCTCGATCAGTGCGGCATGGCGCGGCAAGTAATCAGAAAGATCAAAGGACGGCATCGGCAGTCACCTGTTGCAAACCGTGTTGCCGTATTGCTTCCGATTTTCTGCCGTGGTGCGCAAGCTGCGCTGAAATCTGGATCAAACCATTGAGACGACAAGGAAAAGGGGCGCCGATGGCACCCCTTTGGAGTTAGCCGATTGTCGCAACCGGGGTCGCGAAATGGCCGAGGGTTAGCTTGCGTTATCCTCGCCGATGGCTTGCCAGCCGGACCACGTTGCCAGCCTTGCCGGTGTCACCAGCCGGGTCCGTGGTGACGGCGGCAAGCAGCCATCGCTCGAAGGCGGCGAAGGCCTCGCGCTTCTCGTCGAAAAACTCGTGCGCGTCGTAATTCTCGCCGAGCGTGTCCTCTTGCGAGTGTCCCAAGCAGGCCCGGCGGACTTCCCGCGGGACGCGCATCCGGCCGAGCGTCGTCGTCAACGTGCTCCTGCCGTCATTCGGGACAAGGCGCCGGGCCACAAGCGATAGGGCGGCGGCTCGGTCTTCGTCGGGCACGGCCTCGGGGTCGATCGCGAGTTGAATATCCTTCCACCGATCGGAAAGGCTCTTCCGGGCCAACTCGTCGCGGTCGGCGAAGCGGCTGGCAAAGACGGGGTCGGAGGGCGAGGCCTTCGCGCCGGGCATCATCGAGGCGGCGAGGGCGGACTGGATGAGGCCGGCGGCGTAGGGCGGCAGCGGGACGATATGATCAACGGGCTCCTCGCCGGTCTCGCCCGTCTTCCTCCGCTTCGCCGGGATCGTCCACACCAGCACGCCATCCGACTCGGCGAGTTCGCCGCGCCGCATGCCGGTGATTTCCTCCGGACGCTGGCAGACGATCAAGGCGACGCGGCTTGCCGCCAGCAGCGGGTCCGACATGCCGGCTTCCGACAGCAGGCGCCACATGAGTTTCAACTCGCCAGCCGTGGCGGCGCGCTTCCGGGCGAGTTCCCGCCCGCCCGGTTTCTTCATCCCAGCGATGGGGTTGATCGGAAGTTTCTTCGCTTCCGTGGCGCGAGTGAAGAAAGTTGAAAGCGCCGACTTCATCCGGTTCGCATGCGGCCGTTTGCCTTCGGCGACGATGGAGTCCAAGTATTCGGCGACATCATCCCAGGTGATGCTTTCCGCGATGCGCTTGCCGAACGCCTTTCGGGCTGGGTTGATGTAGTTCTTTTTCCAGGCCGACTTCGGGGTGTTGGCATATCTCGACAAGTACCAGTCTGCGAGGTCGTCGAAGGTGGCGCCGGGGTTCTTGGCCTTCGCCTTCGCGGCCTTGGCTGCAGCCGCGGGATCCTCGCCCTTCACGGTGCGCCGGCCGACAATGCCCTTCACGGCCTCGACGGCATCGCTGATCGTCAGGGTAGGCCAGCGGCCTTTCAACGTGACCCGCTTCATCGCGCCGACGCCGGCCGGGCGGTAGGCATATGAGAAGCTGCCCTTCAGCGCGCCGCGGGACATCGAGACTCGAAGGTAGAGGCCTTCGACGCTCGGATGTTTCAGCGCGACGCGGGCGCCGGATGCCGGCGGGGAGGCCTTCAGCTTCCGAAGGCTGGCGTCGGTCAGCGGCAGCGTTTGATCATCGGTTTTCGGCATGTTGCCCCGGTCCCTAGTTTCCCTCGCCCCTTAGTCGGGCTCGATTCCGGGCAACGCCGGGGCAACAGAAAACGGCAGCGCCCCGAAACCCGTTGCAACGGATGGAAACGAAAACGCGATGAATAGCAAGGGCGTAGCGATACATCGCGACGGGCTGCAACGCGGTGAAACGGCCGAAATTTAGGCTGGGGGACTAGGGGTCGTGGGTTCAAATCCCGCCGCTCCGCCCATTTTTTCTAAACGATTTCAATAACATGCAGAGGCGATGAATCGCGGCACTGCCGTCCCGTGGCCGTTCGTTGTGCCGAAATCCTCCCTGGCAGCGATTCCCCAGAATGGGACGCGGCCCGCCGCATCGATCGGCTACGGGTCTTCCTCCCGCGTTGCGATCTTTCTGACGCGAGCCGCACGTTCCGGTGATTGCGCAACGCTCCCCGCCATGGCAAAGCTAGTGCTACCATAGCGCGCTAACTAGCGATGCCTCGCTTGTACGCTGCGGGCCGCCTGAAACTCATATCATTTTTGTTGATGGCCGGACAGATTGCCGCGGGGGACGGCGTTGGCTAATATCAAAAACGGTATATATGATGGCTAGGCGCTGGAAGATCAGAGCCTATGTGCAGGATGGAAAGGATGTCTTTCGCGAGTCGTACGACGGGCTCCCGCCGCAGGCGCGGGCGAAGTTGCATACAACGCTAAGGCACCTCTTGGAGCGAGAGAGGAAGGATTGGAAGCGACCAAGGTACTCGACGCTCCAGGGGGGCGCGCACGGGCTTGGCGAGATCCGGATCGAAATGCTCGGCGTACAGTATCGGCCAATCGGCTTCTTCGACATCAAGGCGTCTGAATACACGGTCGTCGTCGGCGCGACAAAGAAAGGAAAGCGCTGGGATCCAAGTAACGCCGAGGAGCTTGGACAACAGCGCAAGGCAGAAATTCTTGCGAACCGGAGATGTGCCTGTGACTGTGACTGGATATAGGCCCAAGCTCATCGAGGAGCTTGCGGGAAAGGATTTCCGCGATGCTTACATCGCAGATGCCGTCCGCACCGGGATTGCATTCCAGATCATGACGCTGCGCGACCAGCGGGGCTGGTCCCAGGCGGAGTTGGGGCGGCGAGCCGGCAAGCCACAAAGCGCTATCTCCCGAATGGAAAATCCCGATTATGGGAGGCTTACTGTCACGTCCCTCTTGGAACTCGCCGCGGCATTTGACGTCGCTTTGTCGGTGAGATTCGTCACAGTGGGTGCGTTCTTGTCTGACGATGAGGACGTTAGTCCGGATGCACTCGAAGTAAGCAGTTTTTCTGAACAAGATCTTAATTTTACTGAAGATAGCGCCGTTAAGACTGCTAGCACTAAGAGTTTTGAGTCGTTGATTGAAACTAGCCGAAACCTTTTCTACAACAGTCGAAAAGGAATAGGCTTAGTTGTTAGTTCGCATTATATCGACGACTTCCACGTTTTCCGTAACCACCCCTATAAGCTGGCGGACACGGGAAGTCAAGTTCGTTTTATGGATGATGATTTTACTTGGGGGACAAGCTCGTCTGAAAACGGGGTGGAGCATGCCTGCTGATTTGCCAAGAATAGACATTGAGTATGTCATCGTCTGTGACGATATACGGCGCGAGGACAACGGTAAGGAGTTGCTCATTGGAGTGTACACGCGAGATATTGTCGTTGGAGCATTTCCCGCCGTCCTGCAGCTGGCCTTCTGGATTTGCTATGTGCCGACGGCGCTCGGCACCATCGAAACCGAATTCCGCCTCGTGGATGAACAAGATGCAGAATTCTTCAAAGGAAAAACGAGCAGCCAGATTGATGTGATCGCCCGCTCCTCCATACGCCTCGCTGGCCTCCCCGTCCCGTTGCAGATACCAGGAACACTTCGGTTTCAGTCGAGGACGCGGGAGGACGAGGACTGGACTACCGTGAAAACGATAGGGGTGTTGAAGGGGCAGGTGAAGGGAAGGCCGCGCTAACGGAGCCGTAACGATGACCGACTGGAACTTATTTGAACGCGCAAAGAAGCGCCGCGAGGCGAGCGAGAAGCAGATGGCAGAGGAGCGGCGGAAAGCGGCGGCCTGTGTCGATCAGGCCAAGCACGTACATCAGCAGATCGAGTCATACGTCCGAACGGAGATGTCGGCCGAGAACATTCCCGTTCACTTGAAAGCGGACACTGTCAGCGTTCAACGGCAGGGACGGACCATCCGTGTACGGGCACTCTCCCGGTCGGAGTATAGCGTTGATGATGGTAACGGAATAGCACGAGAAGCGGCCGAGAACGCTGTTCTCGATTTCCTCGGTGCATCCTAAGACTCGTTCAGCGCAGTTTCCAAGGAACTCTTAAGACGGCGCGCCTTCTCGTACTCCTTGACCTGCTCCGGGTTGTTGGTGTGCCAGCCATCGCGGTAGTTCCCTGGTCCTGGCGTGAAGCGGGGAGGATCGCCGAAGGCGGCGATCCCAGCGCCGCTGACAGTCGGCGGCTCGCCGGCCGTTCCCGACCAGCGATAGAGCTCGAAGTTGCCCCCGGTTCCCGCCGCGCCGTCCATGACGTAGTACACCTGCTCGGTGGGCGAATACTCCATGCTGCGGATGCCGCGTCGGCCGAGATCGAGCGCGATCAGCGCCCCGAGACGCGGATCGGCGCTCTTGTCGACGATTTCGGCCGGGTTCTCGAACGGAACCATCCAGGCCCCGCCCTTCTTCGAGAGCGGATTGCGGAGGCCGATGGTGCTACGGGTTTTCGTCGCGGACCGCGATGGGCCCGCGCTGCAGGTTGCCGATGGCGATCCGAACAAATTTCTCCACCTCGACCCCAAGGACGAGGACGACAAGGCCGATCTCCTAGGGATGACGCAACTATCGGATCTACGTCATCGGCTCGCACAGCGGAGTGGCAGCGTGGGCATTGTACAATTTATCATTGTGTGACGGTTCGGGCTCGGAGTGATTTGCGCGGCGGTGCCGGACCCGGCCCGCAAACCGCTTGCCGTGGGCGGGACGCATGGGCGGTCAGCCGGCCCCGAGCAGCCCCGTCCGGACGGTATCTGCCCGCGCTCCAATGCGGACGGATCGTTCGGCTTCAGGCTCGCGAAGCGGCGGGCGCCTGTCTCGTCTCCTGACGAGGAGGAGCGAGGCCGGTTCGCCCGTCATGCGCCCGGCTCAGAACTCCAGCTTGTCGCGGACCGCCTCGATGCCTGCCGCAGCGCACACATCGTCCTCGGCGCCGCCGGGCGCGCCCGACACGCCGATGCCGCCGAGAACCGAGCCGGCCGCCTCGATCACCATGCCGCCGCCGAGGATCACCGCGTTCGGCAGGTGGCGCAGCCCGGCCTGCGGCTGATCGGGCCGGCTGACCTCGACGAGCGCGGTGGTGTTGGTGCGGAAGGTGACCGCCGTCCAGCCCTTGCCGATCGCGGTCGCCGGCGTATGCGCGCCGGCGAAGCGGTCGCGCAGCATCACCTGCGGCTGGCCGAAGCGGTCGACCACCGCGACCGCGACCTGAAAGCCCCGGTCGCGGCAGGCCCGCAGCGCCGCCTCGGCGAGCTCGAGCGCGGTCTCGGGGGAGAGCACCTTGTGCGTCACGAGGCTCTCCTGCGCCTGCACGCCATGGCCGCAGCCGAGCGCGGCGAGGAGCGCTGCGGCGCGCCAGAATCTGGTCATTCGTCCCTCCCTTGCGGCGTGCGTATCGTCGCGTTCAGTTCTTGTTCCCGGAGGCGTCGTACTGCTTCAGAAAGGCGATGAGATCGGCGATCCGCTTCTCGTCCTTCAATCCGGCATAGACCATCTTCGTCCCGGGAATCTTCGCCTTCGGGTTCTGGATGTATTCGTGGAAGGTCGCCTCGTCCCAGGTGATGCCGGACTCCTTGTTCGCCTTCGAATAGGTGTAGCCCTCGACCGCGCCGGCGGTGCGGCCGAACAGCCCGTTGAGCTTCGGCCCGACGCCGTTCCGCGCCGTCGGCCCGATCTGGTGACAGGCGCGACACTGCGCGAAGATCTTCTCGCCGGCGGCCGCGTCCTGGGCGGCGGCCGGTCCCGCCGCGCCGAGAGCCAGGCAGAACGCCGCGGCGCCGTTCCAGTATCGGGGCAATCTCCGCTGCGTGCTGGGAGCAGTGATCAGGCTACCGTCAGTCATTCGGAACTCCGTGGAGAGAAAGAGCTGGAACGCGGCCGCCCGGATCGGCCGGCCGCCATGGATGTGCGGCGGCCTCGCACGCGCAGGATCAGCCGAAGATGTCGGCGGTGATGCCGGCATACCAGCCGAGATTCTCGTCGAGCGTCTGCCGGCGCAGCTCGGCGCTCTCCTTCGGCTTGGAGATGAAGCCCTCGATCTCCTTGATCTTACCGTCGCCGGGCTCGTAGCGTCCGCCGACCTTGACGGCGTCCTCGGGCGTGATGAGGCTCCAGCAGGTGTTGGCGTAGCGCGCCGGGAAGGTCCGGCTCTTGGCGAGCTCGCCGCGGACGATCATCGCCGCTACCTTCGCCTGGCTGTTGGCCGCGAAGCCGGATTTCGGCATGTCGCCCGGGATGCAGGCATCGCCGACGACGTGGATGTTCGGATCGCTGACGGATTTCATGCTCGCCGGGTCGATCTGACAGAAGCCGGTCTGGTTGGTCAGCCCGGCTTCACGGGCGATCTTCCCCGCCATCTGCGCCGGGATGACGTTGACGAGATCCGCCTTGTAGGTCTCGAAGTCCGTCTTGACGGTCATCGCCGAGGCGTCGACGCCCTTGACGCCGCCATGCATGGTCGGATCCTGCCACTCGATCATGCCCGGATAGTACTTCTCCCAGCCCTCCTGGAAGAGGCCCTGCTTGGAGAACTTCTCCTTGGCGTCGATGACGATGATCTTCGCCTTGCCCCTGCCGGAGCTTTTCAGGACATGCGCCATCATCGAGACCCGCTCGTAAGGGCCGGGCGGGCAGCGGTAGGGGTTCGGCGGCGCCAGCATGACGACGAGGCCGCCGTCCGAAACGGCGGCGAGCTTCGCCTTCAGCAGCTGCGTCTGCGGGCCGGCCTTCCAGGCGTGCGGCATGATCTCGGCGGCCGCCTCCGAATAGCCGGGCACGGAGTCGAATTTCAGGTCGATGCCGGGCGCGACGACGAGGCGGTCGTAGGGCAGGTCCGAGCCGTCCGCGAGGCGCACGAGCCGCTTGTCGCGGTCGATCGCGGCGGCCGCCTGGTGAACGAGCTTGACGCCGTAGTTCGTGGCCAGCGCATCGTAGCCGTGCGTGATCGAGGCAAAGTCGCGCAGCCCGCCGAGATAGAGGTTCGAGAAGAAGCAGGTCGTGAACTGCCGCGCCGGCTCGACGAGGGTGACCTCGATCGCCCCGCCGGAATCCTTGGCGATGTACTTGGCGACGGTGGCGCCGCCCGGGCCGCCGCCGATCACCACGACCTTCGGCTTGGCCTGGGCGAGCGCCGGCCGGCCGAGACCGCCGAACGCCAGAGCGCCGGCGAGCGCACTGCCTCCGAAAAGGACGACGCGGCGGTCGATGGCGAGCTTGGTCATGGTTTCCTCCCGGGGATGGAGCCTGTGCCGGCTCTCTGTGGTGTCGATGTCAGGCTGCCGAAATAAGCGGCGAGCGCGGCCAGCTCCTCGTCGGAGAGACGGCCGGCGATGGTCTGCATGACGGGATTGGGCCGCCTCTTGTGGCGGTACTCGTTCATGATCTCGACGAAGCTCTCCTCCGGCCAGCCGACGATCGGCGGAATCCCGTCATAGTGGCCGCTGAGCTGATGGCAGGTGACACACTCGCTGGACAGATACTCGCCGAACGCTTTGTCGCCCTGGTCGGCCCGCGCCGCGGCGCCGCCCGCGAGAACGGCGGCGGTGACGATCGCGGCGAGCGGCGGCCGGGGTGCGTTCACGGGCGCCTCACTCGACCTTCGGCCCCTGGCCTTGCTCGGGCGTGACGTCGATCGCGCGGGCGCGACCCGTCACCTCCGCCTTGCCGGGCAGGCAGTTCGCCATGCACGGCTCCCGCCAGAACGCCTTCTCGGCCGTCTCGCGATCGTCGTCGAAGAAGCCGGCCTCGTTCGGCAGCGTGATTCTGGAGAAGTTCTCGTTCGAGAGCTCGAAGTCCTCCTTGTCGATCACGTCGTTGAGATAGAGGACATAGGCCGTGACGGCGTAGAGCTCGTCGGCGGTCATCGACTGTGCGTTGCCGTAGGGCATCGAACGCCGGATGTAGTCGAACACGGTGGAGGCGTATGGCCAGTAGGAGCCGATCGACTTGACCGGATCGTGCCCGCCGAGAGTGCCGACGCCGCCGGAGAGAATCGGCCAGCGCCCGGCGCTCTCGCCGAACTCGCCGTGGCAGGCTGCGCAGCGCTCGAGATAGAGCGTCTCGCCGTCCTTGACGGTGCCCTTGCCGACGGGCAGGCCGGTGCCGTCGGGGCGGACGTCGATGTCCCAGCCGGCGATCTCCTCGAGCGTGGCCGGCCGGCCGATGCCGAGCGGCTTCGCGTTCGGCGCATCGGCCTTCGCGGGTGACCCGCCCGTCGACCCGTAGCCGACTGCCGCGGCGCCGAGCATGACGATCGCCGACAGCGCGAGGAGGCTAGGAAACCTCGACATTCTCCACCTCGCCGCTCCTGTGCACCTGCCAGGTCTGGATGCCGTTGTTGTGGTAGATCGAGTTGACGCCGCGCAGCTTGCGCAGCTCGGCTTTCGTCGGCTGCACGTAGCCGCTCTCGTCTATGGCGCGCGACTGCAAGAGAAGCTCGCCGCCGTCCCAGTCGAACTCGTAGTAGAAGCGTGTCAGCGCCCGGTCCCAGACCGGGCCGTCGAGGCGTGCCGGGCGCCAGTTGCGGCCGCCGTCGAGCGAGACGTCGACGCGGGCGACCTTGCCGCGGCCGGACCAGGCGAGCCCGGAGAGCACGGTGAAGCCGCGCCGGTGATTGAGCGGCGCCTGCGGGCTCGGGCTGGTGATCACGGATTTCGCGTCCATGACATAGGTGAAGCGCCGCGCCCGGCCGCCCTCGAGCAGGTCGGTGTATTTCGAGGTCTCCTCGCGATGGTGCCAGGGCTCGTCGCCGACCTCGATCCGCCGCAGCCATTTGATCCACATGTTGGCTTCCCAGCCCGGGATCACGAGGCGGACCGGATAGCCGTTCTCGGGCCGCAGCATCTCGCCGTTCATGCGGTAGGCGACGAGCGTGTCCTCGAGCGCCTTCTGCAGGGGCAGCGAGCGGGTCATGGCGGCGGCGTCGCCGCCCTCGACGAGCAGCCATTTGGCGCCCGGCTTCAGGCCCGCCTCGTCGAGCAGCATCTTCAGCGGCACGGCCGTGTACATCACCGAGTGGACCATGCCGTGCGTGAACTGGCAGCCGTCGAGCTGCGCGCCGCGCCACTCCATCCCCGAATTGGCGGCGCACTCGCAGAAGTGGGCGCGGTTCACCCTCGGCATGCGCTTGAGGTCGTCGAGCGTGAAGACCAGCGGCTTCTCGACGAGGCCGTGCAGGATCAAGCGATAATCGGCCGGATCGACCTCCGCGATGCCGGCGTGATGGCGCTCGAAGCAGAGCCCGTTCGGCGTAATCGGCCCGTCGAGCGCATGCAGCGGCGTGAAGCTGACCGAGCTCTCCTTGGAGGCCGTCAGCCATTCGACGTCGCGCCGGATGACGTTCGCCTCGTGCTCGGACGGCCTGCCATAGGCGCGGACGGCGACGCCCTCGCCGAGATAGCGCGACCAGTCGGGAATGTTCGGCGGCTGGTTCGCCGGATTGCCGGCGCCCCCCTCTGCGAGCGCGGCCGGCCCGCCGAGGGCGACGCCGCCGAGCGTGGCGAGGCCCGAGCGCAGCAGGGCTCGTCGCGACGGGGCGGCCACCCGGGAGGGTCGGAAGGAGGGATTCTCGTCGTGGTTCGCCATCATGGCGCTCCGATGCAAGCGAACGGGGAGAGGGGAGGGCGGCCCGGCATCGGCTAGGCTCCCGTCACCTTGACGTGCGTGGCCTCGGCCGGCGCCACGGCGCCGCGCTTGCCGAGATGGTCGAAGACGACGTCCCAGATCGGCGGGCCGCTGGTGCCCTCGTTGACGCTCGCCCAGCCGGCGACGACGTAGTCCCGTGCCGGCTCGAGCGGCGCGCCGTTGCGGACGAGCCGCAGATCGGAGATGCGCGCGCCGGCCGGCTTGGCGATGTCGATGGCGTAGGCGACGCCGCCGACGCGAACCATGTCTCCGCCCTGCTGGTAATAGGGGTCCGGGTTGAACAGATTGTCGGCGACGTCCTCAAGCACTTCCTTCAGGCGCGCGCCGGTCATCGTCGTGCGGTACGCCGCCGGGTAGGTCATCGCGGTGGCGTTGTAGATGTCCTCGCGCGTGATCTCCTGCCCGGGCAGGAGTGAGGTGCCCCAGCGGAAGCCGGGCGAAAGCGCGACCTCCGCGTCGCGCTCGGCGAGCAGCGCGTCGCAGATGACGTCGTCGAGCGTGCCGTTGAAGTTGCCGCGCCGATAGAGGAGCGTGTCGGTACGCCCGACGACCTCGCGCAGCATCGCCGCGTGCGGCGCCCTGACCTCGGCGATCTTGGCAGCCATCGCGGGCTCGGCCTCGATCGCGTCGGAAAAAATCGGGATCAGCTTGAAGCGATAGTCCCGGACCTCGCCGCCCTGCACGTCCAGATCGAGCCGGGAGACGAATTTCCCGTGGCTGCCCGAGGCGATCAGCAGCGTCTTGCCGATGCGCACCGCTTCCGGCAGCGCGTCGTGCGTGTGGCCGGTGAGGATGACGTCGATCCCCTTGACGCGGCCGGCGAGCTTGCGGTCGACGTCGAAGCCGTTGTGCGAGAGGAGGACGACGAGCTCGGCGCCGGCCGCGCGCGCCTTGTCGACATTGGCCTGAACCTCCTCCTCGCGGATGCCGAAGGACCAGTTCGGGATCATCCAGCGCGGATTGGCGATCGGCGTATAGGGGAAGGCCTGGCCGAGGACGGCGACCTTCACGCCGCCGCGCTCGAGCATCACCATGGGCTCGAAGGCCGCCTCGTTCCATTCGGCATCGCGCACGTTGAGGCCGAGGAACGGGAAGCCGAGCCCGTCGGCGATCTCCTTCACGCGCTCGGCGCCGAGCGTGAACTCCCAGTGGCCCACCATCGCGTCGGGTCTCAAGAGCCCGAAGCAGTCGACCATGTCCTGGCCCTTGCTGACGAGCGAGGTGTAGCTGTTCTGCCAGGTGTCGCCGCCGTCGAGCAGCACGACGCGCTCGGCGCCGCGCTCGGCGCGGATGGCGCCGACGACGGTGGCGATGCGGTCGAGGCCGCCCATCCGCCCATAGGCCCGTGCGAGTGCGACGAAATCCTCCGAGGTGAGCGCATAGGCCTCCGGTGATCCCGCCCGCAGCCGGTACTGCTCGAGCAGCGCCCGCCCGGTGAGATGCGGCACCTGCCCCTTCGCCTCGCCGACGCCGATGTTCGTCGACGGCTCGCGGAACAGGGTCGGCACGAGCTGGGCGTGGATGTCGGTGATGTGGACCAGAGTCACATTGCCGAGCGGCTCGAAGGCGAGCAGATCCGACTGCGTCAGCCGCTGCTGGGCGAAGGCCCGCGTCCAAGTCCCGAACGGCACCGCGGCGGCGGCCGCGGTGGCGATCTGCAGGAACTCGCGTCGATTGGTCATCGAACAGCCTCGCGCTCGCCGGCCCGCACGCCGGCGTCACTCGGAACGGGACGTGCAGGCCTCCGGTCGGGAGGCGCGCGAAAGCGGCCTCGCGACGGGACGCCTCAGTTCACGACGATCTTCTCTTCGGCCGTGATCACGGTTCCGTCGTCGTCGATCCAGCTGAACCGGATGGTTCCCGATTCCTGCGCCTTGAACTTGAACTGCATGTAGGGATTGGCGGACACCGCCGGCTCGAGATCGGCCGTGAAGATCGTCTTGCCGTTCAGCTCTGCCGTGAACTTGTTGATGATCTTGCGCGGAATGACGTTGCCGGCCGCATCCTTGCGCTGACCCGACTCCATCACGTGCGAGATCAGGGTCTTCACTTCGACGATGTCGCCGCGCTTGGCCTCCTTCTTGTCGAGGCGGATGCGGGGCTTCGGGATCGGCGTCTGGGAGGCCATGCTGGGAAACTCCTGTTGTTGCTCTCGACCGGCGTGGATCTCGCGACCGCTAGCCGCCGCAGCCGCCGATCGTGACCTTGACCTCCTGCGCGGCCTTGTAGACCGAGCCGTCGTTCATCTTGGCGAGGGCGATCACGTTCTGGGTTCCGGCGAGCCGGATGCGCGTGTTCGCCTCGGCGATGCCGCTCTCGGGGGTGAAGCGGAACGTCACCACCGCCGCCCGCGGATTGCCGTCCGCCACCACCATGATCTCGGTGACGTAGGATTCGGCCGTCATCGGGCTGTCGACCGAGATCGTCATCGGCACCGTGTTGCCGTTCTCGGCGATCTGCGGCAGGTCCAGCTTGACCTTGCCTTCCTGCGGCGTCTTGCCGGCCGCGAACTTCTGCATCAGGTCTTCGGCGTCGTTCTTGGCCGCGTGCGCGGGCGCAACGATGCCGCCCGTGCCGAGAACCAGGGCTCCGAGGCCGAGCCCCAGGGCGCTCCGTCGACTGATTGCTCGTCCCATCCCAACGTCTCCTTGAATGCCCCGCCGGGGCAACGACATCGTCGACTTCGCCCTCCGGGAGGGTGCACCGGGAGGGAAGATCAAGAACAAGAATCGGATGCAGAAGCCGGCACCGCCCGAAGCCGGCCGGGCGGACAGTTGCGCTTCCTCACCCACGTCGCCGCAGTCTTCGCCCGCAGCGGACATATTCGTCTTTTTGCACATTTAATCCAAAGATTCGCGCCCGGCAACACTCCGAGGCGCTTCACATCGCACTTTTTGCATGTATCATCTCGCGACACCGGCGCGCAGTCGTCGGACAGACAACAAATGGGAAGGAGCGCCGGTGATCCAGTCATCGAACCGTCGGGGATGGATGGCCTTCGTCGCGACCTCGTGCGCGGTAGGTATTCTCCTCGCAGGCGTCGCGTTGACGCCCGCCCAAAGCCAGGACGACGCGACCGAGAAGGCGATCGAGCGCTATCGGCAGATGCTCAAGGAGGATCCCTGGAGCAATCCGGCCCTGCTCGACGCCGATCGCGGCGAAGAGCTGTGGAGCCTGCCGCGCGGCCCGCGCAACGTCTCGCTCGAGCAGTGCGACCTCGGCAAGGGGCCGGGCGAGGTGGACGGCGCCTTCGCCGAGCTGCCGCGTTACTTCGCGGATGCGGACCGGGTCATGGATCTGGAGACGCGCATCCTGTGGTGCATGGAGAAGCTACAGGGCTTCGACCGCGCCGAGCTGGTGAAGCGGCCGCATCCGGGCGGTGGTCAGCCGGTCAAGGAGCTCGGCGCCATCGCGACCTATGTCGCGAGCCGGTCGAACGGCATGAAGTACACGGCAAAGCTCGATCACCCGAAGGAGCAGGAGGCCGTGGCGCTCGGCGAGGCCCTGTTCGTGCGCCGCTCGGGTCCGCACGACTTCGCCTGCGCGACCTGCCATGCAGAACCCGGACGGCGCATCCGGCTGCAAGGGCTGCCGCATCTGTCCAACCCCGAGGAGGCGCGCAAGGTGGTCGGCGAGTGGCCGGCCTATCGCGTCTCCAACACGCACGTCATGACCATGCAGCACCGACTCTACGACTGCTACTGGCAGATGCGTATGCCCGAGCTCGAGATGGGCTCGGACGTGAGCGTGGCGCTGATCGCCTACCTCACCAAGACGGCACAGGGCGGCGAGATCGCCGCCCCCACCATCAAGCGGTGAGGTATCGGGCCATGACACGACCGATGATGACGATAGTCCCGCTACTGCTCGTCGCGCCGGCGCTGATCGCGACCGCGCTCGCGCAGAGCAAGCCGGCCGTCGATCCGGCGCGCGTCGAGCAGGCCGTCAAGGACGGCTGGCGGCGCGCCCCTGCCGAGTGGCAGGCGCGCCTCGTGCCGGACGAAACCATGAAGGAATGCTCGGCCGCCCAGAACAACCCGCCGCCGGCGCTGGCCGAGGCCATCCAGAAGCGCGCCAAGGAGGCGATCCGCTATCCGCAGGACGGCATGCTGATGGGCGACTGGAAGAAGGGCGAGAAGCTGGCGCAATCCGGCTACGGCCTGCGCTTCACCGATTACCCGCCCCGCAACCCGAACGGCGGCAACTGCTATGCGTGCCATCAGCTGACCAAGGCGGAGGTCAGCTACGGCACCATCGGGCCGAGCCTGCTCGGCTACGGCAAGCTGCGCGAGTTCACGCCCGAAGCGACGAAGGCCGCGTACGAGAAGATCTACAACCCGCATGCGGCGTTCGCCTGCTCGCTGATGCCGAGGTTCGGCGGCAACGAGGTGCTGACGATCGAGCAGATCAAGGACGCCGTCGCGCTGCTGATGGATCCGGAAAGCCCGGTGAACAAGGAGCCGTGAGGAGCGTGCCGCGCCGCGTGCGGCATCCGCCCGGGGACGCCGCTCCTCCTGTCGCTTGCGGAGGCGGGGGGAGGACGCGGATTCCCTTTGCGGTCGGCTCGGGAATGACGTTAGGACGTTGCGCGGCCGGGGGCGGCCCGCGTGCGCGTCGACGACGTGCTTTGGAGTGCCGAGGCTGTCATGCCGGTTCGATCTGCCGAGAAGACCGAGAAGCGGGCCGGCGCCGACGCGCCTCTGGAGATCGACGCCCTGCTCGCCAATGCGCGCGACGCGAGCGACTTCCTGAAGGCGATCTCGCACGAGGCGCGCCTCGTCATCCTCTGCCTGCTGATCGAGGGCGAGAAGTCGGTGTCGGAGCTCGAGGAGGTGCTCAGCCTGCGCCAGCCCGCCGTCTCGCAGCAGCTCGCGCGGCTGCGCTCCGACAATCTCGTCGACGCGCGCCGCGACGGCAAGAACATCTACTACTCGCTGGCGCGGCCCGAAGTCGTCGAGATCATCCGCACTCTGCATCGCGTCTTCTGCGAGAGGACGGCCAAATAGCGGTCGGACGACCATGCTCGAGGATCTAGCCCCCAACATCGTGCGCGCCGGCCTCGCGTTTCCGGCGGGGCTGGCACTCGGGTTCCTCGCCCGCCGCGGCCGCTTCTGCACCCTCGGGGCGATCGAGGACGCGGTCTATGCCGCCGACACGCGCCGCCTGCGCGCCTGGGCGCTCGCCGCGGCCGTGGCGATGATCGGCACTCAGATCCTCGCCGTGCAGACCGGCTTCGACCTGTCGCGATCGATCTATGTCGGGCCGCGCCTGGAATGGGGCGGCGCCGTCATCGGCGGGCTGCTGTTCGGCGTCGGCATGGCGCTCGTCGGCACCTGCGGCTTCGGCACCCTGCTGCGGCTCGGCGGCGGCGACCTGAAGGCGCTGCTCGCCTTTCTCGTGATCGGCGTCGCCTCCTACATGGCGATGCACGGCCTGACGGCGGTCGTCCGGCTGCAGCTCGTCGACCCGCTCGCCGCGGACCTCGCGCCCAGGGCCTCGCAGACGGTCGGCGACCTTCTCGGCCTGTCGGCGAGCGGCAAGGCGGTCAGCGTCGCCGTCGTCGTGCTGGCGCTGCTCGGGCTGGTATTCGCCGACCGCTCGTTCCGCCGGTCTCGGCTGCTGATCGTGACCGGGATCGGCGTCGGGCTTCTCGTCGTGGCGGGGTGGTGGATCACCGGCGTCGCCGGACACGATCCGTTCGCGACGCGGCGCACGGAATCGTTCTCCTTCGTGGCGCCGCTCGGGGAGACGGTCTTCTACGCGATGCTCGCCTCCGGCGTGCGGATCGACTTCCCCGTCGGCGCCGTCCTCGGGGTGCTCGCGGGCGCGTTCCTCGCCGCCCTCGTGCATGGCGAGTTCCGCTGGGAAGCGCCGGACGACGCACGCGAGGTCCGCCGGCATCTCCTCGGTGCGTTCCTGATGGGCACGGGCGGCGTCGCCGCGCTCGGCTGCACGGTCGGGCAGGGCGTGACGGGCGTCTCGACGCTGGCGGTCGGCTCGTTCCTCGCCATCGCGGCGATCTTCGGCGGCGCGCGGCTCGGCCTGTGGTGGCTCGTCGAGCGGCGGTGCGATTCCGGCCGCCTGAGCTGCGCGCCCGAGAGGCGCGCGACGTCGACCTGAGACGGAGTTCGGCTCCCCGTATCGCCATCGGGGATGCTTCCCGGTCGGCCCGCTCTCGGCGACACGCGCGCAAGCATGAGAACGCCCGGAACGTCGCAATGTCGGCTCCTCCGGCGAGCTCGGCGGCGGCATGCCGGCCGCCCGAGGCCCGAGGAGAGCGCCCGGCGTCGGAGCAATCTTTCGAGCGCATCCGTAACCGAACCGTCGAATGAATCTAACGTGCCGATGGACACGGATTCGGACTCGGGCCTATCCTCTCGCGCGATGGCTGCAAAGACAGCCGCATCACGGGAGGATTCGCATGCTCGTCACCAGGATCGGTGCGCCGGCGCTCGCGCTCGCGCTGCTCTGCGGCTCGGCCCTCGCCCAGGCGCCGCAGACCGTCGCCGGCCCGGGCTACATGCCCACCTGCTTCGCACCGGCCAGCTCGGATGTGAAATACTTCAAGTTCACCGCCAAGCAGCCGCCCTACCGGATCGCGCTCGCCAACGGGTTCGTCGGCAACACCTGGCGCATCCAGATGATCCAGACGGCGAAGGCGTTCGTCGACCAGCCGGACATCAAGCCGCTGGTGAAGGAGCTGAAGGTCGTCTCGACCGGCACCGACGTCGCCGCCCAGGTCGCCGCGATCGATAACTTCATCAACTCCGGCTACGACGCCATCGTCACCATCGCCACCAACCCGTCCGCTTTCGGGCCGGTGATCCGCAGGGCGAACCGGGCCGGCATTCCGCTCGTGCCGTTCGACAACGTCGTCGACTCGACGGAAGTCATCATGGTCAACGAGGACCAGAAGGAGATGGGCCGCAAGATGGGCGAGTGGCTCGTCAAGCACATCCCGTCCAAGAGCGGCAAGCTGCTCGAGGTGCGCGGCGTGCCCGGCAACTCGGTCGACCGCGACCGCCATCTCGGCTTCCGCGAGGTCGTCGAGGCGCCCGGCAACAAGTTCGAGATCATCGAGGTCGTCGGCATGTGGGACGACGGCACCGCCCAGAAGGCGACCGCCGACGCCATCGCCGTCCACAAGAAGTTCGACGGCATTTATACGCAGGGCGGTTCGACCGGGACGGTTCGGGCGCTGATCGACACCAAGCACCCGTTCATCCCCGTCTCCGGCGAGGCCGAGAACGGCTTCCGCAAGCTCTGCTCGGAGCATGGCAAGGACGGGCTCGTCTGCGCCTCGGCCGGGCAGACGCCGGCGCTCGTCGCCATCGCCATCAAGGCCGCCATCGAGGCGCTGCAGGGCAAGGCGATCCCGCAGAACGTCTCGGTGCCGCTGCCCTATGTCGAGCACCCGAACTTCAAGGACGGCGAGAACTTCTACTCGAACCTCTCCGACAACTTCTTCGTCGCCAACGCCTTCCCGGCGTGCAACGTGAACGTCTCGGCGACCGAGATCATGGGCCGCACGCAGGCCGACAACTGAGGGCTTCGACCCGATCCGGAGCGCTCATATGACGGCCGCCTCCTTCCTCCCCCTGCAAGGGGGAGGTCGAGACGGCGAAGCCGTCCGGGTGGGGGCCTCTCTCCTCGGGGAGGCCCCCCTCTCGGCTCGCTACGCGAGTCCGGTCTCCCCCTTGCAGGGGGAGAAGGATCCCGACCGAACGCATCTGCGCCTGCGCCGGCTCGGCCGCGGACGTCGCATGTTCTCTATCGCCAGGTCTTCCATGCCCTCCGTGCCGAGCAATCCCGCATGACAGACGCGCCCTTCTTCCGCATGGACGGCATCACCAAGCGCTATGGCGGCGTCCGCGCGCTCGAGGATGCGCGGCTCGAGCTTGCGCGCGGCCGCATCCATGCCGTGCTCGGCGAGAACGGCGCCGGCAAGTCGACGCTGATCAAGATCATGGCCGGCGTCGTGCAGCCGGACACCGGAACGATGCAGCTGGAAGGCGAGACCGTCGCTTTCGCGCGGCCCTCCGATGCCAAGGCGGCCGGCATCGTGCCGATCTTCCAGGAGCTGTCGCTGCTCCCCGACCTCTCGGTCGCCGACAACATCGTCATCACCGACCCGCCGACGCGGCTCGGAATGATCGACCGCCGCCGCCAGCAGCGCATGGCCGAGGAAGCGCTGGCCCTCGCCGGCGCCGAGGACATCCATCCGATGGCGCCGGTGAAGGACCTGCCGCTGTCGCGCCGGCAGATGGTCGAGATCGCGAAAGCTCTGGCGCGGCGGCCGAAGATCCTCATCCTCGACGAGGCCACCTCGGCGCTGACCGCCGACGACGTGGCGAAAGTCTTCGCGGTGCTGAAGCGGCTCCGAAGCGAGGGCCTGTCGATCGTCTACATCTCGCACCGCATGCACGAGATCGCCGAGCTCGCCGACGACTGCACCGTCTATCGCAACGGCCGCCACGTCGGCAGCTTCGAGGCCGGCACCAAGAGCGGCGAGGCTATCGTCGAGATGATGATCGGCCGCGAGTATAAGAGCGTCTTCCCGCCGAAGCCTGCAAAGCCGCCCTCCGGCGCGCCGGCGCTGTCGATCCAGAAGCTCGATTGGGCGGGGCGGTTGAAGAGCATCGACCTCGATCTCAGGCCGGGCGAGATCGTCGGCCTCGGCGGCCTCGATGGGCAGGGGCAGCGCGAGCTGCTGCTGGCTTTGTTCGGCGTCCTCGCCGGTGTCGACGGCCGTGTGGCGGTCGACGGCGAGACGGTGCAGCCGCGCGGGCCGCGCACCGCCAAGCGCTCGGGCATGGCGCTGATCCCCGAGGACCGCAAGACGGAGGGGCTGATGCTGCCGATGTCGGTGCGCGACAACCTCTCCTTCGCCGCGCTCGGCCGCTTCTCGCGCGGCGGGCTGATCGACGGCGGCGCGGAGATGCGCGCCGTCGAGGATATGGTGCGGGCGCTGCAGATCAAGGTCGCCGATCTCGAGCAGCCGGTCGGCGCGCTGTCCGGCGGCAACCAGCAGAAGGTGGTGATCGCCAAATGGCTGATGACCGAGCCGCGCGTCATCCTGCTCAACGACCCGACGCGCGGCATCGACGTCGGCACCAAGCAGGAGATTTATGGCCTGCTCCGCCGGCTCGCCGACCAGAAGGCGGCGATCCTGTTCTACTCGACCGACTATGACGAGCTGATCGGCTGCTGCGACCGCGTCGCCGTCTTCTACGACGGCCGCATCGTCCGTATGCTGGAGGGCGCCGAGATCACCGAGCACGCCCTCGTCGCGAGCGCGCTCAACCTGCCGCTCGGCGTGAAGCCCACCGAGATCTTCACCGCCGCGGAGACGCCCGCATGAGCGCCTGGCGCTATCGGCTCGGCGAGCACGGGCCCGTGCTGCTGGCCATCGTCCTCTTCCTTGGCATGTTCACGCTCTACATCGCCAACCACCAGGCGGGGCTGACCGCGAACGTCGCCACCACGGCCGCCAACAAGGGCGTGCTGTTCGCGCTCGTCGCCATGGCGCAGACCCTGCCGGTGCTGACCGGCGGCCTCGACCTGTCGGTCGGCATGGTGTTCGTGATGACCAACTGCGTCGCCTCGAGCATCGTCCAGGGCACGCCGCTCGAGACCGCGCTCGGCGTTGTCGGCGTGCTCGCCGTCGGCCTCATGTGCGGGCTGCTCAACGGCGTCATCATCGTCTACGGCCGGCTGCAGCCGATCATCACCACGCTCGCCACCGGCGCCTTCTATTACGGCATCGCGCTCTCCATCCGGCCGACGCCTGGCGGCGACATCAATCCCGACTTCGCCGACGCGCTGACCGGCCAGCTGCCGGGCGGCGTCCCGGCCGTGCTCGCCCTGCTGCTGCTCGTCGTGCTCGTCGTCTGGGTGCCGTGGCGCCGCTCGGTGCTCGGCAGGGCAGCCTATGCGATCGGATCCTCCGAGCAGGCGGCCTACATGTCGGGCGTGCCGATCGACCGCGCCAAGCTGCTTGCCTACGCGCTGTCGGGGCTTCTGGCCAGCATCGCCGGCCTGCTCCTCACCTGCATCACCTATGCCGGCGAGGCCTCGGCGCCGATCGGCGGCGGCTATACGCTGAACTCGATCGCCGCGGTGGTGATCGGCGGCACCTCGCTGTTCGGCGGCGCCGGCAGCGCCATCGGCTCGATCTTCGGCGCCTTCGTGCTGCGCACGGTCGAGGATCTTCTGTTCGTGTTCGACATGGAGCCGCTGTGGCAGCCGCTGTTCCAGGGCGGCGTGCTGCTCGCAGCCGTCAGCCTCGGCGCCTTCCGGCTCCTCCGCATCCGCAACCGCCTCGACCTCTACGGGTGACGATGTGACCGCGCTCGCCGCCGCCATCTCGAAAAGGATCGACCCGGCGGTGCTGGCCGCCTTCGGCTGCACGATCGCGCTGCTGCTGGTCGGCTCGCTCTATTCGGCGAACTTTTTGTCGCCGGACTACCTCTTGCAGCAGCTGCAGGTCGCCTCCTTCCTCGGCATCATCGCCTCCGGCGCCATGCTGGTGATCCTGCTCGGCCATATCGACCTGTCGGTGCCCTGGGTGGTCACCGTCGGCGGTATGATGTCGACGGCCGCGGCCGGCTGGTGGGGACCGACCGGCGTCGCCCTCGCCATCCCGTTCGGCGTCTTCTGCGGCCTCCTGTTCGGCTGCATCAACGGCTTCGGCGTCGCCTATCTGCGCATCCCCTCGATGATCTTCACGCTCGGCATGAACGCGGTGGCGCAGGGCCTGATGGTGCTGCACACCGGCGGCTTCGCGCCGCAGGACCGGGCGACCGACACGATGCGCTTCCTCGCCGTCGGGCGCTCGGTGCTCGGCATACCGAACGCGGTCTGGGTATGGGCGGCGGTCGGCGGGCTCGTCGTCCTCCTCTTGACGCGCACCAGCTTCGGCCGCTGCGTCTATGCGATCGGCAACCGCGAGCGCGCGGCCTATCTGTCGGGCGCCGATACCCGGCGCATCGTCTTCGCCTGCTTCGCCCTGTCCGGCGCCTGCGCCGCGCTGGCCGGCGTGCTGCTCGCCGGCTACTCGTCGAAGGCCTACCAGGCGATGGGCGATTCCTACCTCCTGCCGGCCATCGCCGCTGTCGTCCTCGGCGGCACCAACATTCTCGGCGGCCGCGGTACCTATCTCGGCACCGTCGCCGGCGTGCTCCTGATCACGCTCTTGCAGTCGATCCTGTCGGTGATGCAGATCGAGGAGGCGTTCCGGCAGATGATCTACGGCGCCGTCATCATCGGCATGCTGCTGGTCTATGGCCGCGGGCGGAAGGTGGGGGCCTGAACGCCCGCCCGGCCGCGGCCTTTCGCAGGTGCAAACGAGGCGCGCGACTGCTAACCCTCCCGACTGGCGACCGGGGGAGCAGCCATGTCCGAGAGCGACGACGACGACTATCTCGATCGGGTCGCGGCGACCCTGCCCGTGCATCAGTTCCTGATCGAGGTGCTGATGACCAACATGCTGCGCGACAACCGGCAGAGCGAGGTCGACGCCTTCGTCGACACGCTGAAGAGCGTCTTCGCCAAGGGCGAGATTCCGGCCGGTGCCGATGAGCACCACGCGGTCCGCATCGCCGACGTGGTGATGCAGAGCGAGGCGGTTCTCGATCGGATGATCGGCCGCGTGCTCGATCGCCTGGCGACCGACGAGTCCGACGAGGCCGCCGATCCGGCGACGCTGGCGCGGGCCTGGGTCCGTGTCGGCTTCGAGGGCGCCCGCGAGGACGGCCTCGATATGGTCGCCCTGGCGGAGGAGGCGATGATCCGGGCGATCGCCGTGCTCCTCGATCGCGACTTCGAGACGGTGCGGGGCGCAGCGCCGGCGCTCATCGAGCAGGTGACGGAGCTCGCGCGGACACGGCTCGCCCAGGCGGCGCGCACGCCGAAGCCGAGGGGCCGGGCGAAGCCGGGG
>JAEZCD010000156.1 GCA_023430145.1 Pseudomonadota bacterium
AGGTCAACTAGCCCGGCTTCGGCGGGCCGCCCTCCGTCGGAGCTGTCGAGCCGGCGGCCGATCAGCGCTGGGTGACGGGCACCCGGGTTGAGAGGATTCTTCGCGAGGCGACTCGAGTGCCTTTCGGGAGTCCAGTTTCTTCCGAGCAGCGCGGCGCCGCAGAGCACAGATGAGGAGCGGACCACGGCCTCGGTGCGGCTCGAGCATCTCTTCGAGCGTCGCCTTGCATCGCAGCCAATGCGGTGTATACCGCCGCGCTTCTCGAAAGGAGTGTTCGGATGGACACGAATCAGAAGCTTGTCGAACTCACGGCCGATGTCGTCGCCGCCTACCTCTCCGGCAATCAGATCGGCAAGGCCGATGTCGGGACCGTAATCGCCGACGTCTACAACTCTCTCACCAACCTCGGCAAAGAGGTCGCGACGCCGGAGCCGCTGAAGCCGCCGGTCTCCATCAGGAAGTCGATCACGCCCGACTACCTGATCAGCCTCGAAGACGGCCGCCAGTACAAGTCGCTGAAGCGACATCTCGCAGGCCGCGGGCTCACTCCGGCGCAGTACCGCGAGAAGTGGGGCCTGCCGCGGGACTATCCGATGGTGGCGCCCGCCTATGCCGCGCAGCGCTCCGAGCTCGCCAAGAAGATGGGCCTCGGCCGGAAGATGGCGGAAGCCCGCTCCGCCAAGGCGGCCGCGAAGCCGGCCAGGAAGGGCGGCCGGCGCAAGGCGGCCTGAGGTTTCCACGGTCCGCCGACGTCGCCGTGCGGGCGGTGTCGGCGAGCCCGCGGCCGCCTCGTACATGGCCCATGCCGGGGCCTCGCCGGCCGTGTTCGCATCGCTTCCCCCGCCCGTCGATGGCTGCGGTCGAGGGCGGGTCAAGAAACCCTCTGGCGGGCCAGTCCGAGACCCTGCCGGTCTTCCTGCAGCGCGATCGCCCGGTCCTCGAGGTCGAGGCCCGAGCGCTCGATCACGCGGTCGAGGTGGGCGGCGTAGCGGCGAACGGCGGCGATGCGCTCCGGCGTGGTGGCGGCCTCGGCGAGAGCGCCGAGGGTCGCGCGCAGCCGGCGCATGACCTGCACCGAGGTGACGCCGAACTGCCGGATCTCGTCGAAGGCGAGGCTCAGATAGTCCTCCCAGCTCGGCATCGGCACGACGAGCCGGACGCATCCGGCAGCATCCCTGTGGACGCCCGCGTCGAGGTCGCTGCGGGCGAGGCGCCGCATCAGATCCTCGATCTGGTCGATCGCCTGGACGGCGGTCGTCGGGTCGTTGATGGCCGGCGAGAGCGCCTTGATGGCGATATCGCCGAGCAGGCGGATGGCGTACTTCGGATCCTGTTCGAAGGTGCGCTCGTCGGCGAGGCTGACGCCGGCGAGGAGGTCCTTCTCCGGCAGCGGCCGCGAGCCGCCGTGGACGTCGAGCATCGTCGTCCCCTCGATGAGCGCTTCGCCGATGCCGCAACCCATGACGATGACGCCGCCGCAGGACTCGGCAAGACGCACGAGGGCGCGCTGGTCGAACTCCGCCACCATCCGCGGCGGCCCGGAATAGACCAGCGTTTGGGTTCGCGGTCCGAGCGGCGCTTCGCGTGCAGCGTCGTCGGAGGCGTCGGCCGCGCCGAGCGGCGAATAGGTCTCGGCGATCACCCGGCGCCCCTCGCCGCCGACGCGCCTGAGGACATTGGCGATCTGCAGCGCCGAGATCCTCTGCACGAGAAGCGTGAAGATCAACATGCTGGCGATCAGCATGAGGGCGAGCGCGGCGCTGGACACGAGCGGCACTTGGCCGGACGCCGCCCGGTCCACCCAGGCTAGGTTGAACAGGGCGTAGGTGAAGGTGCCGATGAAGGCGCCGAGCGCGTGGAACAGCAGCCGGTCGCGGGCGAACAGCAGCACCAGGCGCGGCGAATAGGCGACGGCGCTGAACTGCACCATGACGAAGGCGAGCGCGAAGACGATGCCCGTCAGCGCCATCATCCCCGAGGCGACCGCGGACATGTAGGCTTGCGCGGAAGCGACCGAGATCTCGAGGCGCGCGTCGACGATGAACGCCCGCTCGAGCCGCGGCAGCAACACGCCGAGAACGATGCTCGCCGCCACGTAGAGCATCGGGATCGTCCACACCGGGATGACCTGCCGCCCCTTGCCCATCCCTCAGCCCGTTCCCTGCCGCGGTCGCGGTGGCCTCAATATCGCTCGACGACGAACTTCCGCCCCGTGAGACTGGCGCGGTCGTCGTAGGCGCCCTTGGTGGAGCGCTTCGGCAGCTTGACCTTCGGGCGCTCGATCTTGCGGTAGGGGATCGCCTCGAGGATGTGCGCGATGCAGTTGAGACGCGCGCGGCGCTTGTCGTCGGAGCGGACGACGTGCCATGGCGCGTGCTCGCTGTCGGTGCGCTCGAGCATCTCGTCGCGGGCGCGCGAATAGTCGTACCAGCGGCGATAGGATTCGACGTCCATCGGGCTCAGCTTCCACTGCCGCAGCGGATCGTTGATACGCGCCTCGAAGCGCCGCTTCTGCTCGTCCATGCCCACTTCGAGCCAGATCTTGATGAGCTGGATGCCACCGTCGACGATGTAGCCTTCGATCAGCGGGCATCGATCGAGGAAGCGCTTCTGCTGCTCGGGCGTCGCGAAGCCCATCACGTATTCGACGCCGGCGCGGTTGTACCAGCTGCGGTCGAAGATCACGATCTCGCCGGCCGCCGGAAACTGCTCGATATAGCGCTGCATGAACATCTGGCTCTTCTGCCGATCCGACGGGGCGGGCAGCGCCACGGTGCGGAACACGCGCGGGCTGACGCGCTCGGTCAGCGCCTTGATGGTGCCGCCCTTGCCGGCGGCGTCCCGGCCTTCGAAGATGACGATGATGCGGGCGCCGGTCTCCTTCACCCAGTCCTGCAGCGCGCAGAGCTCGGCCTGCAGCTTCTCAAGCTCCTCCTCGTAGGTCTTCCGCTTCATCCTCTCCGGGGGCGCCGCCGGCGCGGCCGCCGCTTTCCTGGTCGACACGCTTCGGACGGCGGTCTTCGCTTTCATCTCGACCTCGCTAGGTTAACGCAGCGAACAAGGTCGATCACAAACCATAGCCGTGACATTGATCTTGCTCACGTCGCCGCGCTACTGTGGAATCGATCGGTCGAACGAAGCAACAGGAATCGACAGTTCCGACCGCCTTCGCGGCGCTTCTGTCGACGAGGCTCGAAATCCCCGCGTCCTGCGGGAGCGGCTCTTTGATCCTCGTCAATGTGCGCGAGAGCGGGAGACTGAATAAACTCGACGTATACGGAGGGAACGAGGAATGCCCGAGAGCATCGACCAGCTCCTGCCCACCGCGAACGATTTCATGTCGAAGCTCGCGGCGGCGCAGGCGGACGAGGCGGCCAAGCAGGCGCGCGCCCGCGCCCAGGAGGAGGCCGAGAAGAAGGCCCTGATCGACCACCTCACCAAGCCCTCGGGCGTCTCCGACGAGGAGGGAGTGCGCCGCGGCGTCCGCATCATCGAGCGCGCGGTCTCGAACGGCCTCAGCGAAGTGCAGTTCTACCGCTTTCCCAACACCCTCTGCACGGACCGCGGGCGCGCCATCAACCAGGGCGAGCCCGGCTGGGAGAATACGCTGACTGGCGTACCGAAGGAAATATACCAGCTCTGGTACAAGTACTTCCGTCCACGCGGCTACAAGCTGAAGGTCGAGATCGTCGACTTCCCGGGCGGCATTCCGGGCGACGTGGGCATGACTCTCAGCTGGCGATAGCCGGCCCGGGGGGACTGGGCGATGGCCGAGCCTGGCACCACCCAACCGAGCATTCCCCCGCCGGCCGACGGCGGACAACGCCTTCTGCGCGTGCTCGATCTCGTGCCGACGCAGGTGACGATCGGCATCCGTGAGATGGAGCACAAGCGGCGGCGCTGGCGCGAGAGAAGCGCCGACGAGGCGGCCGCCTATCTCGCGAGCCGTCCCGTGCCGGTCGTCGTCGGACCGGATCGCCGCTGCCACATGATCGATCGTCACCACTTCGTCCGCGCCGTTTACGAGGAGGGGGTCGAGCAGGTGCCCGCAGTCGTCCTCGCCGATCTCGGCACGCTGGATGCGGAGCGGTTCTGGCGCACGCTCGAGCAGAAGAAGTGGGCGCACCCCTTCGACGAGGCCGGATGGCGACGTCTCCCGCACGAGATGCCCCGCACCGTGCTCGATCTCAGGGACGACGTCTTCCGGTCGCTGGCCGGGGCGCTGAAGCGGGCCGGCGGCTATGCCAAGGCCCAGTCGCCGTTCAGCGAGTTCCGCTGGGCGCATTTTCTGCGCAGCCGTATCCCGGAGGCTCTCGTGCAGTCGAATTTCGACTGCGCGCTCGCGCGGGCGCTGGAGCTGTCCCGCGGAGTGACGTCCGCATCGCCTCCCGCCGCGCACAGCCCGCCCGGGCCGAGCCTGTCCACGCGCGGCAAGCGCGATTGGAGCGTGCTCGAAGGGCCCGCGCCGGCGCCGTCCGCGGTCGAGCTCTCATCGATGGAGGCGCCGCTCGGCCGATCCGCGGCCGAGGCGCCGGTCGGATGGACGGCTTCTCCCGGGTGATGCGCCCCGCCTCCTTGCCGGGCGCGAGAGCAACGTGAGCACCGCCGTGGAAGAAGGCCCGCAGAGTCCGAGCGGGCACTCCCCTCGCCTCTTCCGCCGCGTCCTGGATCCCGTCGACCGGGCGGGCGAGATGCTCTTCGGGCTGATCATGGTGCTGACCTTCACCTCGGCGATGAGCATCGCGGGGACCACGGAGGACGACGTCCAGGCGATGCTGATCGGTGCGGTCGGCTGCAACACCGCATGGGGGATCATCGACGCGATGATGTACCTGATGGGGGCGCACGGGACAGGATCGCTCGGCGCCGGCTCGATCGCCGCGATCCGCGCCGCGCGCGACGAGAAGGCGGCGCATGCCCGCATCGCCGAGGCGCTGCCGCCGATCCTCCTCCCGGCGCTCGACGGGGCCGACCTCGAGCGGATGCGCCGGCATCTCTCCGGCCTGCCGCCGACGGCGCTGCGGCACCGGCTGACCGCGGACGACTGGCTCGGCGCCGTCGCCGTCTTCCTCATCGTCTCGATCGGCGTCGTGCCGGTCCTGCTGCCCTTCGTCCTCATCGCCGACATCCGTGTCGCGATGTGGGTCTCGCACGCCATCGCGGTCGCCCTCCTCTTCCTGACGGGCTTCGGCTTCGGCCGGAACTTCGGCAGGGGCTGGCAGATCGGACTGGCGATGGTGGGACTGGGGCTCCTGCTCGTCGGCATCGCCGCCGCGCTCGGCGGCTAAGCCGGAGGCAGGCTGAGCACGCCGAGCATGACGAGGCTGTGCAGCATCACCTGCAGCCCGAGCGCGATCTGCGCGACGCCGAGCACCACGGCGGCGATCTGCAGCGAGGTTCCGATCCACTTCAGGATCGGCACGGCGAAGATCATCGCCAGCCAGTCCATGAAGAGGATCACCGCGATGACGCCGGCGATCGTCGCGATGAGCGCGGCGTCTCCCTGCGCGAGGGTCGTGAAGACGATCACCGCGGCGATGCCGTAAGGCGTGACGATTATCGGGAAGGCGATGGGATTGATCGCGATGCGCCGCACCGGCAGATCCGGCGCAAGCGGCTTCGGCTGCGGGCCGGCCGACTGGGTGAGAACGGTCTGCAAGGCCATCAGCACGAGGATCATGCCGCCGGTCAGCGCAACCACCGGGACCGAGATGCCGAAATTGTCGAGGATCTGCTTGCCGAGCAGGCCGGCGACCATGAGCGCCGCGGCCGAGTAGAAGATCGCCACGGTCGCCATTCTGATCTGCACCGGCCGCTCGCGGCCGCGCGTGTGCTCGACGAACGGGCCGAGCACCTTCAGAGGCCCGAGCATCAGGAAGAGCATCGCAAAGATCTTTCGCGGGCTGAGATCCGGCCGCAGCTCGCCGTCCTGCCAGGTCGCGGAGAGCGCTTCGCCGACGGTAGCTGTGATCACTGCGCCAGCGAGGAGAAGGGTTGCCCAGCGCAGGCGACTGCCGGCGTGGCCCGAAAGGTTCCCGGGCCTAGCGGGCATCCACGGCTCCAAGGAGATCGTCGAGCGTGACGGTCCGCTCGACGCCGCCCGCCTTAACGTCGAGACCGTCGGCGCGCAGCAGCTCGCGGACCCGTGCACGCGCCCCGACGATGCGCAGGGCGATGCCGCGCGCGGCGAGCTCCTCGTGCAGCTTGTGCAGCATGCGCGCTCCGGCGAGGTCGATGAAGGGCGAGGACGACAGCTCGGCGACGACGAGCCGAACATCGCCGGGCTCGGACTGCAGCCGGGCGAGCACCTTCTCAAGCACCGAGTCCGCGTTCACGTAGAGCAGCGAGCCCTCGGGCCGGAATGCGAGAACGCCCGGGAGCGGCTCGTTCTCCGGATGGCGGTCGCGGTCCGAATAGGTGCGCGTGCCCGGAACGCGCCCGAGAAAGCCGATCGGCGGGTCGGATGCACGTAGCAGCAGCAGCACCACCGAGGCGACGGCGGCGAGCAGGATTCCCTCGAGGATCCCGAGCAGCAGTACGCCGATCATGGCGATCGCCGCGGCCCAGAAGTCGATCCGGCTCACCCGCCACATGCGCGCCATCGCCGGCATGTCGATCAGGCCGGCGACGGCGGTGAGCACGATCGCCGCCAGCACGGCCTTCGGCAGGTTCTCGAGGAAGCCGGTGAGGAAGAGCAAGCAGAGGCCGAGCGTCAGCGAGGCGAAGACGAGCGCGAGCGGCGTCTTCGCGCCGGCCTTGTCGTTGACGGCAGATTGCGAGAGGCCGCCGGCCACCGGATAGCCCTGGCCGAGCCCGGCCGCGAGGTTTGCCGCGCCGAGCCCGAGGAACTCCTGCCGCGGGTTCAGGACATAGCCGTGCTTGGCGGCGAAGGTGCGGGCGGCGGAGACGCCCTCGATATAGGCGAGGAGCAGGATGCCGGCAGCGAGCGGCACGATGCCCTCGACGTCGACGAGCCGCAGCGAGGGCAGCGCCAGCTCCGGCAGACCGGACGGGATCGCCCCCGTGACGGGCACGCCGAGCGCCGGCAGCCCGAACAGCGTGGCGAGCAGGATGGCGACGACGACCACCGCAAGCGCGATCGGCCGCCCGGGAAGCATGCGGTCGCCGGTCTTGATGGCGACGATCGCCAAAAGGCCGACGGCGAGGACGAGCAGCTTGGTGCTGCCGATCTGGCCGAGGAAGAGGACGAGCCGCTCGACGAAGTTGTGGCCGCCGCCGGCGACGCCGAACAGACTCGGCAGCTGCGTCATCGAGATCGTCAGCCCGGCGCCGGCCTTGAAGCCGACGAGGATGCTGTCGCTGATCAGCTTGACGAGCACGCTGAGGCGCAGCGCCCAGGAGGCGAAGCATAGAATCGCCACCGTGAAGGCGGCGAGGCTGGCGATCTGCGCGTAGCGCCCCGTGTCGCCGGCCGCCATCACGCCGACGGTGCTCGCGATCATCAGCGAGATCGCCGAGGTCGGGCCGACCGCCATCTGCCGCGAGGAGCCGAGCAGCGCATAGCCGAGGCCGCCGAGCAGGTAACCGTAGATGCCGACCTGCGGCGGCAGCCCGGCGAGCGTCGCATAGGCGAGCGAGACCGGGATCGCATAGGCCGCGAGCGTTATCCCCGCCACCGCGTCTGCCGGCAGCCAGGACTTGTCGTATCTCGGCAGCCACTGGGTCGGCGGCAGGATCGAGAGCCACCGTCGTAGTCCCTGGGACTCGGGCGAGGACACGCTGCGCATTGGTTCGCCCCCCGAGATCTAAGCCTCGTTGAAGACGGTGATGACGCCCTGACGGACGGCGCGCTTCAGCGCCGCATGGTCCCGCTCGGCCTGATCGGCATAGGCGATGCCGAAACTGCCCATCGCCTCGTCGAAGGCATCGCTCGATGTGCCGAGATAGCCGGCGATCGGCGCGACCTCGCTGACCTTGGCGTGCGCGCGGGCGAGCATCCAGCCGCAGGCGCGCGCATAGGCTTCCATCAGATCGAGGTCGAAGGTCTCGATCAGCGGCTTGATCTTGGCGTCGCGCAGTTGGCGGACATAGAGGTGCCTGCCGGTCGGCCCCGTCACCCAGCCGAGAAAGATGTCGGAGACCGGCTGCATGAGCCGCTGGCCCCGGACGACCCGCTCCCCGCAATGCGCCTGCGCGCTCTTCCCGGCGAAGGGCTCGAGCACCGAGGGGCCGGCCTCCTTGAACTGCAGGAACAGCGGATCGTTGTTGGCCGACATCATCAGCGCGATCCAGCAGCGGCGGCCGACGCTGCCGATGCCAACGACCTTGATGGCGACGTCGAGCAGCTGGTAGCGGTCTAGCAGCGCACGGCGATCGTCGAGGAGGGTCTCGCGGTAGCTCCGAAAGACCTGCCGCAGCACGTCCTCGACGCCGGCCTCCCTCACCGAGTCGGGATGGAAGATCAGCGGCGGCTGCTCGCGGATGCGGATCTTGCCGCCGACCGGCTCGGCGAGCTTGGGGAAGTCGAGCTCGGACCCGCTCGACGCCGTCGCGCTCTCGATCCGGGCGAGGACACGCTTGCGATGGGCGGCCGGCACGAGGCCGAGGAGCTCGTCGACGCCGATCTTCTGGTACCAGACCTCGAGCGGGTCCATCCGCGCACAATCGTTGAGGCGCCGGCGATAGGTACGCGCGCAGGCGACGGCGCACTCCTGCGCCTGCTGGTCGGAGAGCCCGACCGAGCGGGCAGCGAGGACGATCGAGGCGACGAGCCGCTTGATGTCCCACTCCCATGGCGCGGGCAGCGTCTCGTCGAAGTCGTTGATGTCGAAGATGATGCTCCGCTCGGGCGTGGCGAAGCCGCCGAAATTGGCGAGATGGCAGTCGCCGCAGCACTGCACGCGCAGGCCCGTGTTCGGCAGGCGCGACAGGTCGGACGCCATCACCGCCGCCGAGCCGCGATAGAAGGCGAACGGCGATTGCAGCATGCGGCCGTAGCGGATCGGCACCAGCTCGGCGATCCGGTCGGCATCCGACTTGCGGAGGATCTCGATCGGATCCGGCCGATCCTTCGGTGCCCTCCAGGTCCCCTGGTCCTTGCGCGGCAGAACGGCGCGCAGAGACTTGCCCTTGGCGAAGTGGTCCTCGCGCGAGGGAACATGAATACTCGGCTCTGTCGCCACCCTTGTCGCGGTGGGGCGCTCTTTCGTAGCGGTCGTCGCGGCGCTCATGGCCGTCTTACCTCGCGGCTGCATCCCGGCGGACTTCGATGTCGATAAAGAACGCCGAAACGGTTTCCCTTGTTTGATCTAGGTTAAACTTTCACCAGAATAGCCGGCTTGTTTTAGTCGGGACCTCTGCGTCTCCATTTCCCGACTCCTCCGCTAGACGTCCGTTGCGAGCAGCTTTCGTATCCGCGGCGAGCGAACCACCGCCTCGGTGAAATCGGCGAAATCCCCGGCATTGGCAGGCGGCGATGCGAGGCCCGGCCCCTCTCCGCCGTCCGCGCCGGGAGCCCAGACCTTCCGCGTCTCGAGGAGGTAGACGCCGAATACGGTACGCAATCTGTCGGGGCCGACCGGACCGAGGTCCTGCTCGATGGAGAAGGCGGCGAGCGCAGCATTGGCGACGATGGCGGCCTCGATCAGGGCCGCGCGGAAACCGGGATGGGATGCGATATCCGGCCCGAAGGCCTGCAGCAGCGCCCGCGACGCCGCCTGGACGACGACGAGAAGACGATCGACGATCGTTCGCACCGAGTGCTTCGTGGCGATCGGCAGATACTTCCCGGGCTCCAGGAACAGGTCGACAGCGGTCGTCACCGCGCCGCAGCCGCTGTGCCCGAGGACGACGACGAGCCGCAGGCTGTCGCCGAGATTGTCGACCGCGTATTGCAGGCTGCCGAGAACCTCGCTGCCGAGGCCGTTGCCGGCGACGCGAAGAACGAACAGGTCGTTCGGCCCCTCGTTGAAGATCAGCTCGATCGGCACGCGGGCGTCGGCGCAACCGAGAACGGCGGCGAAAGGGCGCTGCCGTGCCGCGTCGTCGCGATCGGCGGCGAGGCCGACATCGCGCAGGTCGAACTCGACGATCGTCTCGGCCCGATGGGTCTCTCCCGCGGCACGCCCCTCGAAGAGCGCCGCGAACGCCCGATTGCCGGCGCAGAGCCGGCACCGCGCCGCGTGGCTGTCGGCCGGCTGAGGCCGCGCCGGCCGATCCCGCGTCTCGTAGCGATAGATGATGTCGAACCGCATGCCTCGTTCCCACTACGGAGATGCGCACGATGGACCGGCCGCCCCTAGTCGGCGACCACTTCCCAGCTCCTGTCGGGATTGAAGCGCACGATGTCGCGCACGAGGGCTTCGGTCTTCGGACCGAGATCCTTCTCGTAGATGACGCCGGCCTGGTTGACGGCGAACGTCTTGACGCCGGTCTCGGCGTAGGTCACCGGCCAGGCGATCAGGCCGAAGCCGCCGATCATGTTGCCGTTGATGACGTAGTCGTAGCGGCCGCCGGCGACGTTGTCGCCCTGGCCGCGCAGGATGCGGAAACGATAGCCGAAATATCCGTCGCCCTGCGCGGCGCGGCCGAGCTGTTGCTCGCTGATGAAGGGCCCGGCGGGGCTCGGGCCGTCGCCCTGCTCGGCGGGCCAGTAGAGCCCGTCCGTCTGTCCATCGGCGCTGATCAGCTTCTGGGCGAATTCGAGCACGCCGTCATCGTCGCGATCCTCGAACGCGTACTCCTTCTGCGCGTCGACATAGGCGCGCAGGGTATCGATCGCCTCGAGCTCGTTCTCGCCGATGCGCCGGTTGACGACCTCCTCGAGCCCGGCCTCGGTATCGAAGGCCCACTTGCCGTCATCGCCCTTGCGCAGCGGGAACGGGAACGGCCACACCTCCTCGCCCAGCACGACGATCCGTTCGTCGCCCTCGCCATCGATGCGGAACACCTTAGTCGCCATCTCGCGGATCGCCTCGAAGGTGCCTTTGATGTTCTCAGCCTTCGTCAGAGCGGCCGGGTCGAGCCCGATCAGCCTGGCGACGCCCTCGAAGTCGTTCGCGGCGAGCTTCTTCTTGAAGTCCTCTATGGCTGCCTCGGGCGTGGAGAATTCCTCCGGCGGCGCGCCGACATACTGCGCCATGCCGGGCTCCTGGCCCGCCGCCGGGGGAATCCCCACCGGTGATGCGGCGAAGAGGACCACCGCCAGGGCGGCTCCGAGCAACGTCCGATACGTCATGGTGGTCTCCTCCCCGGCTCGGCCTAACGCCTGCCGCCGCCGCGGCCGCCGCCACCTCTGCCGCCACCACCGCCATATCCTCGGCCGCCGCCATGACGGTAGACGCTTGCGCCACCACCGCCGCCGCTGCGCTGATATCCGCCACCCATCGACTGCGCGCCGCGACTCGAATGGCTCTTGGCGTTGCGACCGCGGGAGACATCGCCCATCGGGGAGGGCTTGGCCGAGCGGTTGTCGGCACGCGCGGCCGGCTTCGCCTTGCCCGACTTCTTGGCCGTGGACGGCCGCGATGCCGCCTGGTTCCCTCCGCCGCGGGCCTGCTGAGCCTGCTGCCGAGCGCCGTCGCCGCCGGCGCGCGCCTGCTGCGCGCCGCCGCGGTCGCCGGCATTGCCGCCCTGTTTCTTCAGGCCCTCCATGGTGCTCTTGCGCACATCCTTGGCCTTGCGGTTCCCGCTCCCGCCCGAAGCCTGGCGGTTCTGCCGCGCGTCGTTCGCCTTGTTCTTGACGTTGTTTCGATCGCTGTTCTTAAGGTCGTTCTTGATACTATCGTTGTCGATCTTGTTGACCTGAGATTTGTCGAAATTGACCTTCGAGCGATCGACATTGTTCCAGTCGACGTCGTTCCACTTCACCTTTCCATTGAAATTTCGGTTGTTGAAGCAGTTGTTGCAGTCGATGTCGAGATCGTTGCCCCAGCCGCCATAACCGCCCCAGACGCCCCAATTGTTCCAGTCGATCGCCGCCCCCCACACCGCGCCGGCGACGAAGCCGGGGAAGTAGGGCGCGGTCGGATAGTAGTAGGAGGGATACGGCTCGGGATAATAGGAGACCGGCGCCGGCGCATAGCCCGGATCGTAGAGCATTTGCGGCTCGTAGACCGGTACATAGATCTCCTCGGCCTTCGCCGGCTGCACGATGACCCTGTCCTCCCGATGGACCACGGTCGTCTTGTCGTCGCTCTTCAGGATGCCCTTGGCGACGGCCTTGTCGCGCAACTGTTGGATCGCCTCGAGCAGCTGCTTCTCCTGGTTCGTGACGGCCTCGCCGAGCGCCTCGGTCCAGTCGAGATCGTCGCTCATCATCTTGACGATCTCGGGATAGTTGAGCAGCGAGACGACGCTGCCGTCCCATTTGCGGTCGGGCTCGAGACCGGGCTTGCCCTTGACCTGGTCGAGATAGCGCTGCGCCTGGACGATCTGCAGGGGATAGAGCGAGGCGGCGACGATCGCCGCCACGAGCTCGTCCGGATAGAGGGCGATCCTCGCCACGAGGATTTCCATCTCCGCATCGGTCAGCGCCTCCGAGATCGTCGTCTCCGATCCCGATATGCTGATCGTTACGGGCTTCGCCGCCTCCTGCGCGGCAACCCCCGAGGCAGCTACCGCAGCAGCGGCGCCGAGAACAATCCCGAGCGCACCGATCGCTGTCCGCAACGGATCAAGCGGCGCCACCACAGCAGTCCTCCACGAGTCGCGCTTTCCTATGCTGCACGATCCATTTCAGGTTCCGCCCCCGGCTACTTCAGCGAGATGCGAAACCCTCCGACCGCGAGCGAAGCCTCGAAGCCCGCCGTGACGCCCTGCAGGCTGAGGACGACGCCCTTGGAATTCCTCAAGCGGACGAGCTTGCCGCCCGGGCCGAAGGAGGCCGCCGCCTGAAGCTGCGTGTAGCGGCCCTCGATGTCCTCCACGCGGTTGATGTTCTCGACGGTGCCGGCGAGCTTCTGCGCCGAGGCGCCGATGGTGAAGCCGAGGCTCGCGCCGCCGACCGAGAGCGGGTAGTTCCGCCCCTGGAAGGCGAGCGTGCCGCGGCCGCCCGACACGCCGAGGATGAAGCCGGCACCGCCGATCTCGAGCGCGATCCGCCCGGTTCCGGCGGAGACCGGGGCGGGCGTGAGGGTCGTCCCGGCGACAAGGGCCATCGCGGCCCAGGAAAGTAGGCGTCTGAGATTCGGCGTCATGCGACGGTTTCCTTTCGACGACTCGGCTTCTGCTTCAGTCGAGCGGTCGGGGGCCTAGCGGCAGCGGGTGACGATCCGCCCATAGGCGTCGACGACCTGCACGCAGCCGGCCCCCGGCGCGTAATAGGCCGGCGGCGCCGCGTAATAGGCGCCCGCAGCGCCGGCGGCATAGGCGCGGCGCGTCGTCCGCCGTGCGACGCCGGCATAGCTCATCGGCGTCAGCGGCCGGCCGATCACGGCCGCCGACTCCGAGACGAGCGAGCCGCCTCGAAGCACGTCGGCGTTGTCGGTGGCGAGAAGACCGACGAGGCCGACGGTGACGGCCGCGGCGATCTTGAGCGTGGCGATCGGGCTCATTTCTTTCCTCCTGCGATCTGGCCAAGGGGGATTTCGTCGAGGTGGCCGAGGTCGGCGATCTCGACCTTCCGCACCGAGGCCGGCGGCTGGAACACGAAGGCCTCCGCCGCGAACTGGACGTCGGGCCGCCAATCCTTGATTCGGAGCGTGTATTGCGGTGCGGCGGCGACACCCTTGCTGGTGATGACGTATTTGCGCGGGATCGGCTTCGCGCCGACCTCGATCCAGATCTGCCAGTCGGTCTCGTTGTTGCGGAATGCGAGATGCTCGCACTCGATGCCGTCGACGACGCCGCGACCGATGTGCTCGGCCTCGATCACGTCCTCCATGAGGACCTCGTAGGCGTCGGCCCGCAACAGATCGGCGCCCGGCATCTCGAGCCCGTACTCGCTCCGCAGCCGGTCGATCAGCGGCTCGACCATGCCCTCGGTGGAGACCTGCGCGAACAGGCCCGCATTGCGCGCGAACAGGGTGAGCGCCTTGCCGTCGGCGACGAGCTCGACGTCGGCATAGCCGCCGGTGCGCCGTGCGCGCACCTTGTCCGGCCGACTGAGATCCAGCTCGCCCGAGGCGGTGAACTGGATCTTCTGGATCTGCGGGGTGATGACCTCGATATCCGCGTCGAAGCTCAGCGAGAGCGTCTTCTGACTCGCCACATAGTCGGCCATCGCCTTCAGGATAGTCTTCGGATCGTCCGCGCGGGCTGTTGCGCCGAGCGCGGCGGCGATCAGCGCCCCGGCGAACAGCCGGGATCCCCAGCTCATCATCGATCCTGCCATGGTCTACACTCCTCCCTAAACGCCAGCCGGCCTCGCTGCGCATTCTTCTCATCGGCCGATCGGGCGGGTCGATGTCGACCCGCCGTGTTCAAATCAAGCGAAACATGTCGTCAGAACGTACGCTCTACGCGTACGCGGCCTCCCCATGTATGTTCCCGGCCGGGTGTCCCCGTATACCCGCCCGCATCGCTTCGAAAATTCTCCGGTGTATCGAAGAACTGCGTGTAGTCTATCTCGAATCCGATATCGAGATTTGTCGCAGGCGTCCAGACGATCTGCCCGGCAAACTGACCCGCAGACCAGTCCGGATCGTACTTTCTGTTCAACCCGACGACTTTTCCTGCATAGTCGATATCCGCATACGACCCGGAGAAAGTGACCCGCCATCGCGGATTGAGGTAATGGACGAAGCCCGCGTTGACGTTCCAGGCTTGCGTCTTCTTCAGGACGTCGCTGCCCTTCCGGCGGATGAAGCTGCTCTGCGGCACGCCCGACATGGGGTTGAACACCCCGCCGAACCCGTCCTCCTGGCCGGAGAGGATGTAGCTCAGCGCACCATCGGCGTAGGCGCCGGAGGCATAGACGAAATCCTTCGCGCTGAGCATCGGCAGGTCGACCTGAACGCCCGCCTGCACAGCCCAGCCCCAGGTCTCGCGGTCGCCGTTCGCCAGCCGGTGGCTCGCCGCCGAAAGCTTGGCATCGCCCCAGGCCTGGTCGACGCGAAGGTTGCCGACGACATCGGGGATGACCTGGCCGCCCTGGAACCAGGGGATCGGCTTCAGCGTCGAGCCGTCGGGGGCCTGCGTGATCCCGTTCAGTCCCTCGACCCTGTCCCGGCGGTAGGTGTTGTCCTCCACGGCGATTGTCGCCGAGAAGCCGTTGCCGAGGTCGGCCGTGTAGGCGGCGACGAGGTTGACGAGGTCCGACACGAGCATGCCGGAATAGGCCGGGTACGGCTTGAAATCGAACATCGAGTCGATGTAGCCGGCCGTCAGGCCACCGAACTGGATGTAGGCGAGGTTGAGCAGATCACCGCCGGTGGACGGGCCGGTACGGGCATCGATCTCGTAGCGGATAAAGCTCCGCAGCAGGCCGTACTCGGTGGCGGTGCGTGCGTCGAAGATGCCTCGCACCCGCGCCCGGAAGGCGAGATCGTTCTTGTTGTAGCCGCCCTTGCCAGGGGGAAGGTTCTGCATCGCGAGGTATTCGGCCCGCAGGACGCCGCCGATCCGCAGGCAGGTATCCGTCCCGGGTATGTAGAAGAAGCCTACCCCGTAGGTATCGCAGACCTTCACGTACTCTACGGGTTCCGCGAGCGGAAGATCGGCCGCCGAAGCGCTCCCCACGCCGATCGCTGTTGCCGCGGATCCCAGCAATACACCAAAGCCGAGCCGCATGCTTCCCTCCCAACTGACAACACACTTCCCTGTCGCCGCACCGAATGAATCAGTCGGCTTCAGAATCCTCCGAAAAATCCATGCGTTGAAATGACGTCTCAACGCATTCTGAGTGTCAGCTTATCACGAGATCCATTCTTCCTCTCAGAAACTGGTAGCGTTTGACGTCTCCTTTATCAGAACTGTTGCCTGCCGGTATCATTCCGGCGGGCGAATACTGTCAATGACCCGAAAGGACCAGCGTCCGGATCGGCAGGATCAGCGCCTGCACACGCAGCAGCATGGCGTGCACGAGCGCGGTCGCATCCACCGCGTGCAGTGCGAAGGCCTTCAGCGAGCCCGTGCTCGGATCGGCGATGACGTCGTGGTAGCTGCTGTAGGCGTTGGCGACGCAGCTGCTGCCGGGCGCCACGCCGTCCAGGCCCCCCTCGTAGAGCGGCTCGAGGTAGACGAGGATCGTCCCCGGCCGTGTAATGTTCTGTGGGTCGATGAGCTGCTCGCCGCCGCGGAACTGGCCGGCGGCGATGAAGTCCTGCACACCCGTCACCACCATCGGGATCACCGTCCAGGGCTTCGAGACGCAAGTCACCTCGGCCGCCATGCCGACCTGCATGACCTGCGCCTCGATCTGGCCGAAGCCGGCCTGCAGCGCCTTGCGCCCGGCGCCTTCCGGGATCAGCACGCCCGCCGGGCGCATGAACGGGTTGACGATATCGCCGACGCGCAGCGCGAACTGCTCGATATGGCCGGACACGCCGGCGCGGATCACCGTCTTCGACAGCGCCACCTCCGCCTCGGCCAGCGCCGCCTCGGCGGTCGCCTTCTCGGCCGGCAGCAGCGTCGTCAGACGGGCCTCGGCCGCGTCCCTTGCGGCGTTTGCCGCCGCGACGAGGCCGCGCCGGGAGTCGACGACGTTCTCGAGCCGCTCGATCTCCCGCAGCGCCACGGTGGCGGCGTTGCGCCGGTTCAGCTCGCGCTTGACGTCGAGCTCCTCGACCGCCTGCTGCAGAGCGCCCTGCGCCTCGACGATCTTGCCTTCCGCGGCGGCGATGTCGGCCCGGGCGACGATGAACTGGCCGTCGACCTCGACGATCTTGCGCCGCGCCGTCTCGACCGCCGCCTTCTCCTTGGAATCGTCGAGCCGGAAGATGACCCCCCCCTGCTCGATCTTGCCCGAGAACGGGGCGACCACCTCGGCGACGCGCCCGTTGGTCTCCGACACGATCGGCACGGCGCGGAACAAGGCCGTCACGCTGCTCGTCGAGGGGTGGTTGTAGAAGATCACCGTGATCAGGCCGACCGTCAGCATCAGGCAGGCGGTGATGCCCCAGCGCAGCTCGAACCACATCGAGTAGAGCGTGATCTCCTTGCCGATCCGCTTACCCTGCACATAGCGGCGGTAGAGATAGTCGGGGAGGATGGTCAGCAGGGAGCAGAGGAGCAGCTCAAGCATGGGCCGCCTCCTTCCGCTCGGCGGCCGGCCGCCATTCCTCGGGCTTCGTCGGCGAGGGCTCCGGCTTCGTCGGCGCCGCGTGCGCAGGCTCCGGCTCGCCGTGCCCGCCATGCACCGGCACCGGCTCCGGCTCGACATGCTCGATGCCGGCGATCTTCTCCACCGCGCGCGTCAACCTGCGCGCCGGCGTCGAGAAATCCGGGAAATCGACCAGCGCGAGCAGGAGCCCCGCCACCCAGAAGATGTGCTGGTGGGTGAACAGCGCCAGAAGGCCGAGGATGGCGACGATCTGAAACTGCAGTTTTTGGCCCTTGTGGGCGATCTGCTCCGGCAGCGAGTGCAGCCGGAAGTAGAGATTGCCGATCGCCAGCACGGCGACGACGAGGACGACCGCCATCACGACCATCAGCACGTCCGTCTCGCCGGGCGGCGTGATGAAGATCGGCAGATGATGCGGCGCAGCGGGATTCATACCGGGCGTCATGGGCGCCTCCCCGAGGGACTGGGGACTGGAAACAAATGCGACGATCGGACCACGTCCGTCACCGGGCCATCACGATCACGATAACCGCTCCCCAGGTTGTCAGCAGCACGTGACCGATCGGGACGGCCGGCGTGAAACCTAGCACGGCGACGGGACTTCTGGATCGATCCTGAACAGCCGCCATCGCCGCCGTCATGGTCTGGGCACCGGCGAGCGCGCCGAGCGTGAGGATCGGATTGAGCCGCAGCACGAAGTGCCCGAACAGGAGCCCGAGGACCATCGGCACGCTGGTCACGACGAGCCCGCCGAAGAAGAGAGAGACGCCGACGTCGCGCAGCGCAGAGAAGAAGATGGGCCCGGCATGCAGGCCCGTCATCCCGACGAAGGCCGCGAGCCCGAGCGCCGTCATGAAGGCCACCGCGTCGTCGGGAATGCGCCCGAACAGCGGGAACCGCGTCTTCAGATGGCCGACGACGAGGCCGGCCAGCAGCGCCCCGACGCTCGTGCTGAGGGCTATCCTGACGCCGGCCACCGGAACGCCGACGAGCACGCCGACGAGGCCGCCGAGGAAGATGGCCAGCCCGAGGACGACAAAATCGGCCTTGGCATGCGTATCGATGGCCACGCCCATGGCGCGCCCCGCCGTCGCGACGCGATCCTCCGGGCCGACGATGCGCACGAGATCGCCGCGCTCGAGCGCCACCCCGGGAGCGATCGGGATCTCCTGCCCGCCGCGGCCGATCGACTTCAGATAGACGCCGCGCATCCACGGCTCGGCGAGAAGCCCCTCGGGGCTGGCGCCGCTCAGCTCGCGCCGCTGCAGCGCCACGTCCACCATGGTGACCGGGATGTCGAGCAGCGGCCGGTCCTCGACCTCCTCGGCACGGCGTCCGATGAACTCGACGACGACCTCGCGCGGACCCGAGAGCGCCAGGATGTCGCCCTCCTGGAGCGCGAAGTCCGGCTCGGGGGTGACG
The DNA here is from genome assembly GCA_023430145.1 of Pseudomonadota bacterium. Taxonomy (GTDB): domain Bacteria; phylum Pseudomonadota; class Alphaproteobacteria; order Rhizobiales; family Methylopilaceae; genus JAEZCD01. The sequence goes on from JAEZCD010000156.1 coordinate 18,605, forward strand.
AGCTCGCCTCGCCGCCGGAGCCGCTGGATGAAGACGCGGTGCTCGGGGAGCAGCGCCTCGGCCTGCGCCACGGTCAAGCCGCCGAGTCGGGAGCCCGCGGCGATCGGATAGGCGCGGGTCTCGAACTGGCGCCATGCGGACTGGCGCCACTCTCGCGACCCGACGATGCCGAGGGTGCGCTCGAGCTGCTTGGCCTCGGCCTCGAGGTCGATCCGCAGCAGCGCCGGACCGATGATGCTGCAGAAGACGATCACGCCGAAGGCACCGAACACGTAGCAGACCGCGTCGGCAACGGCGATGTGACCGACGAGCCGGGCGCGCTCCTCCTCGGGCAATGCCAGCGAGTTGATCGCCTCGGTCGCCGTGCCCATCGCCGGGCTCTCGGTCAGCGCTCCCGACAAGAGGCCGGCCGCGAAGCCGACGTCGAGCGACAGCAGTTTCGACACCAAGATGGCGCTCACGAGCCCCACCGTGCAGACGAAGGCGGCGAGCACGACCGGCTTCAGCCCGTCACGGCGCAGCGCCTGCAGGAACTGCGGCCCGACGGAGTAGCCGATGCCGAACAGGAACATCAGGAACAGGAACGACTTCGTCATCGGCGAGTCGGCGATGTGCGCGAACTGCCCGACCGCGATGCCGGCGAACAGCGAGCCGGTCACCGGCCCGAGGCTGAACCGGCCGATCTGGAAGGTGCCGATGAAGTAGCCGAGCGCGATCACGAGGAAGAGCGTGAGCTCGGGGTAGCGCGTCAGGAAATCACGCATCGCCGTCAGCCTCGGCCCTCCCCGCCCGGCCGCCTTAAGATGACTTCCCCTCCTTGTACGCTTCGTAGGCGTCGCGATAGCCGCGGGCGATCGACCTCACGCCGCGGCCGATATTCTCGTAGGCCTCGTCCGGAAGGTTGGCGAGCGAGACGCGCATCGACCAGTCCGGCGCCTCGAAGCCGCCGCCGTTCAACAGGACGATGCCGTAGGTCTCGGCGAGCCGGAAAGGCAAGTCGAGCGGATGCACGTGCTTCTTGAGGTACTCGACCGCCTCGTCGCCGATGTTCTGCCGCGCCCAGTACTCGAAATCGATCAGGCTGTAGTACCAGTCGAAGTTCGGGTTCGGGGGCAGCTCGAGGCCCAGCGCGCCGATCATCGACCAGAACCGCTTGGCGACGATGTCGATGCACGCGCGTTGGTATGCTTTCTCCGTGTCCATCAGCTCGTAGAGCGAGAACATGGTCATCATGACCTGCTGCGGCAGCGACAGGCCGGCGGTGTGGTTGAGGCCGATGTCGCGGCTGTCGGCGACGATGCGATCGATGAACTTCATCGCCCGCGGCGTCAGCGTCAGCGGCCCGTAGCGCTTGTCGAGGATCGCGAGCGTCTTTTCCGCGTGCGCGGCGATCGCCTTGTCGAAGATGTTGTCCTCGTGCACGGCGATGGCGCCGAGCCGCCAGCCGGTGGCGCCGAAATACTTGGAATAGGAGTAGACGCCGATCGTGTGATGCGGCAGCTGGCCGAGCAGCGAGCGGAAGCCGGGCACGAAGGTGCCATAGACGTCGTCGGTGAGCAGCATGAGATCCGGCCGCTTGGTGCGGACGAGGTCGGTGATGAGGTCGATCGTCTCGCCGCTGAGGCCCATGCCGGTCGGGTTGCCGGGATTGACGACGAAGAACGCCTTGATCTTCGGGTCCTCGAGCTTCCTGATCTCCTCCGGCGTCGGCTGGAACCGGTTCGCCTGCGGCGCCTCGATCTGCACGACCTTGAGGTCGTAGTCCTCGAGATGCGTCATCTCGAGGTAGGGCGTGAAGATCGGCGTGCCGAGAGCGATCGTGTCGCCGGGGTTGAGCAGCCGGTTCGCCTTCAGCGACTTGAAGATGTAGCACATCGCCGCCGTGCCGCCCTCGACGGCGTAGATGTCGAACTTGCCGGCCGGCCGCGGCTCGCCGCACATCGCCCACATCAGGTATTCGTGCACGATGCGCTCGTTGTGGACGAGCATGCGGTCCGGCACCGGATAGTTGTCGCCGATGATCGAGTCGACGAGCTCGTGCACGAAGGCGTCCGGATTGAAGTCGAACGTCCGGATCGCGAAGCTCACCATGTTGCCGAGGAATTCGGCGCCCGGCTCCGTCTTCCTGTCGGCGAGCCAGGCGTCGAGGCGCGCCGCGATGCCGGGCGCCTGCGGCATGCCGCCGATGCCGGGCTCCTCGCTCATCGTGCGCCGGCTTTCGGTGATCGCGAACTGGCCGAGGAGGAAGAAGCCCTCGCGCGGGGTGGTGGCGATCCAGTTCGGATTGCCGCGGCCCGCATTGAGGAAGGCGGACTGGCTGCGCTGCGAGGCCTCCTTGGCGAGCCCGATCAGCTCGTTCTTGATCTCGAACGGGCTCAGCGCCTCGAACTTCCTGAGCGTGAGGATGTCGGCCATTCTCTAACTCCCCCAAACTTCTTCTTCTCTTTGGTCTGCCGGACGCCTAGGCGAGCAGCATCACGATCACCATTCCCCAGATCGTCAGCAGCGTGTTCCCGACCGCGTAGGTCACGGTGTAGCCGAGGCCCGGTATCTGGCTCTTGGCGATGTCGCAGACCATGCCGAGCGAGGCGGTCGTCGTGCGGCCGCCCGAGACGGCGCCCAGCACGATCGCGTCGTCGAGCTTGAACAGGTACTTGCCTGCATACATCGACAGCACCAAGGGCACCGTCGTCACGACCACGCCCCAGAGGAACAGGCTGAAGCCGAGCTGCTGCAGGCCGGCGACGAAGCCCGGGCCGGACGAGATGCCGACGATGGCGATGAACACGTTGAGACCGACCGAGTTCATGAACCAGACCGTCGGCGACGGTATGCGCCCGAAGGTCGGCTTCACCGACCTCAGCCAGCCGAAGACGATGCCGGCGATCAGCGCGCCGCCCGAGGTGGACAGGGTCAGCGGCACCGAGCCGACGTGGAAGACGAGCGAGCCGAGCAGCCCACCGATGGCGATGGCGCCGGCGATGAACACGACGTCAGCGACGTCGGTCACCCGGTCCTTCACGCCAAGCGCCTTCGTCGCCGCGGCGACGTCCTGCGTCCGCCCGACGAGAGTGAGGATGTCGCCGCGATATATCTTCGTGTCGGCGAGGATCGGGATGTCGGTCGCGGTCGCGCCGCGGGTGATCTTGCGCAGATAGACGCCGCGTGCGAACGGCATCGCGGCGAGCTGGGCGAGCGTCTTCTCGTCGACCGCCTTCTCGGTGACGTAGACGTCGGTGCCCTCGATCGGCACGGCGAGCAGCGCGCGGTCGTCGACCTCCTGCGCGCGCGCGCCGACGAGGTTCACAAGCACCTCGCGGCGGCCGGCGACCGCGACGACGTCGCCGGCCTCGATCACCGTGCTGGATGTCGCCTCGATGATCTCGTCGCCGCGGCGGATGCGCAGCACGAAGACGCGCTGGTCGGGGATCGAGGCCTCCGCCTGCTCCGCCGTCTTGCCGACGATCGGCGCGCCCTCGACGACGCGATAGGCACGCACCTCGTGCTGGTACCAGCCGGTCCCCGGCCCGCCGGGCTCCCGCTTGCCGCCGTGCTTCTCCTCGTAGCGCCGGCATGCCTCCTCGAGGTTGATGCCGAGCAGGATGGGGCCGAGGATTGCGATGATGACGGCCGAGCCGATGGTCCCGAAGATGTAGGTGACCGCATAGGCGACCGGCATCACGTCGAGAAGGCGCTTGGTCTCCTCGGCGGCGAGGCCGAGGCGGTTGATGGCGTCGGTGGCGAGGCCCATCGAGGCCGAGATCGTCTGCGAGCCCGCATACAGGCCCGCGGCTGCGCCGACGTCATAGCCGGCGAGGCGCGCGACGACGACCAGCGTGACGAGGACGAGCACGCATTCGACCACGGCGAAGAGCGCCTGCGGCACACCGTCCTTGGCGATGCCGCGCACGAACTGCGGCCCGACCGCATAGCCGACCGCGAACAGGAACATCAGGAAGAAGAACGGCTTCAGCGGCCCGGTGATGGTGATGCCGAGCTGGCCGATGACGATGGCAGCGATCAGCGTCGCCGTCACCGCGCCGAGGCCGAGGCCCTTGTAGGTGAAGGAGCCGAAATAGTATCCGAATGCGAGCGCGATGAAGATCGCGAGCTCCGGATACTGTCGAAGAGTTGCCGCGAACCACTCGAGCATTCTCGCCCCCCGAAGCGTTGTCGTCGACCTAGGCCGCGCGCGCCTGCGCCCCTGCCCTGCCGTGCTTTGTCGAGATCGCGTCCGGCTTCAGCAGCTTGAGGCCCTTGGCGCGCTCGTAGCCGTGGATCTCCTTCACATCGAGCTTGCGCATGAAGTCGATCGCGTCGCTCGTGATCACCTGGCCCGGCACCATGATCGGGAAGCCGGGCGGATAGGGGATGACGAAGCTCGCCGAGATCATCTCCGGGCCCGACTTCAGGCGCCGGTCGCACTCCTCGCCGAAGAGGGGCACGTATTCGCAGAGCGCATCGTCATAGGCGTCGAAGAAGGCCGACCGCATGTCGCCGGCGACCGCCGAGCTGCCCGGCGTCGTGTAGGCGGGGTGGAAGCGGCTGAAGTTCGGCAGGCCCGGCACGTCCTCCATGAGCGAGCGGACGCGCTTGTCGAACTCGGCGCGCGCCGCCGGTCCGCCGGCTGCGAGCCGGTCGTCGATCTCGCGGGCGATCTGCATCAGCATGCGCACCAGCAGCGCGATATCGCTGCGAGTATTGTTGATGTTGGTCTGGATGAGGACGCTGTTGCGCGAGGTCTTGTTCACCTGCACGCCGTATTCCGACGCCATCAGGCCCTTGAACTGCGTGCCGTCGAAACCGGCGGTGCCGCAGACGAGGGTCATGCGCGTCGGATCGAGATAGAACTCGTCCTCGCGCATGGAGCGCACGACATCCGCCCACGAGGCGTCCGGGCGCAGATAGTCCGAGAAGCCCGAGCTGCGGTAGGCGGCGGGAATCATCTCCGACACGCCGAGGAAGCGGAAGTAGCGCGACACCACCGGGTGGGAGTTCACGGCGCGTCTGGCGGCGATCGCCAGATCGATCGCGTTCATGACGAGGCCGTAGCCTTCCAGCTCCATCTGCCGGCGGGCGACGTCGAGGCTGGCGATCAGCTGCTGGTTCGGGCTCGTCGAGGCGTGCGTGAAGACGGCCTCGCGGAACTGCGGCTCCACCTTGGCGAAGTCGTCGTCCTTGACGAGCAGCATCGAGCCCTGCCGGATCGCCGACATCGACTTGTGGGTCGAGTTCGTCTGGTAGACGCGCAGCCGGATTTTCTCCGGATCGGGGATGAGCCGCGTCTCCATCAGCCGCTCGTCGCTCGGGGCGTCGCCGAGCTCCTGCTTCTGCTTGGCGAAGGCCTCGGCGGCCGCCGGCTGCCGGCGCCACTCGTCGATCTCGGCCGCCGCCCCCATCGCCGTCCGCGGCCGCAGGAAGGGCGAGAAGCGGGCGAACCCCGACCACGCCTCGTCCCAGAGGAAGATCAGGTCGGGCTTGATGGCGAGGCATTCCTCCATCACCCGGCGGACGTTGTACATGTGCCCGTCGAAGGTGCAGTTGGTGAGGTCGAGCAGCTTCAGCCGGTGCAGCTCGCCGGCGGCCTTCAGGTCCAGCATCGCCCGCTTGATGGCGACGAGCGGAACGGCGCCGTACATCGAGTATTCCTCGAGGGGGAACGCCTCGACATAGATCGGCTGGGCGCCTGAGATGACCATGCCGTAGTGGTGCGACTTGTGGCAGTTGCGGTCGACGATGGCGATGTCGCCCGGACCCAGGAGCGCCTGCACGACCATCTTGTTCGAGGTCGAGGTGCCATTGGTGACGAAGTAGACGCGGTCGGCACCAAAGGCGCGGGCGGCCAGATCCTGCGCCACCTTGATGTTGCCGGTCGGCTCGAGCAGGCTGTCGAGGCCGCCGGTCGTCGCGCTGCTCTCGGCGAGGAAGAGATTGAGGCCGTAGAAATCGCCGAGATCGCGGATCCAGCCGGACTTGAAGATCGACTTGCCGCGGGCGATTGGCAGCGCGTGGAAGGTGCCGATCGGGCGCTTCGCGTAAGCCTTCAAGTTGTCGAAGAACGGCGTCTTGTAGCGGTTGCGGATCCCCTCGAGGATCGACAGATGCAGCTCGAGCGGCTCCTCCACCGCGTAGAAGATCCGCCGCACGCTGTCGGCCGCGGCGTCGCCGGCGAGCTCCTCGACCCTCTGGTCGGAGAGGACGTAGAGGTCCATCTCCGGTCGCAGGCGCTTGATGAGGCCAGCGAGAGCGAGCGGCGAGGCGTCGCTCTCCGAGCGCACTCCGAACAGATCGAGCATCTCGCGGAGCACCGGCGCGTCGTAGCGCGAGCGAAGCGGGAAGTGCCCGGGAATGACGACCGATAGAATGTCCGGATTGATGATGGTGGCGCAGAGCGCGTCCTCGAACGAGCCGACCACGACCGGCTCGTAGACGAACTCGTCCTCCGGCCGGCGCAGGCGGCGCAGCTCGTCGATCATCCCACGCCAGCGCGAGGCCGGCTGGATGGAGAGGAACAGCGCCTCGAAATAGGGGCGCGCCGAGGGTGTGTCGCGCAGGGACGTCGGCACGATGTCGGCGAAATCCTGCTCGCGCCCCTCGCCGGTCTGCTCCCAGTCCGCCGCCGCGTCGCGGTAGGAGCGCGTCAGCAGGGCGTCCGAGATGCGCCGGGCGAGCAGGCCGGCCGCGTCGCTGTCGTCGGCGGCGACGTGCTCGCGCAGGAGCGCGAGCAGCGCCGGTCCAGGATAGGCATGAAAGCTCTCGCTGGGCTCGAGCTCGGCCAACAGCTTCTCGATGTCCGCTCTGGAAGCCTCGCCGGCGCGCCACCTCCGCGCGAGCGCCGTGACGGCGCGCCATCTGTCGAACCGCGACGCCTGGGTGAGAAGAAAGCGATCGATACGAGTTGACTCGTGCATGAGTCTCCTCCCCGGCGGGGACAAATTTCTCTCTTAGGTGCGCCGCAAGGTGCGCCCCGGTCTGGATTTCCCTCTGTTTAGGAAAATAGCCCCGGTTTGACTGGGGCCACTTGTCCGGATGGGACGCGCGGTCGTTTTTCGGCGGTGCGACGGGCGAGCCACGTCTTGCCGTGCTCGGTCGATGCAACCGTGAACGAGCGTTCGACATAGTCCTGCAATCAGGCGGCGATCTTCTGCGGACCTCGACCTCTACACTTCGGAAGAGCGGCTCGAGCTAAGTAGACTTACGGAGCGATGCTCTGCGAGCCCGCCGGCCTCTCTTCTGTGACGTCGGCCCGATCGTCGAGGCGCGAGGCGGCCTTCCGGCTCCGCCACACCCCGGGCGCCATGCCCGACCAGCGGTGGAAGGCGCGCGTGAAGGAGGCCGCCTCCGCGAACTCCAGCGCCGCCGCGATCTCGGCGAGCGGGAGATTGGTGTCGTCGAGGAGCTGGCACGCGAGGCTATAGCGGAGATCCTCGACAACGTTCTTGAAGGATTTGCCGTCCGCGCTCAGCCGTCGGTTCATCGTCCGCCGATCGACGGAGAACTGTCCGGCAACGGCGTCGGAGAAGACCCGTCCGCCGATGATCCCCGGCCGCACCGTCCGCCGCAGCTCCTCCTCGAAGCCCAGCGGCTCGGCCGCCTCCCGCTGCCGCATCAAGCGCTCCAGCGCGGCGCGCAGCGCCGGATTCGCACCGGGAAGCCGCCGCACCAGGCTCTCCGGCCGGAACGCGATGACGGCTTCCGGCGCGTCGAACCGCACCGGACAACGGAGGATCGCCCGGTAGGGTTCGATGTCGGGCGGACGTCGGCGCGGCAGACGCACTTCGAGCGGCGCTATGTTCGTGTCGCAGATCTTTCGAACGAGCTGCACGGCAGCCGCGACGGCGATATCCAGGCTCTGTGCGGCGCCCTGCTGAAGCGGCTCATAGAGGCCGAGCGCCAGATAGCCGGCATCACGCTCCTCGTGGAACTGAAGCCGCAGGCCCCGCGTGTTCACCTGGAAATGGGCATCGAGCAGGCGAAGAGCCTCGCCCAGCGTGTCGCAGACGCGCATCGCCTCGCCGAGCACGCCGAGCCAGGCGACCTCCATCCTGGCCCCGACCATGAGGCCGAAGCACGGCACGTTCAGCCGGCGTGCGCCGAGATGCAGGATGCGGGCGAAGACCTCCACGGCGATGATGTTCCGCGGATCGGAGAACGTCTCCGGATCCACCCCGCATTCCGCGCAGAGCGCCGAGAAGTCGCCTCCGAGCGCCTCGAAGACGAGGGGGATCCCGGCGCCGATGCCGACGATCTTCATGCCCCGCGCCGGCGCACTCGACGCGAGCCCGCCGGACTCCTCGTTCGCGGCGGAGAACGTGGTCAGAGGCTGAACCATCATGGGACCATGTACGAGAAACCGATGCGCGCGCCGATTTCGCAAGCTCGAAGCCATGGCCTGTCGCGCATTTGGACGACCAATACGTTAGATCAATTCTAGGCAGCGACCTTGATCTCGATCAAGCCGATGACGATCAAGGGACCAGGGCCGCCGGGCGGGTCGCTGCCGGCATGATGCTGCCCATGCTCGTCAAGCAGCGCCACCTGCTGACGGAACCGTGGCCGGTGCGGTACCGCCCTGGTATGGGCCACCGCTGCGGCGTAGGATTGTTCGATGGCCGATCGCGTGGATTTCGAGAAGGAGCCCGTTCGGGGGGCTCGCCGGGGACATCGCTACACGCAGTCTCATTGGGGAACCTACGAGGTACACCGCTCGGGGGACGGCTCGGTCCGCATCGCGCCGTTCGGAACCGACCCGAACCCGTCGCCCATCGGGATCGATCAGCTCGATCCGTCGGTGCTGTCGCTGCGCGTTCGACGGCCCGCGTTCCGCAAGAGCTGGCTCGAGCATGGGCCCGGCTCGTCTCCCGAGCGGCGGGGCAGCGAGCCGTTCGTCGAGCTTCCCTGGGACGAGGCGCTCGACCTCGTCGCCGCCGAGCTCGACCGCATCCGCAAGACCTGCGGCAACAGCGGGATCTTCGGCGGCTCCTACGGCTGGGCGAGCGCGGGCCGCTTCCACCATGCGCAAAGTCAGCTGCGCCGGTTCCTCAACAGCGCCGGCGGCTTCGTCCGGCATGTGGATTCCTACAGCCTCGGCGCCGCCAACGTCGTTCTGCCGCACATCGTCGCCGGCATGGACGCGTTGATGGACCTCCACACCTCGTGGGAGGTGATGGCCGAGCATACGGAGCTGATGGTCGCGTTCGGCGGCATTCCGACGAAGAACGCGCAGGTGAGCCCGGGCGGCGTCGGGCTACACAGTGCCAATGCCGGCTTGGCGATGATGCGCGCGCGCGGCGCCGCTTTCATCAATGTCGGCCCGGTACGCGACAATATGGGCGACGGGACACGAGATATCGAGTGCGAATGGGTCCCGTGCCGGCCCAATACGGACACTGCAGTGATGATCGGGCTCGCCCATGTGCTGCTCGAGGAGAATCTGCATGATCGCGATTTCCTGGCTCGCTGCTGCGTAGGCTTCGAGACGTTCGCGGACTACCTCACGGGCCGAATCGATCAGCTCGCCAAGACGCCCGAATGGGCAGCCGAGATCAGCGGCGTGCCGGCGGCGGTGATAAGGCAGCTGGCACGGCGCATGGCATCGTCGAAGACGATGCTGAACATCTCCTGGTCCCTTCAGCGCGCCTCGCATGGCGAGCAGGCGTTCGCGGCGCTGATCGCGATCGCGGCGATGCTCGGCCAGATCGGGACGCCCGGAGGCGGGTTCGGTCTCGGCTACGGTGCGCTCAACGCCCTCGGCAGCCGGCATCGCCGGATAAAGGGGCCGAGCCTGCCGCAGGGCCGCAACGCGGTCGCCTCGTTCATTCCGGTGGCCCGTATTGCCGACATGTTGCTCGGCCCGGGCCGCGAGTTCACCTACAATGGCGGCAAGTACGTCTATCCGGACATCCGCCTCGTCTACTGGGTCGGGGGGAACCCGTTCCATCACCACCAGGATCTCAATCGGCTCCTGCGCGCCTGGCAGAAGCCCGAATCGATCATCGTCCACGAACAATACTGGACCGCGACGGCCAAGCGCGCCGATATCGTCCTGCCGGCGACCACCAGCCTCGAGCGGGACGACATCGGGTCGGCCGCGCGCGAATGCATGATGGTGGCTATGCGGCGGGCGGTCGACCCGATCGGCGAGGCACGCGACGACTTCGCCATCTTCGCCGGGCTGGCCAAGCGACTCGGCTGCACCGATGGCTTCGATCGCGGGGAGAGCGTCGAGACCTGGCTGAGAAGACTGTACGCGGAGAGCAAGCAGCGCAACGCGGAGGCGGGGATCGTGCTGCCCGAGTTCGACGCCTTCTGGGAGGACGGCTTCGTCGACCTCACAGCCCTCGACGAGCCCACGATCATGCTGGCCGACTACGTCCGGGATCCGTCGCGTCATCGGCTCGCTACGCCCTCCGGCAAGATCGAGATCTTCTCCGAGACGATTGCGAGCTTCGGGCTCGACGATTGCCCCGGCTATCCGTGCTGGATGGAGCCGACCGAGTGGCTGGGCGGCGCGAGCCGCGAGCGCTTCCCGTTGCACCTGCTCTCCGATCAGCCGGCGCGGCGTCTCCACAGCCAGCTCGATCCCTCGCCGCACAGTCGGGCGGGGAAGGTTCGAGAGCGCGAGCCGATCTACCTCAACCCGGGCGATGCCCGGGCTCGGAGCATCGCCCACGGCGACGTCGTAGAGGTGTTCAACGACCGCGGGCGGTGCCTCGCCGGGGCGCGGCTGTCCGACGACGTCATGCCGGGCGTGGCGCGCCTCAACACCGGAGCATGGCTCGACCGTGACCCGGAGACCGGATTGGAGCGGCACGGGAACCCGAACGTCCTTACGCTGGACGAGCCCGCCTCCCAGCTGTCGCAAGGCTGCAGCGCCCAGACATGCCTCGTCGAGGTGCGGCGCTTCGAGGGGCCGCTCCCGCCCGTCGAGGCCTTCGAGCTTCCGGTCCTCCTGCAGCGCCTCGACACCGAGCCGCGTCGGCCGGAAGCGCCGCCGGGCGTACTCGACAGGGCGCTGCATTCCCGAACGATGTGACGGATGCCCGCTTCGAAAAGCGGACGCAGCACCTCATTCCGCCTCGCTCGCCGCTTTCTCGGCTCGCCGCTCCGCAAGCTTCTGGGAGCCGATGATCTCGTCGCGCTCGGTGAGCTTCTTTAGGCTTCTCGGGCTCGTTCCGACCCGTCGGACGATCTTGCCTCGCCCGGGCGGCATGAAGACCTCGACGGCCTTCTTCTCGAAGGCTTTGAGGGTCGTTGCGGCGGCCCCGTCGGCGCTCATAGACGGGCCGGCGAACGCCAAGGCGAGCGCATCGTCACAGGCGTAGCCGGTATGCACCATGGCTCGCGTTTCTCACGAGGACGTCGAGACCGCCATGGATCTGCCAGACCTCGTCGAGCACGCGTCCCATTACTCGGACGCGCAGATGTCCAGCCTAACGGCGTGTGCATTTCCCGATGTTGCGAGCGACGTCATGCGCCCGCCGGTCGTCGATATCGGCGATGACCAACCGAGGCCCGGCCGCTGCTGCCTGCCGCGACAGACTCGCGCCTATCCCGCTGGCGCCGCCGGTGTCATCATCACTTCGGATCTCGATCCTGCCATCGGCGTCCTCCTGCTCGGTGCCGCGGCTATGATGGCGCGGATTTCCAATTTTGATATATGATCCACCAAAAACTCAGATGTCCCGGCAGGAGGCCGAGATGAATGGTGCCGAGACGGTCGTTCGGACATTGATCGCATCCGGAGTAGATACCTGCTTCGCCAATCCGGGCACGAGCGAAATGCACATCGTCGCCGCGCTCGACCGCCACCCGCAAATGCGGTGCGTCCTCGGCCTGACAGAGAGTGTCGTGACGGGCGCCGCCGACGGCTATGGGCGAATGGCCGATCGTCCGGCCGCAACGCTGCTGCACTGCGGGCCGGGCCTCGCGAACGGGCTCTCCAACCTGCACAATGCTCGCAGGGCCGGCACGCCGATCGTCAACATCGTCGGCGACCAGGCGACCTACCACGCGTCATACGACCCGCCGCTGAACGCCCCGTCCCAGACCTGGGCCGCACCCGTCTCCAAATGGGTGAGGCGCTGCACGTCCTCCCTCGCAGCCGCTGACGACTGTGCGGAAGCCATCCATGCGGCAAGCAGCCATCCGCGCGGAATAGCCACCATGATCCTGCCGTGCGATGCGGGGTGGAACGCCGCGGCGGGTGACGCCGATCCCCTCCCCGTGCGCAGCCGGACCAGCGTCGAAGAAGCGGCCGTCGAACGCGCCGCTACGGTGCTGCGCAGCAAGGAGCCCACCGTGATCCTGCTCGGCGGGCAGGCGCTCCGTCGACCGGCCCTCGAGGCCGCCGGGAGAATTGCCGCGGCGACGGGCGCGCGGCTGGTCGCTCCCACACATATCTCGCGAATGGAAAGAGGCGGAGGCTGCGGGGAGGTCCAGCGCGTCCCCTACCCGGTCGACGAGGCCGTCCGCTTCTTCTCCGGCGCCCGCCACCTCGTCACCGTGTGTTCCAGGCCGCCCGTGGCATTCTTCGCCTATCCGGGAAAGCCCCAGGTGCCCACGCCGCCCGACATCGAGGTCCAGTCGCTCGCGGACGAGACTCAGGATGCGGTCGATGCCCTTTGCCGACTCGCCGACCTTCTCAACGCCCCTCGGTCCGTCCCTCTGGAGGCACCCAGCCGCCCGCGCGTCGCCACCGGCGAGATCAGTTCGCCGGCCGTCGCCCAGTCGGTGGCTGCGCTGATGCCGGAGGATGCGATCATCGTTGACGAGAGCGTCAGTTTCGGCCGTGCCTTCTTCGCCGGCACGCGGTTCGCCCCGCGCCATGACTGGCTCCAGCTGACCGGCGGCGCCATCGGTCTCGGCATACCGATGGCGACCGGCGCAGCCATAGCGGCGCCGGACCGGCGGGTGATCAACCTCCAGGCGGACGGCTCGGCCCTCTACACCGTTCAGGCGCTCTGGACGCAAGCGCGCGAGAGGCTCGACGTCACCACCGTGATCCTGTCGAACCGGCGCTATGCGATCCTTCTCGGAGAATTGGCGAATGTCGGCGCCACGGCCGGCAAGTCGGCGCACGATATGATGAGCCTCTCAGCGCCGGAGATGAACTGGCAAGCCCTCGCAAAGGGATTTGGCGTCGAGTCCGCGGTCGCGCGAACCATGAGCGCCTTCAACGACCTGCTTCGAACATCATCGATGCGGGCGGGCCCGTTTCTCATCGAGTTACTCGTACCTTAGCGCCTGCAGATGACGGCTTCTTCCTCCTCGTGGTTCGCTGAGCCAGCATCTTCTTGAGCTTCTCGATGATCACATAGGATCCCTCCCGCAGATCGCGGACCACGAGCTCTCCGGCCTCGGCCGGGGAGCTGCGCATCAGGGCATCGATGATGAGCACGTGCGGATGGACGCGGGGCGACAACTCCTCCTCCAGCGGACATTGGTTGTTCACGAGGGGACCGGCCAGGAGCCAGAGATTCTCGATCACGCGCACCAGAACATCATTGCCGGAGGCGCGGTAGATCGTGAAGTGAAACTCCTGGTTGGCGCCCAGCGCTTCCTTGAAGCGCTGCTTTTTCTCCGACTCGATGAATAGCCCATGCAGGCGCTTCAGCTCTTCGATCTCGCCAGCGCCGATGCGAGCCGCACTCAGTTCGGCAGCAAGTCGCTCCAACGGCGCCCGGGTTTCGCGGATGTTGATGTATTGGGGAATGCTGAGAACAGGGATGCGTGGCTGATGCCCGAGCCTCAGCTCCAGGGCACCCTCGCGAACGAGCTGAAAGATCGCCTCGCGCACCGGCGTCGGCGACATGTCGTAGCTCGCCGCGAGCTTGCGGATGTTGAGCTTGCTGCCCGGCTCGTACTGGCCGGTCATCAGTGCGACCCGCAGCCTCGCATAGATCTGGTCCGAAAGGCTGTCCCGGCTGACGTCGTCCTGCGGCGCGGCGATCGCGTTGGCAACTGCAAGTGATGTCACTGGATACTCGCCTCGATAGAAACCGGTGTGCACGATGACCGCAACCGCGACACTACCGCTCCGCCTCCCGAACGAAGAAGTCCATTTTTGATCTTATACTTCCGCGATGGCGCCTGCTAGTTCTACTGTGGGAAGTGGCACGCATTGGTCGCGACGCCATCCATGCGCAGTTCAGGCTCCACCGTCGAACAGCAATCCTTGGCCATCCAGCAGCGCGTGGGGAATCGGCACCCCTCTAGCAATCTGAGGAAGCAGCGAGTGAAGGTGGACTTGCCGCATCCGGATTCGCCGACGATCGACAAGGTTCGGCCGGCGTGCACGTGGAAGGAGACGCCGTCGACGGCATAGACGGTCCGCGTGACCTTTCCTAGGAGGGTCGTACCCGTCACGAAATGCCTCTTCAGGTCACGAACGCTCAGCAGCGGCACGAGCGCGGGCTCAGCCATCCCCGAGTTCTCCCGGCACGGGGTGGCAGGCCACGATTCCTCTCCCTCTCGCCCCTCCACCGCATCGCGCCATTGGCCGTCGATATGCCGCTGAACCTCCGGATAGGTCGCTCCGGCAGGGTCGACGTTCCTGCGGCATGGCGACCGGTCCGGCTCGAATAAAGCCTTTTGAAATATCATATACGGATGATCCATGATGTCACCCGATACTTTCGCCGTATGGAGGCCCCCTGTCCTGCGGCCGGCCCAGACGAGGAGAGATCCCCCTGGAATGCCGATGAGGTCCTCTAGTCTTCGGAAAGGGAAGGTAACGAGACGCCATATCGCTCGATGCTCACCCTGTCGCTCAGGCGCGACCGCCGTCGACGATGATCGTCTCCCCGTTCACGAAACCGGTGCCCGTGAGCAGAAAAACGACGACCTCGGCGATGTCGGTCGGCTGCGCCATCCGACCCAGCAGCGATTGCTTCACGGTCTGCCGCTTGCGCTCCTCCGGCCAGGACGCGGTCCAGGGCGTGTCGACCAGGCCGGGGGCGACCGCGTTGACGCGCACCTCGGGTGCGAGTGCGCGCGCCAGGGAACCCGTGAGGTTGACGAGCGCGGCCTTGCTCGCGGCGTAGGCGATGCTGCTGCCGCGGATGCCGAATCCCGCGACGGACGCCAGGTTGACGACCGCACCTCTAGTCCGCCTGAGCTCCTTCGCGGCGGCCCGGACGCAGGAGAACGGACCGAGCAGATTGGTCGCGAGAATGCCCTGCCAGATTTCTTCGTCCATGGCGTCGAGGTCTTCGAAGGGGACAGGCCCGGCGGTTCCACGGGCGGCGTTGTTCACCAGCATGTCGAGCCGCCCGAGCTCGGCGCAGGCCTCGACCACCATACGCCTCGCCTCCGAGAAGCTCGAGACGTCGCCGGGGGCGTGGACCAACCAATGCCCTTCCTTCCGCAGCTGTTCGATCGCGTCGGCCGCGCGCTCGTCCGAAGGAAGATAGTTGACCGCCACGCTCGCTCCACGTTCGGCGAGCATGCGAACGGTCGCGAGGCCGATGCCCGACCCGCCGCCCGTCACCAGGGCGGCCTTGCCCTTCAAATCGGACATTCCCGACTTCCCTTAGGGTGGATTATCCGTCGCCTCGGAAATGCGATTGCCCAGCGATCATCAGTTTTGAGGTATGATATGCGGCGCCTCGTCACGCAGGGATCTTTGCACGTTGGACGCCCGAAAGTCACCGTGTCCCGCGCGTCGAGGAGCACTGGTCCTTCCAAGAGCGCAAGCGCGAATGTCACCCCGGCAAGTCGTGCGAATTACTCGGCCACGAGTCCGGCTGTATCGCCTGGTCCAGTCGCAGAATTCGTCACGGCTCCACCGTCAGATCCCGGCGTAGCGCGGCGCCGGCCGGGTAGTCCTCGCGCTCGAGCGGCTTCAGGTGGACGACGCTCTCCCCGAGATGCTTGCGGATGTTGAGACCGAATGCGTTGCCGGCGCGCTCGGCTCACTCGATCAACAGGGGGGCGATGTCGGGCGTGCACAGCGCCTCCGCCGTGAAGCGGAACAGCGCGAGCCAGCGCCGGAAATGCGCAGGCCCCTGAAGCGACCGGTGCCGAGCAGCATCGAGGTCCAGAAATCGACGATCGTGTTCAGATGGGCTTGCCATCGTTCGTCCGGCACGGCTGCGTCCCGCCAGCGCCGCCTCTTAGGCGGCATCCGGATCAGCGCGAGAGAATTGGTCAGGCCAGCGGCTGTCCCGCCTTCGGCGGCAGAGGTGCGACCGGAGAGTTGACAGGCACGTGCCGCGCTCCTAATGGTCAGGCCACCTCGGAAGATGAGTTTTGGCTTGTCCACCAGTCCGCCTGCCAGGTCCGATACGCCGCCGCTGCGCGTTGTGCGCAGCAAGCGTGTGTACGAGCAGATCGCCGAGCAGATCGGCGAGATGATCCGCTCCGAGCACTATCGGGCCGGGGACCGCATCCCTCCCGAGCGCGATCTCGCGCGCATGCTGGAGGTCAGCCGGCCCACGGTTCGCGAGGCGATGATCGCCCTCGAGGCGGCGGGGCTGATCGAGGTTCGCGTTGGCGACGGCACCTATGTCCGGCAGCCACCGGCGACCGCCGTGATGCCCTGGAGCCTCGGCAGCGATCCGGGGCCGGGGCCGCTCGAGCAGTTCCAGGCGCGGCGCCTCATCGAGACCGAGATCGCCGCGCGCGCGGCCGTCAGCGCGACGAGCCAGGAGATCAGGGAGCTGTCCGAGCTCGTCGAGGAGATGGCGCGCGTCTATCCGGGCCTCGGCGACTTCGACGACAAGCTCGGCTTCCGGTTCCACACCGCGCTGGCGCGGGCGGCACGCAACGGCGTGCTCGCCAACGTCGTCGAGTACCTCTGGACCCTGCGCGACAGCGAGATGTGGCGCCACCTCAGACGGCGCGTCGTGACCAGCGAGAACCGCCGCCAGGTCGTGATCGACCGGCGCGAGATCGTCGCCGGCCTCGCCGAGCGAAATCCGGCGCGCGCCAAGGCGGCGATGGTCGCGCTGCTCGACCGCGCCGAGCGCCGATACTTCGGAACCGACGACGACTAGCGCCATCCACCGGCTGCGAAACCCGGCGCGTCGAAGACGCCGGGCGTGTTTCATGGGAGGTCAGAGCATGCAGTCCTTCACCGAGCCCTCGCGGCGTACTCTCCTCATGTGCGGCGCCGCCGTTGCGGCGATCGGCCTCTCCGGCCACGCGCTCGCACAGGAGGGCATCAAGGAGGCGCCGGCGCTCGCGGCGAAAGTCGGGCGCAACGAGCTGCCGCCGGTCGCGCAGCGGCTTCCGAAAGACCCGCGCGTCGTCAAGCCCCACAAGGAGATCGGCCGCTATGGCGGCACCTGGCGCGCGACCATGCTCGGCGCGTCGGACCATTGGTGGCTGATCAAGACGATCGCCTATGACGGCCTCATCCGTTACGACCTCGAGGAGAAGCGCTACATCCCGAACCTCGCGCAATCCTTCGAGGCGAGCCCGGACGCCAAGGAGTTCACCTTCCGGCTACGCGAGGGGCTCAAATGGTCGGACGGCCAGCCCTTCACCTCGGCCGACATCCAGTTCTGGTACGACAGCGTCGCCACCAACCCGCAGCTGACGCCGAACCTGCCGTCGTGGCTGCGCGCCGGCGGTGCGCCGGTCGTCGTGACGTCGCCCGATCCGCTGACCGTCAAGTTCACCTTCAAGGAGCCGAACGGCCTCTTCCTGCGCAATCTCGCCTCGAACTCCAACATCGGCGACAATGCGCCGATCGAGGGCTTTCCGAAGCACTATCTGTCGAAGTTCCACGCCGCCCACAATCCCAACGCGGATGCGGAGGCCAAGGCGGCCGGCGCGTCCGGCTGGGTGGAGCGCTTCACGACGCTCAGCGGGCCGCTGAGCCGCTGGCGCTTCACGGGCATGCCGACGATGCAGCCCTGGGTGCTGACCTCGCCCTACGACGACAAGCGGCGCGTCGCGGCCGAACGGAACCCCTTCTATCACAAGGTGGATCCGGCCGGGCAGCAGCTGCCCTATCTCGACGGCTACGACTTCCGCGTCGTCGACGATGCGGAGGCGATGGTGCTGCGCGCCACCGCCGGCGAGATCGACCTGCAGGACCGGACGCTGGCGAGCCTGCGCAACAAGGCGGTGCTCTTCGACAACCAGAAGAAGGGGAACTACCGCTTCATCGAGGTGCCGCAGCCGCACCACAACACGATGGTGATCTTCTTCAATCACAACCACGCCGACCCGAAGAAGCGCGCGCTGATCCAGAACAAGGATTTCCGCATCGCGCTGAGCCACGCGATTGACCGGCAGCAGATCATCGATCTCGTCTATTACGGCCAGGGCGAGCCATGGCAGGTGGCGCCGCGCAAGACTTCTGTCGCCTATGACGAGAAGGTCGCCAAGCAATATACAGAGCACGACGTCGCCAAGGCGAACTCTCTCCTCGATGGGCTGAAGCTCGACAAGCGCGACAGCGCAGGCTACCGGCTCGGCCCTGACGGGCAGCGCGTCAGCATCATCGTCGAGGCGCCCTCCGATTTCCGGCCGGACTGGATCGACGTGCTCGAGACCGTCAAGGCGAACTGGAAGACGGTCGGCGTCGACCTGCAGATCCGGCCGCTCGGCCGCGCGCTGATCCGCAACCGGGCGCTCGCCAACGAGCACGAGGCCTTCGTCTTCCTCGGCAATGGCGGCGAGGACATCGACCTCGTCATGCACCCCGACAACTTCCTGCCCTACGACCCGACCGGCTATCGCACCTTCGCGCTCTTGTGGTCGAACTGGTTCGCCGGGCGCGAGCCGTCCGAGGAGCCGCCGGCGATCGTCAAGCAGTCCTTCGATCTCTATCGCAAGGTCCAGTCCTCGCCCGATCCGAAGGCGCAGGGCGAGGCGATCCGCGAGATCGTCCGTATCAGCGGCGACCAGTTCTACAATATCGGCATCTCGCTCGCGCCGCCCGGCTACGGCGTGATCTCGAACGCCATGCGCAACGTGCCGCAATCCGTCACCGACATCGGCACCATCCCCTATATCGGTGCCGCCAATCCGGAGCAGTTCTTCAAGGCGCAATGACGCCGCCGCGGCGCGCCGCCTCGGTGGCGAGCCGCGTGCGACGAGGCGATCCGGCGATGCCGCCGGATCGTCCTTCTGCCCGTCGACGACCGATTTTGTCGCCGCTACCGCCCTTCGCAGGCCGATATGCTCTCGTTCGTTCTGAAACGGCTGCTGCTGATGTTTCCGACGATGCTCGTCATCTCGGTCATCGTCTTCGCCGTCATTCAGCTGCCGCCCGGCGACTTCCTCGATACGCTCGCCTCGCAGCTCGCCTCGCAGGGCGAAGGATTGAGCGACTCGCAGATCGCGCTTCTGCGCGAGCGCTACGGCCTCGAGCAGCCGCTTCTGGTCCAATACTTCAAGTGGGTCGCCAACATCGTCGGGAGCCTCGATTTCGGCCAGTCGTTCGAGTGGAACAAGCCGGTGCTCGACGTCGTGGCGCCACGCCTGTGGGTCACCATGGGCATCGCGCTGATGGCGCTGGCGCTCACTGCCCTCGTCGCCATCCCGATCGGTATCCACGTCTCGCTGCGGCAATACTCGCTCAGCGACAATCTCGCGACCTTCGGCGCCTTTATCGGCCTCGCCGTTCCCAACGTCCTCATGACGCTGGTGCTGATGTATGCGAGCTTCACCCTGCTCGGCTCGAGCCCGGGCGGGCTGTTCTCCGACGAGTATCGCGACGCACCCTGGTCGCTGGCGCGCGTCGGCGACCTGCTCGCGCATCTGTGGATCCCGGTCGTCGTTCTCGCGAGCGCCGGCGCCGCCGAGATCGTTCGCGTGATGCGCGCGACGATGCTCGACGAGCTCTCCAAGCCCTATGTCGACACCGCGCGCGCCAAAGGCCTGCCCGAAGGGCGGCTGACGATCAAGTATCCGGCGCGGGTCGCGATCAATCCGATCGTCTCCAAGCTCGGCTGGATGATCCCGATCATCGTCTCCAGCGAGGCGGTGGTGTCGATCGTCGCCGACATCCCGACGACCGGCCCGCTGCTGCTGCGCGCGCTCCTCGCTCAGGACATGTATCTCGCCGGCGCGATCATCCTGCTGCTCGCCTTTCTCACCGTCGTCGGCACGCTGATCTCCGACATACTGCTCGCGCTCATCGATCCGCGCATCCGCCACGCGATGGAGCAGGCATGAGCGACGCGGCCGAGACCTTTCCGGCGATCGCTCCGGCGGCGGCGCCCGCTCCGGCGGCGGTCGAGCGCTTCGCCGGCGCCAGCGAATGGCGGCTGATCTGGTGGCGCTTCCGCCGTCACCGCCTCGCCCTCGCGTCTGGCATCGTCGTGCTGCTGATCTATCTCCTCGCGCTGTTCGCCGATCCGATCGCGCCCTTCGGAACGGAGACCTCCAAGCCGCGCTACACCTATGCGCCGCCGCAGATGCTGCATCTGTTCCGCGAGACGGAAGGCGGCTGGCGCTTCGAGCCGCACGTCACCGGCTACAAGGTGAAAGTCGATCCGGCCGCGATGCGCCGCGTCTTCGTCGCCGATCCCGAGACCGTGATCCCGATCGGGCTGTTCGTGCGGGGTGACCCCTATTCCTTTCTCGGCCTGTTCGAGAGCGACATCCATCTCTTCGGGCCGAAGGAGCACGGCCAGCCCTTCTTCCTGCTCGGCGCCGACCGGCTCGGGCGCGACGTCCTCAGCCGCACGATCCACGGCGCCCGGGTCTCCATGTCGATCGGCCTCGTCGGGGTGCTGCTGAGCCTCGTCCTCGGCACCATCCTCGGTGGCCTGTCCGGCTATCTCGGCGGCCTCGTCGACACGGCCATCCAGCGCATCATCGAGATCATCCGCTCGATCCCGACGATCCCGCTCTGGATGGGGCTGGCGGCGGCGGTGCCGCTCACCTGGCATCCGCTCGCGGTCTATTTCGCGGTCACCATCATCCTGTCGCTGATCGGCTGGACGACGATCGCGCGCATCGTCCGCGGCAAGTTCCTGTCGCTGCGCAGCGAGGATTTCGTGGTCGCGGCGCGGCTCGACGGCGCCTCGCGCGGGCGCATCATCCTCCGGCACATGCTGCCGTCCTTCTACAGCTACATCATCGCCGCGACGACGCTCGCCGTGCCGACGATGATCCTGTCGGAGACGGCCCTGAGCTTCATCGGCCTCGGCCTGCAGCCGCCGATGGTCAGCTGGGGCGTCCTGCTCAAGGAGGCGCAGAACATCCGCTCGCTCGCCAGCGCGCCGTGGCTCTTCGCGCCGGGCGTCGCGGTGATGATCGCGGTTCTGTCGCTGAGCTTCCTCGGGGACGGCCTGCGCGACGCGGCCGATCCGTACCAGAAATGATCGCCACCACCCCTCCGCCGCTGCTCGAGGTCGCGGATCTGCGCACCCACTTCGCGACGCCCGACGGCGTCGTGAAGTCGGTCGAGGGCGCGAGCTTCTCCGTGCCGCGCCGGCAGACCGTGTGCATCGTCGGCGAGTCAGGATCGGGGAAGTCCATCACCGCCCGCTCGATCATGGGGCTGGTGCGCAAGCCGGGGCGCGTGGTCGGCGGACGGATGACCTTCTACCGCCGCGACGGATCCCCGGTCGACCTCGCGATGCTGGCGCCCGACTCCCGGGCGTATCGCGCCATCCGCGGCCGCGAGATCGGCATGGTCTTCCAGGAGCCGATGTCGGCGCTGTCGCCGGTGCACACGATCGGCAGCCAGCTGGAAGAGGGCATCCGCCTGCATCTCGGCCTCGGCGGACGCGCGGCGCGCGAGCGCGCCGTCGAGACGCTCGACAAGGTCGGCTTCCCCAATGCGCGCGCACGGCTCTCCGCCTACCCCTTCCAGCTCTCGGGCGGGTTGCGGCAGCGCGTCTGCATCGCCATGGCGCTCGCCTGCGAGCCGTCGCTGCTGATCGCCGACGAGCCGACGACCGCGCTCGACGTGACCACCCAGGCCAACATCCTCGAGCTCCTGATGCGCCTGCAGGCCGAGCTCGGCATGGCGATCGTCTTCATCACGCACGATGTCGGCGTCGTGGCCGAGATCGCCGACCGCGTTGTCGTGATGTATCTCGGGCAGGTGATGGAATCCGGCACCGCCGCCGAGGTGCTGCGCCGGCCGCGCCATCCCTATACGCGCGGCCTGCTGCGCTGCGTCGCCGACATCGACGGCGACGGCGCCTTGAACGCCATTCCCGGCATCGTTCCGCATCCGCTCGCCCGCCCTCCCGGCTGCGCCTTCTCGACGCGCTGCGTCGAGAGTCTCGGACCGCTCTGCGACACGCGAGCGCCGCCGCTGAAGACGCGCGCAGGCGGCGCCACCGTGCGCTGCCACCTGTGGAGCGACGCCGGGCACCGCATGGAGACGGCCGATGGCTGAGCCGCTCCTCCGGGTCCGCGACCTGCGGCAGCATTTCGGCCAGCGGAAGGGCCTGCTGAGGCGCGCGGTCTCGACCGTCCGCGCGGTCGACGGCGTGTCGTTCGACCTCATCGAGGGCGAGACGCTCGGGCTCGTCGGCGAATCCGGTTGCGGCAAGTCGACGACCGGGCGCGCCCTCGTCGGCGCCTATCGGCCGAGCGGCGGGCAGGCGCTCTACCGGACGGCCGAGGGCGAGACGGTCGATCTCGTCTCCGCCGACGAGGCGCAGCGACGCAGGCTCTTCTCGCAGATCCGGATGGTCTTCCAGGACCCGCAATCCTCGCTCAATCCGCGCATGCGCGTCGTCGACATCGTCGGCGAGCCGCTGCGCAATTTCGGTCTCGCGCGCGGAGGCGAGTTGCGGAACCGTGTCGCCGAGTTGCTCGTTCGCGTCGGGCTGCGTCCCGAGTTCATCGATCGCTACCCGCACGCGTTCAGCGGCGGCGAGCGACAGCGGATCGGCATCGCCCGCGCCATCGCCACCGATCCGCGCCTGCTCATCGCCGACGAGGCGGTGTCGGCGCTCGACGTCTCGATCCGCGCGCAGATCCTCAATCTCCTGATCGAGCTGCAGCAGTCGCTCGGCCTCACCTATCTCTTCATCTCGCACGACATGAGCGTCGTGCGCCGCGTCGCGACCCGCGTCGCCGTCATGTATGTCGGCCAGATCGTCGAGATCGCGCCGACGCAGGCGATCTTCGCCAGGCCGCTTCATCCCTACAGCCGCGCACTTCTGTCGGCCGTGCCGGACGTGACGCACCTGAAGGGCGAGCGGCCGCCGCGCATCCGGCTCGCCGGAGAAGTCGCCGACCCGGCCGATCCGCCGTCCGGCTGCCGCTTTCATCCGCGCTGCGCCTTCGCCACCGAGCGCTGCTCCGTCGAAGCGCCGGCGCTGCGCGGTGTCGGCGCGGGGGCCGTCGCCTGCCATCACGCCGAGGCGATCGCCGCTCGCGGTCCCGGCGCACCCGTTGCAGCTTCACCCGTTCTGGAGGGACTACGGCAATGAACACCGGCTTGAGGGATCGCGTGGTGATCGTCACCGGCGGCGGTGGCGGCATCGGCCGCGCGATCGCGCACGCCTTCGGCGAGGAGGGCGCGCGGGTCGTCGTCGCCGACATCGATGGCGCGGCGGCGGAGCGCGTCGCCGGCGAGATCGGGGCTGCCGGCGGCAGCGCCGAGGGCCACCGGCTCGACGTCACCGACCGCGACGCTGTGTTCGACGTCATCGGCTCGGTGGCGAACAACCACGGCCGCATCGACGTGCTCGCCAACAACGCCGGGATCGTCGCGCTCGCCGGGCTCGAGGAGATCACCAGCGAAGGCTTCGACCGGATCTACGACGTCAACGTGAAGGGCAAGCTCTGGTGCATGCAGGCCGCCGTCCCCTCGATGAAGGCGCAGAAATGGGGGCGGATCATCAACACCTGCTCCATCTCCGGCAAGACCGGTGGCCGCCTTCCTTACGCGCACTACACTTCCTCGAAGGGCGCCGTGTGGACGATGACCATGGCGGCCGCGCATCAGTTCGCCCCCTGGAACATCACCTGCAACGGCGTGGCGCCCGGCTCGATCATCGGCACGGCCTTCTCGAAGGACTTCGAGCTCAGCAACGATCCGGAAGTGCTGCGCGCCACGATCCCGCTCGCCCGCCGCGGCCAGCCCGAGGACGTGGCGCCCGCCTTCGTTTTCCTCGCCTCGGAAGGGGCCCGCTACATCACGGGCGAGCTGATCGACGTGAATGGCGGCCTGCACATGGACTGAGGGCCGCGCCATGAAACACGAACCCACAGCGCGGACGGCGGCGCCGCTGCGCATCGAGAAGATCGAGTGCATTCCGGTCACGGTGCCGATCGAGGCGCCGATCCTGACCTGCTACGGCTCGCTCGGCAGCTATCCGCGCGTGCTGATCAAGGTCGTCGCCGAGAACGGGCTCGTCGGCTACGGCGAGACCGCGGCACGCTACAAGCCCGAAACCTTCCGCATGTTCGAGCAGATCTTTCGGGGCTCGAACCCGTGGGAATCGACGCGGCTGATCAGCCGCATCAAGCACTGGAACTACTACCCCTGGCAAAAGCCCGAGCCGCTGATGGCCGGGCTCGAGATCGCCTGCCTGGATCTTTGCGGCAAGGCGATCGGCGAGCCGCTGCACCGCATCCTCGGCGGGCAGATCCACCGCGAGGTGCCGGTCGCCGCCTATGTCTTCTTCCGCCACGCCAACGCGCAAGGACAGGGCGAGATCCACACCGTCGAGGAGGTGGTGGCCAATGCGAAGGAGCAGGTGTCGCGCCACGGCTATGGCGCCATCAAGCTGAAGGGAGGCTATTTCGCGCCCGAGGTCGACCGCGACGCCCTCTACGCGCTGCGCGAGGCTTTTGGACGCGACATGAAGCTGCGGCTCGATCCGCAGGGCTGCTGGACGCCGGTGACGGCGGTCCGCATCGGCCGCCAGCTCGATGCGATCGACCTCGAATACTACGAGGACCCGTGCTGGAACGCGGCCGCGATGGCCAAGGTCAAGAAGTCGGTGACGACGCCGCTCGCGACCAACATGTGCGTCACCCAGTTCGAGGATTTCCATCCGGCGATCAGCCTCGGCGCGATCGACGTGGTGCTGAGCGACATCTGGTACTGGGGCGGCGTGCGGGCGACGATGGCGGTCGACCGCATGTGCCATGCGAGCGGCATCGACCTCGGCATGCATTCGAGCGCCGAGCTCGGCGTCGGCTGGGCGGCGATGACCCATGTCGCGAGCGCACTGCCGCATCTGAAGCTCGCCATCGACTGCATGAACGCGCATCTCGCCGACGACATCATCGTCGGCGGCAAGCTCGAGACACGGAACGGCGTCATCAGCCCGCCGGACGGGCCGGGCCTCGGCATCGAGATCGACGAGCAAAAACTCGCCAAATACCACGCGCTCGCCACCTCGGGCGCCGCGGACGACCGCTTCCTCAATCCCACGCTGGCCGACAGCGCGCGCCCCGACTGGCGCCCGCACAGCCCGGCCTGGTGACCCGGCCCGGAGACGCCTCATGCAACTCGACAATCACGACTGGGCCTCGCTCGCCGAGCGCTTCAAGAAGCTCTACACGCCGGCGGTTTGCGACGTGCTCGACACATACGAGCTGCGCCACCAGTTCGTGCACCACTCGATCCAGCCGCTCGACGTGCGCCTGATGGTTGCAGGTCCCGCCTTCACCATCGTCGGCATGTCCAACTCGACGCGCGATCAGAGCAAGCGCATGGGCCCGCGCGTCATCGACTCCTTCATGCCGCACGTCGTCGCCTGCTACGACACGATGGGCGACGAGGAGACCGGCGTCTGGGGCGAGCTGTGGAGCGCCGGCGCCGCCCGGCGCGGCTGCGTCGGCGCCGTCGTCGACGGCGGCATCCGCGACACCGCCTATATCCGCCGCGCCGGCTTCCCGGTGTTCTGCAAGTACAAAATTCCGGGCGACGCGGTCGGCCGCTTCAACATCGTCGATTTCGGCTGTCCGGTGTCGATCGGCGGCGTTCGGGTCAACTTCGGCGACTACGTCTTCGGCGACGAGGACGGCGTCGTGATCATCCCGCGGGCGCTGACGCTCGAGGTGCTAGAGAAGGCCGAGGCGACCTGCCGCAAGGAGGACGACATCCGCGCCGAGGTCGACAAGGGCGGCTCGCTGGCGGAGCTCTACGTGAAGTTCGGCAAGTTCTGATGAGGTCGCGGACCGGAACATGACGGAGGCTTTCGCCCGCCCGATCCTCGTCACCGGCGCCGCCGGCCTGCTCGGCCGCGCCGTCGTGGAGCATGTCGTAGAGGCGGGCGAGCGCGTCGTCGCCCTCGACCGGGAGGCGGTGACGCCGCCAGCGGGCGTCGAATTCATCGCAGACGATCTCGGCTCGCGCGAGCGTCTCGAGGCGATCTGCTCGGGCCTCGCCGGCATCGTCCATTGCGCCGCCTATGCGCATGCCCACTCGGCGCGCGAGGACATTCTGTTCGCCGGCAACGTCACCTCGACCGCCAACCTCCTGTTCGCGGCGGAAGCCGCAGAAGTCCCGCGCCTGATCTATGCGTCGAGCCAGTCGGCGCTCGGCTTCGCCTATGCGCCGGACATCGTCGCGCCGACGCGAGTGCCGGTCGACGAAAACGAGCCGTCACGGCCGCGCGAGGGCTACGCGCTCAGCAAGCTCGTCGGCGAGCAGATCTGCGAGATGATCTCGCGCCGGTCGCCGATGGTGACGCGCGCGCTGCGCTTCCCGGTCATCTGGCACCCCGATCGCTTCGCCGAGCACACGGCCAAGCGCCTCGGCGATCCGAAGCAGGCTGCCAAGAGCCAGTGGGCCTATGTCGACGTGCGCGATGCCGCGCGCGCCTGCAGACTGGCCCTGCTCGATCCGGGCCCGGCCCGGTTCGCCGTGTACAACATCGCCGCCCCCTGGCCGTTCGCCTGCGACGATGCCGAACGACGGCTCGGCGAGGCGTATGGCGCCGCCCCGCGGCGAGAGGGCTGGCGGCCGGGCGAGGCGGTCTACGACTCGTCGAGGGCAGCCAACGAACTGGGATTCCGCGCGCGCTGGCGTTGGACCCCCGAGGGCATCGCAGACAGCTGAGAGGAGGATGGCGCCATGCTCGAACGCTCCGAATCCGGTCTTGCCGGCTGGCTCGCGGAAGGTGCCCGGCCTGCGCGCGCCTGCCCGGCCTCGCTGCCGGCGCATGCGCTCGAGGCGCACGAGATCACGCCGCAGACGGTGACCGAGCGGCTGGCGCGGCGGTTGCGCGACCTGATCGGCCCGGGGCGGCGCTGGAGCTATGCCGAGATCGCCGCCCGCACGCTGATCGATGTCCGCAGCCTGAAAGCCTATGTCAGCGGCACCGCCTGCCCGAACCTTGCGAAGTACAAGCGCCTCGTCGCCGTGATGGGGCCCGAGGTGGCGATGGACCTCAACCGCATGCTGGGCTGGGAGCCGCGGGCGGGCCGCGAGCCGCCCGGAGCCGTCGACCTCGCCGCCCTGGAAGCAGCCCTGCTCCAGGCCGACCAGGCGCTCGCGCTGGCGCTCGGGCCGCGCCATGGCGATGCCCCTGCCCGGCCTCGCCGTTCGCGTGGCGCCGAAGAGCTCGCCGGCATCGATACGCTCCCGGCCTATCGGCGGCCGCTGCCGCCCACCGCGATCACGCCGCAGGCGATCGCCGCCCGGCTGAGCTTCCGGCTGAAGAAGATGCTGCAGTCGGGCGGGCCGTGGAGCGTCGGCCGTCTCGTCGCCGAGACCGGCATCTCGCGGGGCGTCGTCGAGGCCTACCTCGCCGGCACCGCGTGTC
Source organism: Pseudomonadota bacterium (assembly GCA_023430145.1). Classification (GTDB taxonomy): domain Bacteria; phylum Pseudomonadota; class Alphaproteobacteria; order Rhizobiales; family Methylopilaceae; genus JAEZCD01. Next base: position 46,258 of record JAEZCD010000156.1, read on the forward strand.
CCAATCTCGCGCGCTATTTCCGCATGGAGCGTGTGCTCGGCCCCGAGCTCGGCATCGAGTTCGCGCTCATGCTCGGCTGGGAGCCCCGCTTCCTCGCCGACCGCGGACTGTCGCACGACCGCCTCGACGATCTGCGCAGCCATGTGCGCGCCTGTCTCGCCGCTCTCGAGGGCCTCTCGTCGCCGCGCTGAGAGAACTCAGCCGAGACCGCGCCCGCCGTCGATGGTCACGACCTGCCCGGTCACGAACGCGAAGTCGGCGGAGGCGAGATCGACCACGACGCGGGCGACGTCCTCCGGCGCGCCCTCCCGCCCGAGCGGCGTGCGCTCGCGCGAGGCCGCGCGGCTGCCCGCCGTGCTGAGCCGGTCGTGCAGGCGCGTCGCGATCAGCCCGGGCGCTACGGCGTTGACGCGGATGCCGGCCGGGCCGGCCTCCTTGGCGAGCGCCTTGGTGAGCGCCACGACGCCGCCCTTCGCGGCCGCATAGGCCGAGGCCCCTGCCCCGCCGCCGTCGAGAGCGGCGAGCGAGGCCATGGTGACGATCGCGCCGCGCCGGCGCGGCTCCATGCGCCGCAAGGCCTCGCGGCAGAGGAGGAAGGTGCTGGTGAGATTGAGCTCGACCACGGCGAGCCAGTGCGCGGCCGGCATGTCGGCGAGGCGGTGTCGCCCGACGAGTCCGCCGGCATTGGCGAAGAGGGCGTCGACCGGCCCGAAGCGCTGCTCCGCGGCTTCGAAGAGCGCGAACACCTCGGCCACGCGCGTCGCATCGGCGCGCAAGGCGAGGCAGCGGTCGCCCGCCTCCGCGGCGAGCCCGGCCGCCTCCGTCTCGCTGGACAGCCAGCTGAAGCTGACGGCCGCCCCTTCCGCGAGAAAGGCCCGCGTGGCCGCGGCGCCGATGCCGGAGGCGCCGCCGGCGACGAGGACGTGGCGCCCGGAGAAGCGCACCGGATCAGCGGCCGCCGGTCGCGTCGACGAAGGCGCCGGTGACGAACGAGGACCGCTCCGACAACAGGAACAGCACCACCTCGGCGATCTCCTCCGGCCTGCCCGGCCGGCCCATCGGGATGATCCTGCCCATGCGCTCGTAATGACCGGGGCCGTCGACGTCGTGCGCCGGCGTCATCACGGTCGCCGGGCGGACGGCGTTGATGCGGATGCCCTCCGGCGCCACCTCCACGGCGGCGTTGAGCGTGAAGCCGTCGACAGCGGCCTTGGCGGCAGCGTAGAGCACGAGGCCTTCCGCCGTGTTCTTGCGGCTCGTCGGGCCGCCGCGCCGCGCGCAGTCGGAGGAGATGTTGACGATCGAGCCGCCCTTGCCGCCGCGCGCCGTCGACATACGACGCACCGCCTCGCGCGTGCAAAGCATGGTCGAGACGACGTTGAGCGCCATCATGCCGTGCATCTGCTCGACGGTCGCGTCCGCCACCGTGGCGCCGTCCGGCCCGAGCACGATCTTGCCGCCGCCGGCATTGTTGACGAGGCCGGAGAGCGGCCCGAGCTCGGCGTCGACCCGCTCGAACATCGCCACCACCTCGTCCTCGCGGGTCACGTCCGCCTTGACCGTGATCGCCCGCCCGCCTGCAGCGATGACCCGCGCGGCGACCTCCTCGGCCGCCGCCTTCGAGCTGTTGTAGTTCACCGCGACGTCCCAGCCGCCGGCGGCGAGAACGGGGCAGATCCCGGCGCCGATGCCGTGGCTTGCCGCGGTGACGATGGCGACGGGACGCATCCGGCTTCTCCTGGGATAGTTCCATTCCTTCCGCGGCTTCGGCGCCGCGGAGGTTGCGCCGGCACCCTAGCGCCGCCGACGGCGGGAAGCGCTGTCCAATCGCGACAATCCACGCGGGCCGAGGCCGGAAAGCCCGCGCATTTTGCAAGAAACCGTCATTGCAACGCCGGGCGCGCCGGAGCCTACTTCCCGGCAAGAACGATCTTGGGAAACGCTCGATGACGGCAGCGCCTGCCTCGGCGGGATCGGGTACGGAAGTGGCTGCGGTGGCGCGCGTCGCGGCGCCTCGGCTCCGCCGGCCGTGGATCACGCCCGAGGAGCGGCGCGCCTACGGCTTCGTCGCTCCGCTCGTCGCGGTCGAGATCCTGTTCGTCGTGACGCCGCTCGTCATCGGTTTCTACTACAGCCTGCATCGGGTGGACTATTTCGAGCTGACAGCCTTTCGTGGCCTCGACAATTACTGGCGGGTGATCACCTCGCCGATGGTGATCGCAAGCCTCGTCGCCACGCTCGTCTTCTCGCTCGGCGCGCTCGCCCTGACGCTCACGGCGGGGCTGAGCCTGGCACTCCATCTCGAGCGCGACACGCGCTGGAACGTGTTCGCGCGCGCCGCCGCGCTCGTTCCCTACGTCATCTCGATGCTGGTCGGCTCGCTCCTGCTGCGCTGGATCTTCTCGACCGATTCCGGGCTCGTCGCGGCGACGCTCGGCCCCTTCGGCCTCGGCGACACGGCGATCCTCGCCGATCCGACGTCGGCCATGGGAGCGCTGATCTTCAACGCGCTGTGGCGCGACTCAGCCTTCGCCATGATCCTCTTGCTCGCCGGGCTGAAGAGCATCCCGCCGCAGCTGCACCAGGCGGCCCGCGTCGACGGCGCCAGCGCCTGGTATCGCTTCCGCCGCATCACGCTGCCGCTGATGCGCATCCCGATCCTGATTGCTGTCGTTCGTCTGCTGATCCACTTCGTCAACGTCTTGACCTTCTCGCTCGTGCTCACCGGCGGCGGGCCGAACGGGGCGACGCAGACGGTGGGCCTCACCATGTATCGGCTGGGCTTCCTCGACGCCCGCATCGGCGAGGCGAACGCGCTCGCGATCCTCGTCTTCCTGTTCAACATCGTCCTGATTGCCGTCAACGTCGTGCTCTTCCGCGAGCGCAGGAGGACCGCGTGAGCGCCGCGCAGCCGAGCTGGAAGCGGCGCAGGCGGCTGCGGCAGCTGGCGCACGGCGCCATCACCGCGCTCATCACGCTGGTCGCGCTCTTTCCCATCCTCTGGGGCCTCTCGACCTCGCTCAAGCCCGCGGCCGAGCTCGCCACCTTCCCGCCGACGCTGCTGCCGAGCGAGCCGACCCTCGAGCATTACGCGCTGCTGTTCCGCACGGGCATTCAGCACTTTGTGCTGAACTCGGTGATCGTCTCGGTCGCCTCGGTCGCTCTGTGCCTCGCGCTCGGCAGCCTCGCCGCCTACGCCATGGCGCGCATCCCGTTCCGCGGCTCGGCGCCGCTGCTGCTCGCGGTGGTCGCGCTGATGAGCATCCCGCTGCCGTCGCTGCTTGTGCCGACGTTCACCTTCCTCGCGCGGCTCGGCCTGCTCGACAGCCTCACCGGGCTGACCCTGCTCTATACCGCCTATCAGCTGCCGATCGTCGTCTGGGTGCTCTACGGCTACTTCCAGACGATCCCGATCGAGCTCGAGCAGGCGGCGCGCGTTGACGGCTATTCGCGCCTCGACACACTGCGCAAGATCGTGCTTCCGCTCTCGGGGCCGGGCCTCGTCGCCGCCGGCTTGTTCGTCGTGACCTTCGCCTGGAACGACTTCGTCGTCGCGGTCGCCATGAACTCGTCGGAGTCGGTGAAGACGTTGCCGGTCGCCATCTACGGCTATCTCGGCTTCTACGGCCGCGAATGGGGGCCGCTGACCGCCGCGGCGATCCTGTCCACCGTTCCCGTCCTGATCGTCTTCGTCGCCTTCCAGCGCTTCTTCCTCGGCGGCATGACGAGCGGCGGGGTCAAGAGCTGACGATGACGACCCCCGTCCTCTTCCGCGGCGTGACGAAGCGCTATGGGGCCATCGAGGCGCTCGCCGCCCTCGATCTCGCCATCGAGCCCGGCGAGTTCGTGTCGCTGCTCGGTCCCTCCGGCTCCGGCAAGTCGACCACGCTCGGCTTGCTCGCCGGCCTCATCGACGCCGACGAGGGCGAGATCCTGATCGGCGACCGCGTCGTCAACGATGTCGGGCCGGAGAACCGCGACATCGCCATGGTCTTCCAGAACTACGCGCTTTATCCGCACATGAGCGTGTTCGAGAACCTCGCCTTCCCTTTGCGCGCCCGGGGGCGGCGCCGGCCGGAGGCGGAGATCGAGGCGCGCATCGAGACGGTCGCCGCGGCGCTCGGGCTGCCCGACCTGCTGCACCGCTATCCGCGCGAGCTATCCGGCGGGCAGCAGCAGCGCGTCGCGCTCGGCCGGGCGATGATCCGCAACCCCAAGGTGTTCCTGCTCGACGAGCCGCTGTCGAATCTGGACGCGAGGCTGCGCATCCGCATGCGCCACGACATCAAGGCGCTGCACGCCGCGATCGGCTCGACGATCGTCTATGTCACCCACGACCAGGCGGAAGCGCTGTCGATGTCCTCGCGCATCGCCGTGTTCGACAAGGGACGACTGCAGCAATACGCGACGCCGTTCGAGATCTACAACAAGCCTGCCAACATGTTTGTCGCCAACTTCGTCGGCGAGCGCGAGATCCTCTTCCTCGACGGCATGGTGATGGTGGATGCGGACGGCTGCCGCTTCGACGCCGGCGCCGACCGTTTCGCGCTCGGCGCGGGACGGCGCGACTTCGCGGCGATCGCCGGCCGGCCCGTCAAGCTCGGCCTGCGCGCCGAGGCGATCGATATGGGAGAGACCGGCGATGCGGCCGGCCTCGCGGCCCGCGTCTCGCAGGTCGAGCTCTCCGGGCCGGATCTGATCGTCTACGCCGCGACGGCCTCGGGACTCGAGCTGTGCTGCCGGGCGCCCGCGCAACGGCTCGTGAACCGGGGCGACGAGGTCCGCCTCATTCTTCTGCCGGATCGCCTGCACATCTTCGATCCGGCGACGGGGCTGGCCCTCGAGCTGCCCGAACGCGAGCGGGGCCGCGCCGCGGCCGTCCGAACCGCATGAACCAGGCTCCCGGCCGGGAGCGCAAGCCGCGGGAAGCGCTTCATCAAGGGCGCCCCGTTCAATGGGAGGAGAAAGCGATGTCGAAGCAACTGCGCGCCGGCACGGCGCTGCTCGCCGGCCTCGTCGCCGGCATGCTGGGGGCGGCCTCGGCCGCCGCCCAGACCACGGTCACCATGTGGACCTTCCTCGATCCCAACAAGACCTCGCCGCGCGAGGTGGCGCTGAAGCAGATCATCGCCGAGTTCGAGGCGGCGAACCCGGGTATCAAGATCAAGGTCGAGCCGCAGGATTTCGCGCAGATGCCGCCGAAATTCTTCCTCGGCCACAGAACCGGCAACAACCCGGACATCGTCTGGATCGACGCCAAGAACCTCGGCGGCCTGTCGCAGTCGGGCGCCGGTGCCGACCTCGGCGCGCTCGTCGCCGACAAGTGGCCGCAGGCCGAGCGCGACGATTTTTACGTCAAGGCCGGCTGGAACGCGGCGATGAAGGACGGCAAGCTGCTCGCCATGCCGCTGTTCCATGGCGCCAGCGTTATCTATTACCGCAAGGATCTCTTGAAGGAGGCCGGCATCGATCCGGCGAGCCTCACGACCTGGGACGCGATCCGCGAGGCGGCCAAGAAGCTGACCGTCGACAAGGACAAGGACGGCCGCGTCGACGTCTGGGGCTTCGGCATGCCGCTCGCCCCGATCAAGACCGAGAGCACGCCGGTGCTGATCGGCATGCTGGATCAGCCGGGGGGGCCGTTCAACGGCTGCAAGGCCAATTATGCGACGCCGGAGGGCGTGGAGGCGCTGACCTACACGGCCGACCTGATCACCAAGGACAAGACGACGCCGCAGGAAGCGCTGGTGCTCAATGTCGACGACATCACCGAGCAGTTCACCGCCGGCCGCTACGCCATCGCCATCACCTCGAACCTGCGCTTCAGCGTGATCGCCAAGGCGGCCAAGTTCGGCGCGGAGAACATCGGCATCCTGCCCTGGCCGTCCGCGACGGGTGAGAAACCCTCGCCGATGCCGGTCTCCGGCTGGTGGATCGCCGCCTGGCAGAAGTCGCCGCACCTCGCCGAAGCGGGCAAGTTTCTCGACTTCCTCATGAGCAAGGAGACCGCCGCCAAATGGGTGACGGTCGGCGGCCAGGTGCCGATCCGGAAATCGTTCCTCGCCGATCCCTTCATGTCGAAGCCCGAGAACGCCTGGATGAAGACGATGGTCGACGCCTGGAGCGCATCGAGCTGGCTGGAGCCGACCGCGTGCAACACGCGCACGATGCAGGGGGCGCTCAACGAGGCGGTCGGCCGCGTCGTGCTCGAGAAGGCCGACCCGAAGGTCGCGTTGGTGGAGGCGGAACGGAAGTTCAACGAGGCCCAGTGAGGACGAACGGACCAGCAGCGGACTGAGAGGCTTCCCGCGCTCGCGCGGGAGCAGGGGTGCGCGGTCGCGGACGCGCACCCCTGCGTTAGCATCGGCTCGCAATCGCCTGAAGGCGATCGCGTGCGACGGCCCGTGTCGAGAGC
>JAEZCD010000351.1 GCA_023430145.1 Pseudomonadota bacterium
CCGTACGGGCGTGCGGAAGCGGGCCGGCGGCGCCTCGTCCGCCCCGACGAGCGCCCCGTCCACGGGCGGCGGCACCGGCAGTGGCGGGAACAGCGACGCCTGATCTCGTCGGCCGCATCGGCATCCCTTCCGCCGAGCGGAACGGAAACTCAATGAATTGAGCCGATCCTGGGGCGATTCCACTCGCCCGGGGTCGGCTCATGCCATCCGACATCGCAGCCGGCGGCGCAGCGCCGCGCACAGCCGTCGTCTTCGGCGGCGCAGGCTTCATCGGCACCCGCCTCACGAGCACGCTCGTCGAGGACGGCAGCTATTCGCGCGTGATCGCCGCCGACATCAAGCCGGCGGCGCGCCCGGTCTCCGGCGTCGACTACATCGTCTGCGACGTCCGCGAGCCGATCTCGCTGCCCGGCGAGCTTCCCGGCCTCGACATCTACAATCTCGCCGCCGTGCACACGACGCCCGGCCACGAGGACTGGGAGTACTTTTGGACCAACGTCCTCGGCGCCACTCATGTCTGCGACTTCGCGAGCGCCAACGACTGCCGACGAATCGTCTTCACGAGCTCGATCTCGGTCTACGGCCCCTGCGAGGAGCCGACCGACGAGGACGGCCCGCTCAGGCCGAATTCCGCCTACGGCATGTCGAAGCTGCAGGCGGAGAAGATTCATCGCAGCTGGCGGCGCGCCGGAGAGGGGCGCAAGCTCGTCGTCGTCCGCCCGGCGGTGATCTATGGCCCCGGCGAGGGCGGCAACTTCACGCGCCTCGCCAAGCTGCTGAAGCGCGGGCGCTTCGTCTATCCGGGGCGGAAGGACACCATCAAGGCCTGCGGCTATGTCGGCGAGCTGGTGCGCTCGATCGAGTTCGTCCGAGATCTCGGGCTCGACGAGGTGACTTACAATTTCGCCTATCCGGAGCGCTACACGACAGAGGACATCTGCCGCGCCTTCCACGAGGTCGCCGGCTACGCCATGCCGAAGGCGGTGGCGCCGCTGCCACTGATGATGGGCGCCGGCCTCGGCTTCGAGGCGCTCGGAAAGGTGGGCCTTAGGACATCGATGAACCGGGCGCGGGTGCTGAAGCTCGTGAACTCGACCAATGTCGTGCCGCGCGTGCTGCCCGACCTCGGCTACGGCTACGAGACGGATCTGCGGGAATCGCTGCGCCGCTGGAAGGCGGAATCCCCGTCCGGCGAGTTCGTGTGAGCAGAGGCAGTTGCTCGATGGCGTCGTACCGGCCAACTTAGGGTGACGGTGTTCGTCCAATCGTGCCAAGCTCCAGCGCTGCTCTCGTGGCTGTCGGAAGCACCTCGCCGAGCAATGCGCTCGCGCAGCTTGCCTCGGTGCCGTCGCGACGCCTCCGAATCGGTTCGGTGCCTCTGTTTTTCGGCGAAGCCGCGCAGCGCCGCAGCATGAGCAACTCGAGGATGCGGGCGTGCGAATGCCGGCGTGTCCTGCGGCCGATGCGGATGACGGTCAAAGGATGCCGTGACGGCTGAAGACCTCCGCCAGAGAGGCGCCCCGGAGAAGCTCGGAGCGGGTGGTATTCTCGCCCTCGATCTTCGCGAAGGCATGCGCGAGGACTACGTCCTCGACGGAAATCGGCACCACGACGACGCCGTCGACGTCGCCGAAGACGAGGTCGCCCGGACAGACCCGCACGCCGCCCACCTCGACCGGGATATCGATCTCGCCGATCTCGCCGCGGCCGCGCGAGTCGAGCGGTCCGATGCCGCCGCTGAAGACCGGAAATCCCATCTCGCGGATGCGGGCGACGTCGCGCGTCAACCCGTCGGTGACACAGCCGGCCGCGCCGCGGACGGACGCCGCCGTGGACAGCAACTCGCCCCACGGGCCGATCCGACGGGACTCGCCGGTCGCCAGCACCGCCACCTCGCCGGGCTTCAGCGCGTCGACCAGCCTGATCTCGAGCTCGTAGGGGTTCTTGCCGGCCGGAACGCCGTCCGTCGGCCGGTACAGACCGGTCCTGGCGCGCCCGCAGAGCACGCGCCGGTCGTCGAGCGGCCGGATGCCCGGATGCATCGCCTGGTTTGGATATCCGGAGGCGTCGAGCGCGTCGGACAGGATCGCGCTGGAGAGTCGGGATCGAACCCGGTCAAGGTTTGTGGGCATGTCTCACTCTCTCCTCGGAACCTCACAGCACGGCGGTGACGCCGCCGTCGACCGGAATGACGGCGCCGTTGACGTAGGAGGAAGCGGCCGACATCAGAAAGATGGCGATCCCGGCGAGTTCTGGAGGATCGCCCCAGCGGCCGAGCGGGGTGCGCCGGCAGATCATCGCGTTGAAGTCGGGGTTGTCGTAGACCGCCTTGGTGCCGTCGGTCACGAAATAGCCGGGCGCGACGGCGTTGCAGCGGACCCCGAGCGGTCCGAGTTCGGCGGCAAGCGAATTGGTGAGGCCGATGAGGCCGGCCTTCGAAGCGCAATAGGCCGCGACCTGCGCCCGCCCGATGCGACCGAGGATCGACGAGATCAGGGCGATCGAGCCGCCCTGTCCGGCGAGCATGGCCTTCGCCGCCGCCTGGGCGAGGACAAAGCCCGAATCGAGGTCGGTGGCGAGGACGTGACGCCAGTCGCCGTCGGTCATGTCGAGAACCGGCTTGCGGAAGGTGTAGCCGGCATTGGCGATGAGCCCGTCGAGGCGTCCGGCCCGGCCGACCGCCTCGGAGACGCCGCGGCGGACGGCCTCGGCGTCGCTGACGTCGAAGGGAGCGGTCGAACAGGAGGCGCCCAACCCGCGGAGCTCGCCGGCGCGGGCGTCGAGCCTGTCCGGATTGCGTCCGTTCAGGATCACATGCGCTCCAGCGGCGGCGAGACCGCTCGCCATCGCCCAGCCGAGGCCGAGCGAGGCTCCGGTGACGAGGACGACCTTGCCGGAAAGCGAGAAGAGCGCGTGGTTCATCCGGGACACCTCAATAGACGAGCCGGACCAGCGCCATCGGCACGGCCGGCACATAGGTGATGACGAGGAGGGCCACGATCAGGGCGATGAAAAACGGGGTCACCTCTCGGAATATCGCATGAACTGGCGTCCGGGTGATCGTGCCGGTCACGAACACCAGCAGGCCGACCGGAGGGGTGATCCCGCCCATCATCAGATTGACCACGACGATCAGCCCGAAATGCACCGGATCGACGCCGATATGGACCATCAGCGGCAGCACGAGCGGGACAAGGATCAGCATCGACGCGGTGAGATCGAGAAATGTCCCCGCGAACAGCATGACGATGTTGAGAAGGAGAAGGATCGCCACCGGATCGGTGACGACGCCGAGCAGGAAGGCGATGAACTCCTGCGGGACCCGCTCGGCGATCATGATCCAGGCGAAGGGCGTCGCGGCGCCGATCAGAAGGCCGACCAGGGCGGCGTCGACGCCGCAATGGGCGAGCAGGCGGTAGAGGTCGCGGACGCCGAATTCGCGGTACCAGGCCATGCCGAGGACGAGCGCCCAAAGGACAGCGATGGCGCCCGATTCGGTCGCAGTGAAGACGCCGAAACGCAGGCCGACGACGATGACGGCGGCGAGCGACAAGACCGGGAGCGCCCTGACCAGTGCCAACAGAACTTCACCGGCCGGCTTCCGCGGTCCCGAGCGGCCATAGTTCCTCACGCGCGCCATGATCGCCACGGTGGTCATGAGGGCGAAGGCGATGAGCAGGCCCGGACCGATGCCGGCGATGAAGAGCTTGCCGACCGAGACCTCGGCGATGCTGGCGAAGAGGAGGAGCGCGATCGATGGGGGAATGATGTTGGGGAGGACGCCCGAAGCGGCGGTGATGGCGCAACTGAAGGCCGGCGAATAGCCGTTCCGCACCATCTCCGGCACGAGGATCTTCGAATCGACCGATACGTCCGCCGAGGAAGAGCCCGACACCCCGCCGAAGAGCACGCTGCCGACCACGTTGACCTGAGCGAGGCCGCCGCGCAGATGCCCGACCAGCGCGTGGGCAAAATCCATCAGCCGCTTGGAGAGGGAGCCGGCGTTCATAAGGTGGCCGGCGGTGAGGAAGAGCGGAATCGCCAGGAGCAGGAACTTGCCCGAGCCGGACACCATGTTCTGCACCACGGCGGGCGGTGGCAGGAGCGCCGCACCCCAGTTGGCGAGGAAGGCGGAGAACAGCATCGAGAAGGCGACGGGCGTTCCGATGACCAGGGTGACGATGAAGGCGATCACCATGATCAGGGTCGGGCTGGTGCGCGGAATGGCGACGAGGCCGCTGACATGGACGAGCCACCATGATGCGACGCCGACCGCTATGGCGAGGATTGTTCGCACCGGCGATTCCCCGCCGGCGAACCCGCCGACCACCAGATAGACCATCGCCGTCGCAGCCGCCGCCGGGATGACGACGTTCTTGGTCCAGGTCGGCCAGCCGAGCGCCGGCATGACACCGCCGAGGAGCGCCATCAGATCGGCGCCGCTCACCATGAGCATGACGAGCGTATGGGCGACCACCGCCGTCGCCATGAAGGCGAGCCACGGCTCGAGCACCGGCGCCAGCCGGCCGAACCGAAGGCCGACGGCGACATGGCGTCCCTGCCCCAGCGCGAGCGGCAGGGCGAGGAAGATCAGATAGGTGAAGAGCTGCTGGCCGAGCTCCTCGGTCCAGGTGAAGGAGGCATTGAAGACGTAGCGGCTGACCACCCCGGCGAGAACGTCGAGGAAGATGCCGGCGATACAGGCCACGACCAGCGCCTCCAGCACGCGGTCGAGACCCCGCAGAAAAGTCAGGGCGAACGCCCGCGAGGCGTCCGCCCTGCCCGGATGTGCCGTTGCCGTCATGCCTGTCGGGCCGGCGCTTCTATTGGGTGGCTACGACCTCGTCGATCATCGCCTTGCCGGCCGGCACCTTGGCCGCCCATTGCTCCCAGATCGGCAGCATCGCCTTCCGCCATGGCTCCTTGTCGCGGACGATCGTGACCTTCGTGCCGCCGGCTTGCGCCTTGATGAGGCTGAGCTCGTCCTGATAGGCGACGAGATGGTGCAGCGTCGGGACCAGCTCGGCCCAGCTGTCCGCGAGAATCTTCTGATCCTCCGGGGTCTGCTTCTTCCACCAGCTCTCGGAAATGAACATCCCGCCGATCGCGTAGACATGGCTCAACACGGAGAAATGCGGCGCCACCTCGTTCCATTTCTGATTGACGAAATTGGTCTTGGTGTTGTCGGCGAAATCGACGAGCTTCGTCTGCAGAGCGTTATAGATTTCTGGCGCCGGGATCGGTGTCGGATTGGCGCCGACCGCCGTCCAGATCGCAATGTGCAGCGGCGACTGGATCACCCGCATCTTCCTGCCCTTGACGTCGTCGGGCGTGTTGATCGGGAACGCGCCGAAGGGCTGGCGGACTCCGGCGAGCGAGAAGCCGAGGACGCGAAAGCCCTGCGCCGGGAAGAGCTCGGCGAGCTTCTTGCCCGGCGCGCCATTGTAGACGCGCAGCGCGTGGTCATCGTCCTTGAACAGGAACGGCAGGTCGAAGATCTCCGCCTCCGGTATCCAGCGGCTGAACACGGTCAGCGTGTTGGCGGTCGCTTCGAGCGAGCCGAGCCGGAGCGCTTCGGCCATTTCGACCTCGCCGCCGAGCTGGCCGTTCGGGAAGAGCTGGATCTCGATCCTGCCATTGCTCCGCTGCTTCACGAGTTGCGCCCAGCGGCCCACCGTGATGACCAGCGGGTGGTTCTCGCCGGCGATCGACGTACCCACCTTCATGACGATGGGGGACTGGGCCGCCGCTGCGGTCGCCATGAGGGCGGTCGCCGCGGCAGCGAGCAAGAATGTTCTCAACATTGGCTTCTCCCCTCAGAAGAACGTCTTCACGGCGCCAGTGACCGTGAAGTTCTCGTTCACCCGGTAGACCACGCTCCACTTGTCGAAAGCGGTACATGGGTGCGAAATCCCGAAGGCGATGAGATCGCCGACCTTGAGATCGGCGCCCTCGGGGTATGTGAGGTAGCAGTGCTGGTCGTTCGAGTTGACGACCTTGTACGGGCCCTTGCCCGCACCGAGCTCCTGCAGAAGCGCCCCATCACGATAGTGGCGGAGCGGCTTCGGGTAGCCGAGGTCATAGGGCAGGTCGCGAATGCCCATATTGATGACGGCGATCCCCTCGTCCTGAAGTGTCACCACCGCCGCCCACAGCTCGAGCGCCGGCGTGAAGGTCGTGCGGGCCGGAAGACGGCCCTCGGGCATGTCGAGCCCGCCGCGGGCATCGAGCATTTCGAGATAGTGGTCGTAATAGCCGTGATCGTAGGTGAGGCAGGAGCCGCCGCGGAGCACGATCCGCGTCTCCGGCCCGAGCTGGGCGAGGCGGAACCGCTCGACCACCCGATCATAGAAGGCGGAGCCGCCGGCGCTGAGGATGGTCTCGGCGCGCCCCGCGAAGGCGCCGGTGTCGCGGGCGTGGCGGTAGAGGTCGGCCGTCAGGTCGAGCAGACGGTCGACTTCGCGGACGGTCGCCGCGTCGTTCTCCTTGCTGACGAGTCCTTCGTAACATTCGACACCAACGAGCTCGAACAGGTCCCGCCGCTTGCCGATGGCGTCGAGGACGGCGACCCCCTGCTCGAAGGTCCTGACCCCGGCGCGCCCGCCGGGAAATCCGACCTCGAGGAGAACCTGCAGGCGCTCGCCGGGATGCAGATGCGGTCCGGCGTGAGTCGCGAGCTGATCCAAGGCGCCCTCGGAATCGACGAGGGTGAAGAAGCTCTTGTCGGGATGGGCATGGCGAAGCGCCACGAGCTGTTCGATGTTCGCCCGACCCACGACTTCGTTGACGATGAGGACGTTCTCCACGCCGGCTTCCGCGACCAGCGTCGCCTGCTGCACGGTCGCCGCGCTGATCCCCCAGGCGCCCCCGACATCGACCTGCTCGCGATAGAGCTGCGGGCTGAAGGAGGATTTTCCGTGCGGGGCGAGCGACACTCCGTGATGCTCGGCGAAACGCCGCATGACGGTGAGGTTGTTGCGCAGATGCGCGTCGCGAAGCACCAGCGCCGGCAGCATCAGGTCGCCCCGGAGCACATTCCAATCCTGCGCACCGATATCGCCGAGGCGGACGGTCTGGCCGGCGACGGGCAGGCCTTTGGTCTTCGAATCGAGTGGCAGGTCCGCTATCCACTGGAAGATCGCGTTCATGCCGTGCCTCCCGCAGCGAGCGGGCGATATGCGATCGCCTCGAGCTCGATCCTGGCGTCGACGACGAGAGAAATGCAGACGGTGGAGCGCGCCGGCGGGGGCGCCTTGAAGTAGGTCGCGTAGACGGCGTTGAAGCCGCCGAAATCGCCGGCCTCGCCGAGGAAGGCGGTCACCTTGACGACATCGTCGAAGCTGCAGCCGGCGAGGGCGAGTGCCTTGCCGAGATTGTCCAGCGCAGCACGCGTCTGCGCCTCGACGCCACCCTTGACCAAGGTGCCGTCGGCACCGGTCGGAACCTGCCCGGAGATGAAGACGAAGTCTCCCGCCCTGACGGCGGGCGTATAGGGATAGGGGGCCCCGGAGCCAAAACCCTGTCTCATTGCGTGCGGCTCCATTCGGCGTTTGTCTCGAGCGGGTAGAGCGGCTTCGGCCGCCGCGTGTAGGGGAAGTGAGCGAGGTTCGGGGCGTTGACGCCCGGAGTGTCGCAATAGATCGCCTCGGCCATCATCGACTCGAAGGGGGTGCGCCAGCCGGCCGCCGCCTTGGCGACGAGGATGCCGGTCTCGCCCGGCTCGACGCCGATCTCCCGCAGGTGCCGGCGGTCATAGGGGAGCGTGCGCAGCTCGGTGACGATGACCTCGACGCCGCCCACCGAGATTCGGGCGGTCAGGCCCTGGTTGGACACCTGGCCGGTCATCCATTCCTCGTCGCGCCGATAGGAGATCTCGCGCACCATGCTGACGATGCCATCGACCGCGACCGGCGCGCCGTGCAGTCGATCGGTCTTGCCGCCGACCATCCCGGAGAAGCGACCGCCGACGCCGCACGCGGCGGCCGCTCGTGCCGCCTCCGGATCGGTGATGACGACCGCAGCCGACGGGGCCTCGGCGCGGAGAAGCTCGCGGAGCAGGACGGTAGCGTCGCCGGGCGAGCCACCGCCGATATTGTCGGCGACGTCGACGAGAATGACCGGCCGCCGCTCGGCCGCGACCGCGATGGCGCGGGCGACGGCCGCCGCCGGATCGACAACCTCGGCGAGGAAGGCCGCGCGGCGCTCCCAGAGCGCCGTGGCGAGGCGGTCGGCGGTCGCCGCGGCCGCCTCGGCCGTATCGGCGTAGGCGAGCGTGCTCATGCCGAGATTTGGGATGTCGGCATAGGGATAGCCGACGGCGACCGAGGCGGCGGCGATGCCCGGCCTGCCGCGCTCCTCTTCCAGAACAGCCATGACGCTCCGCATCGGCTCGTCGGCAGTCACCTGCGTCTGGGAGACGGACACCATGGGCAGCTTGCGGAACGCCTTGTGGAAGCGCTCGCCGTCGAGAAGGCGGCGCATCAAAGCAGCCGCCTCACGGCCGCGATCCGCCATGTCGACGTGCGGATTGGTCCGGTAGCCGACGAGAATATCGGCGGCGTCGACAAGCGCCGCGGACAGATTGGCGTGATAGTCGAAGGTACACACGATCCGCGTGTCCGAGCCCAGCTCGGCGCGAAGGCGGCGGATGAAATCGGCGTCGGCCTCGTCGATCCCTTCGACGACCATGGCCCCGTGCAGGGCGATCAGCGCGCCATCGAGCGGGCCCGCGGCCCGTGCGCGGGCGATGATGTCGCCGGTGAGCTCCGAAAAAAGCGCCGCGCTCATGGGACGGGAGGGAAACGCGCCGGCGAAGCGGCCCAGGACGGGATCGAGCCCGAGAGCACGGGCCTCCGTGATCATGCCGCCGATCTCGGTGTTCGATCCGGCGAGATTCCCGAGGGCGTCGCCCGCGATATCGACGCAGGTCGCGATCTCCTCGCGGCCGGTCGCCACCGGGGAGAACGTGTTGGTCTCGTGCCAGAGACCAGCAACGAAAATCCTGCGTCCCATATTGTGCGACAGTCGCTCCGCGATCTCGCTGAAATTGATGCTATGACGGCAAAACCATCTCGTCTATAGCCTTCGATGCTGATAGATTCGCGTTCCAGATGAATGAACGCTTCAGACCGAAACCCAAAGTTCAAGCGCTTGCCCGCGCCGATCTCCTGCTCGGCGCGCTGGCCGCGGCGCGCGACTGGATGCGGCTCACCGACATCAGCCGCGCCACGGGGCTGAAGAAGACGACCGCCTTCAATCTGCTCGATACTCTCGTCGGCCTCGGCTTCGCCGAGCGCGATTCCGCGGGGCGCTACCGCCTCGGGCTCCGGAACCTCGAGCTCGGCCGGCTGGTGCAGGGCCGGCTCGACATCATCGAGGCGGGGGAGCCGGCGCTGGCACGGCTGTGCGCCGAGACGCGGGAGACGGTGAACCTGGCTCTTCCACACCTCTACGAAGTGCTGATCGTGAACAGCCTCGAGGGCAAGCAGGGCATCCGGGTCACGTCCTACGCCGGCACCCGGGCGACCTTTCATTCGACCGCCTGCGGCAAGGCGATGCTCGCCTATATGTCCGACAACGCCCTCGACGAACTCCTGTCACGCTCGCCGCTCCTGCCGATAACGCCCAGGACCATCGTCGACCGGGGGCGCCTCGCCGAGGAGCTGCGGCAGGCGCGCGCTCGCGGCTATGCGGTCGAGCAGGAGGAGAACGAGCCCGGCGCCACCTGCGTCGGAGCGGTGATCCGCGACGGCTTCGGCGCGGTCGCTGGCGCGATCAGTGTCGCCGGGCCGATTTCGCGGATGAACGAGGATGCGATCGCACGGATCGGCGCCCTCGTGATGCGCGAGACGGCGGCGCTCTCGAAACGGCTCGGATTCGGAGGCGACGAGGCGACGCCGCGGGGGAGCGACAGCCAATGAAGATCACGGCGCTGGAGACGGTACGGCTCGAACGGCATCCGACCGTTCTCTGGGTGGAGGTCCACACGGACGAAGGCCTGGTCGGGCTCGGCGAGACATTCCGCGACGCCGAAAGCGTGGCGACCTACCTGCATGCCGCGGTCGCGCCGATCCTGATCGGAGCCGACCCCCTGCAGATCGAGGATATCAATCGGCGGTTCCTGCACGGCGTGCTCGGCTTCGCGAGCTCCAGCATCGAGACGCGCGCCGCCTCCGCGATCGACATCGCGCTCTGGGACCTGTTCGGCCAGTCGGCAGGATTGCCGGTATGGCAGATGCTAGGCGGTCGCTGCCGCGAGCGGATCCGCGCCTACAACACCTGCGCGGGCTACGTCTACAACACCGTCGGCGAACGCTGGCGTCAGATCGCCGACGGATCCGAAGCCGCGCCGGCGCTGGGGCCTTACGAGGACCAGGACGCATTCGTGCACCGCGCGGACGAACTCGCCATGAGCCTTATCGAAGAAGGCTTCTCGGCCATGAAGATATGGCCGTTCGATCCGTTCTCCGAAGCCGCGGCGGGAACGCATATTGCGCCGGAAGACCTCAGGACGGCGCTGAAGCCGTTTGAAAAGATTCGCCGCGCGGTCGGCGACCGCATCGACGTAATGGCCGAGTTCCACAGCCTCTGGAACCTGCCCGCCGCCATCCGCATCGGCCAGGCGCTGAAGCCGTTCGCGCCGTATTGGGTGGAGGATCCGATCCGCATGGAAAGCGCGGCGAGCCTGCGGACCTATCGCGAGCAGACCGGCCTGCCGGTCTGCGCCAGCGAGACGCTCGCCACGCGCATGGGCTACCGCCCCTTCCTCGAAGCGGAGGCGGTCGACATCGTGATGCTCGATCTGTCGTGGTGCGGCGGCCTCACCGAGGCGCGCAAGATAGCCGCCATGGCGGAGGCATGGCAGCGGCCGATCGCCCCGCATGATTGCACGGGACCCGTGGTCCTCGCCGCGTCCGTCCATCTCGCCGTCCATGCGCCGAACGCGCTGGTGCAGGAAGTGGTGCGGGCCTATCTCGCAGGCTGGTATCGCGACGTGGTGACGGCCCTGCCTCCGCTCCGCCGGGGCGAGATCGCGCCGCCAGACGGTCCGGGACTCGGCCTCCGTCTCCTGCCGGATCTCAAGCGAAGCGCCGACGCGGTCGTCCGCCGTTCGGCATGAGAAGATCCAACTGACCGACAGTGGCCCTTTGGTGGAGGTCCAGGATCTCCGCAGGCATTTGGTGCTCGGCTCGAGCCTCTGCAGCGACTCGATGATGTCGGCTTCACCATCGCGTTTCGGTTGCCGCCGACGGATCATCCACCACTCGGGTCGATCGGCGTCGGCAGGCGGCCGAGCACGACCTCGGCGAGCCGCATCGAGGCGATGATGCGCGCCTCCTCGAGCAGCGGCGCGGCGAGCTGCAGCCCGACCGGCAGGCCGTCCGCGAGGCCCGCCGGCAGCGTCGCCGCCGGCAGGCCGGCGAGGTTGAACGGATAGGTGAAATACGACCACACCGCCGCCGTCTCGTGCCCGGGCGGCACGCCCGGCCCCAGCCTCCAGGCGACCGCCGGCGTCGTCGGCGTGAGGAGGAGGTCGTAGCGCTCGAAGAACAGCCGCATGGTCTCCCGGTGGACGAGCCGCTGGCGGAGGAGTGTCGCGTAACGGTCGGCGCTCGTCCGGCGGAAGGCGCGGATCGCCTCGAGCAGCGGCGGGTCGATCAGGTCCGGCGTCGCGTCGACCGCATCGCCGAGCCGGGCGCTGCAGCCGCCGATGAACTCGGCCGAAAGGATCTCGGCCGGATCGGGACAGACCGCCTCGACCACATCGATGCCGGGCCAGATCGCCGCGAGACGGCGGACCGCCTCGGCGACGACGGCCGCGACATTGGCGTCGACCCGGCCATAGCCGAGCGTCGGCGAGAAGGCGACGCGGAGCCGCTTGACCGCGGCCGCGTCGGGCTCCTCCGCCATCGGCGGATAGAGCGAGAAGGCGTCGCGCCGGTCGGGACCGGCGATGACCGAGAGCAGCAGCGCGGCGTCGTCGACGCTGCGCGCGATCGGCCCGACATGGGCGAGCGTCGGCGTCGCGCTCGCCGGCCAGACCGGCACGCGCCCGAAGCTCGCCTTGATCCCGACGAGCCCGGTGAAAGCGGCAGGCGAGCGGATCGAACCGCCGCCGTCGGTGCCGAGCGCGACCGGCGTCACGCCAGCCGCGACCGAGGCGACGGCGCCGCCGGACGACCCGCCCGGGGTGCGGGCGGTATCCCACGGATTGCGCGTGTCGCCGTGGACGAGGCTCTGCGTGTAGCCGCGATAGCCGAGCTCCGACGTCGTGGTCTTGCCGATGATGATGGCGCCGGCCCGCCTGAGCCGCTCGACCGATGGGGCGTCCGCCTCGGCGACGGCATCCTTCAGCGTCAACGAGCCGTAGCTCGCGCGAAGGCCGGCGACGTCGATCAGGTCCTTGACCGAGACCGGCACGCCGGCGAGCGGGCCGGGAGAGGCGCCTTGTGCCAACGCCCGTTCGAGCGCCTCCGCCTGCGCCAGTGCGCCGTCCCGGTCGATCTGGACGAAGGCGTTGAGCGCCGGCTCCACCGCCTCCGCCCGGTCGAGGCTCGCGATGACGACCTCGCGCGGCGAGATTTTACGCGACGCCACCGCGGCGGCGATCTCGCGGGCGGAGAGGCGGCAGAGCGCGTCGGGCGACATGTTCGCCCTCAGTCGAGGATGGCGAAGGCGCGGACCGGCGAGCCGGATCCGCCCTTGAGCTTCAGCGGGATCGCCTGGAACTGGAAGACGCCCTTGCCGACCAGCTCTTCGAGGTTGCACAGCCACTCGACATGGGTCATGCCGCGATCCCGCGAGACGCGGTGGCTCGGGAACTCGGCCCAGTTCGGCCGGTCCGTGGAGGGGCCCTCGACGCCGTGCAGGCGCGAGCCGCGGTCGGCCAGCCAGTGGGTTGCCGCGGCCGTGAGCCCCGGATTGGAGAACATCACCGAATCGCGCGGATAGTGGCGGCGGTGGAGCCCGGAATTGATCAGCACGATGTGCCCGTCGACCCGGACGCCCGCCCTCTCCTCGGCCGCCTCCATGTCGGGGACGTCGATGTCGCCGAGGTCGGGAATGTGGGTGAGGTCGAGGCAGACCGCCCGGCCGATGAACAGGTCGAGCGGCATCTCGTCGATCGTCTGCCCGCCCGGCTTCAGGTGGTAGAAGGCGTCGACGTGGGTGCCGACATGGTTGAGCATGCCGATGAACTCGATCGGCGTCGTGAACGGATCGTCGGGCGTGCCCTGGTTGAGCGCCCGGCAGCTCTCATGGGTCATCCAGGGCAGGTAGACCGGCCGCGGCATGTTCTTGTGCGCCGGCATGTTGTTCTCGATCGTGACGCTGAGGTCGACAAAGCGGCCCATGGGAGTCTCCGCTCGGGGTTCAGTGGAAGAACAGGCGCGGCAGCGTGAGCGTCACTGCCGGCACGTAGGTGACGATGATCAGGACGACGAAGATGGGCAGGAGGAAGGGTAGGCACGCCCGGAAAGTGCCCCAGTAGTCGAGCCCGCCGATCTTCGACAGCACGAACAGGAGCAGGCCGACCGGCGGCGTCATCAGGCCGATCATGAGGTTGATCACCATGACGACGCCGAACTGCACGGGATCGATGCCGAACTGGGTGAGTACCGGCATGAAGATCGGCACCGCGATGAGGATGATGGCGATCGTCTCGAGGAACATGCCGGCAACCAGCAGGATCAGGTTGAGGACGATCAGGGCCTGCCACGGCTCGCCGATCATGCCGACCATGGCCTGCGAGAACTCCTGGGCCGCGTTCTCGCGGACGAGCACCCAGCCAAAGAGGGCGGAGGCGCCGACCATGAGCATGACCGTGCCGGTCGTCTCGAAGGTATCGCGCAGCACGCGCCAGAGCATCTTCGCGTCGAGACTCCGGTAGACGAAGAGGCCGATCGCCAGCGCATAGACGGCGGCGATCGCCGCGGCCTCCGTCGGCGTCGCGATGCCGAGCGTGATGCCGCCGAGGATGATCGCCGGCATGATCAGCGCCGGCAGGCTGCCCCAGAGGGCGCGGACGCGCTCCGCCCAGGGGACGCGCGGCTCGACCGGATAGCCACGGCGGCGGGCGATCCAGCTCACCTGGATGTGGAGCGCCGCCGCCATCAGAAGCCCGGGGATGATTCCGGCGACGAAGAGCTGCCCGACCGAGACGTTGGCGGCGAAGCCGTAGACGACCATCGGCAGGCTCGGGGGGATCACCGGCCCCATGGTCGAGGACGCCGCCGTCAGGCCGACGGCGAAGTCGGCGTCGTAGCCGCGCTGCTTCATGGCGCGGATCTCGACATTGCCGAGGCCGCCGGCGTCGGCGATGGCGGTGCCGCTCATGCCGGAGAAGATGACGCTGCCGAGCACGTTGACGTGGCCGAGGCCGCCGCGCCAATGGCCGACCAGCCGGTGGACGAACTCGAAGAGCCTCTCGGTGATCGCCCCCGCATTCATCAGGTTGCCGGCGAGGATGAAGAAGGGCACGGCCAAGAGCGGGAAGGAGTCGACGCCCGAGACCATCTTCTGGATGGCGATGAGCGGCGGGATGCCGTTGACCGTGAGGTAGATGATCGACGCGCCCGCGATAGCGACAAACACCGGCGCCCCGATCAGGAAGAGGCCGACGAGCGAAAGAAACAGAAGGATCATGCGCGCGGGCCGTCGCCGAGCATCACGCCGAAGGCGATGCGCAGCAGGCCGAAGAACAGCGCAACGGCCACGGCTCCGTAGATCCAGGCCATCGAGATCTCGAGGGCAGCGCTCTGCTGGGTCCTGAGGATCGGCATGATGGCGATCGCCTGGACGAGCAGGAAGCCGACCACAGCCGCGCTGATGGCGGCGACGAGCGCGCGTCCGAAGGCCGGCCATGGCGGGGGCAGGAGCTCGATCACGTCGATGCGGATGTGGCTGCCATTGCGGAAGCCGATCGAGGCGCCGGCGAAGGTGATGAGGATGAGGCCGAAGCGGGTCACCTCCTCGGCCCAGATGAGGCTGTCGTTGAGTACGTAGCGGAAGAAGACCGACGCCGCCATCACCACCAGGATGGTGGCGAGGAGGAGGACCCCGACGAGGTCCTCCGCCCGGCCGAGCAGACGGTCCAGCGTCCGCATCAGAGCGACTTGATCTTGGCGAGAAGCTCCGGGGAGACGCCGAGCTCCTTGGCGAGCTGATCGACGGTGGGCGCGACCGCGGCCTGGAAGGCGGGGATGTCGGGTTTGGTGAAGCCGATCAGCTTCTTCTCCTCCATCGACGCCCGGAGATTCTTCTCGGCGTCGAGGATCATCGCCGTCGAGCGATCGGCGAAGATTTCGGCGGCCTTCTGCATGCAGGCTTTGTCGGTGTCGTTGAGGGCCTTCATCATCCGGTCGCCGGCCACCCAGAACACGAACTCGATCATGTGGGCGGTCGGGTTCACGTACTTCTGCACCTCGTAGAACTTGAACGCGTTGGTGATCGGCAGCGGATTCGACGAGGCTGTGACGACGCCCTGCTGCAGGGCGAGGTAGACCTCGGCGAGCGCGACCGGCGTCGGGTTGGCGCCGACGGCACGCGGGAACGCGAGATACATCGGCGAATCCGGCACGCGGATCTTCAGCCCCTTCATGTCCTCGGGCTTCTCGACCGGCGTGTTCGACGTCACGTTGAAGGCGCCGAAATAGCCGGCCGACAGGATGTGCTGGCCCGTCGCCTTCTCCCAGCCCTTCCAGAGCTCCTTGAAGGTATCGCTGGTGCGGTAGCGGAGCGCCTGGTCGACATCCTTGAAGATGAAGGGCGCCGCGCCGATGGCGAGCGGCTTGTAGGCGCCCGAGGCGAAGATCTGCCCGGTGAAGATGATGTCGGCCCCGCCGAAGCGCACCTGCTCATTCAGCGCATTCTCCGAGCCGAGCTGCGAGGACGGGTAGACCGCGATGGTGTGGCGGCCCTGCGTGCAGGCCTTGAAGGCATCGGCGGCCTCGACGGCGGCGCGATGCATGGGATGGGCGACGTCGTAGACGTGGCCGAGCTTGAACTCCTCCGCCTGCGACGGGGTCGAGAACCCGGCCGCGAGCAGCGTCGCGATCGCGACGGCACCGCCGCGAAGAGTAGACGACGAATGCATGGTGACTTGCCCTCCGGTTCAGGGTGTTCTACATATAGAACATCGTTCTTCAAGCGAAACGAGATTGCGGTCAGGGAACGATGCCTGTCAAGGAGTTTCCGGACGGGGCGCGGGCCGCCGTGGCGACGCCGCGCGCGGCTCAGGCAAAGGTGCCGGCCCTGAAGCGCGGGCTCGCGGTCG
Organism: Pseudomonadota bacterium; assembly: GCA_023430145.1. Taxonomy (GTDB): domain Bacteria; phylum Pseudomonadota; class Alphaproteobacteria; order Rhizobiales; family Methylopilaceae; genus JAEZCD01. The sequence goes on from JAEZCD010000351.1 coordinate 16,274, forward strand.
TCCGTTACCTCAACGCCCAGCCGCGGCTGTCAGCCGGGGTCAGCGAGATCGCCCGCGCCCTCGGCCTGACGAAGAGCGTCTGCTTCAACATCCTGCGCACCCTGCAGGAGGAAGGCTGGGTCGACTTCGACGCCGAGCGCCGGAAATACGCCCTCTCCGGCCGCCTCCTCGGCGATGTCGCCAGCCTCCTGTCGCGCGCCGTCCGGCCGGCCGAGGTCCATGCCGAGCTCGTCCGGCTGTCGGCCGGGACGCGAGTCCCGTGCGTGCTCACCCGCATCGAGCCGGACGGCAGCTTCATCGCCATCGACAAGGCCGAGGAGGCCTCCGAGCTTCTGGTCTCAGTTCCGATCGGGCACCGCTTCCCGCCCGACGCGCCGGCGCAGATGCGGGCGCGCCTCGCCTGGTCGGATGCCCGCACCCGCCGGGCCGCGCTCGATCGCTGGCAGCCCGTCGCCCATACGGCGCGCACCATCGTCGACCGGCACGCTCTCCAGGCCGAGATCGCGGCGACCCGCGCCCGCGGCTACTCGATCAGTAGAGCCGAGTTCACCGCCGGCGTCATGACGTTGGCCGCGCCGGTGCTCGATGCCGGCGGCAAGCCGGTCTTCATCCTGCAGTGCCCCGGCGTCGAGCCGGATGTCGACGCGCGCGAGGGCGAGATCGCGCCGGCCCTGCTCGCGGCTGCGGCTCGTCTCGCCACCATTCTCTGCCCGCCGCGGATCTGAGGGCGGTGGGCTCGGCGCTCCCGCCGCCGGATGCTGGATTCGATCTTCCGCAGCCGCCGACGACGATGTCGGCCAATGACGACGAGGCGAGGAACACGGACGCGCCCTGCAGGCGACCGCCGCCGGCACTTTGTCCGAGGGCCGTGGCGGCCGAATCTCTGCGGAGGCGAGCGCATGCGCCGCTCCCGGGTAGACCTCGAATCCGGCAGACCGGCGAGGTCGGCGACCGTCGCCGAAGGCCCGACAGCGATTGCTTGACGGATCAGTCTCGAGGGGCGAACCTCGCACGTCGGCAAAAGCAAAGGGCGCGCGCCGCGCCACAGAACAAGGCTTCAGCCTAGCCGGCGGGAGGTACCGTTCAATGCGGCGGAACCTGCGCCTTGCGCTCAATCACATCGTCGCGCCTCGCACCGACATCGACGACTTCTTCGCGCTCGCAAGGCGGCTCGGGCTGCACGGCGTCGAGATCCGAAACGACCTCGCAGGAACGGCGATCGCCGACGGAACCCCGGCGCCTGTCGTCCGCGCCGCGGCCGAGCGGCACGGCGTGCGCATTCTTTCCATCAACGCGCTGCAGCGCTTCAACGACTGGACGGCGGACCGTGCAGCGGAGGCGCGCGATCTCGCCGACTACGCCGCCACCTGCGGCGCCGCGGCGCTCGTCCTGTGTCCAGTGAACGACCGGCGGTTCCGCCCCGACGAGCCGGCGCGGCTCGAGGGCCTGCGCCACGCCCTCTCCGAGCTTCTGCCGATCCTCGCCGCACGAAACCTGCAGGGTTTCGTCGAGCCGCTCGGCTTTCTCGAATCCTCGCTCCGGCTCAAGCGGGATGCGATCGACGCCATCGCGGCGGTCGGCGGGCGCGCCACCTTCAAGGTCCTTCACGACACCTTTCATCATGCGATCTCGGGCGAGGAGAGCTTCTTCGCCGACGAGACCGGCCTCGTTCACGTTTCCGGCGTAGAGGAAGAGCGCCTCCCGGTCGCCTCGATGCGGGATGCGCATCGCGTCCTCGTCGGACCGCGCGACCGCCTCGACAATATCGGCCAGGTCGAGGCCCTGCTCGGCGCGGGCTACCGGGGCTTCTTCTCCTTCGAACCCTTCGCCGAAAGCGTTCACGACCTGTCCGATCCCGCTTCGGCGCTGGAAGAGAGCGTGGCGTGGCTGTCTGGCGACAACGCCAGCGAGGCCGCCTGAAACGCATGCGAATTCCCTGCAGTGGCAGGGAAGGAAAGCCCGCCGCGACCGAGCCGCGGAACGGGCAGGTTGGTAGGGAGGAACGCCCATGAAGCGACTTCTGGTAGCTTTGGTGACCTCGGCCGCGCTCACGACCGGTGCCTCGGCCGCGACGATCGGCGTGACGATGTCGGAGCTCGACAACTTCCTGACCGTATTGCGGAACGGCATCGCCGACGCCGCCAAGAAGGCCGGCGTCGAGGTCCAGATCGAGGTGGCCGAGAAGGATCCCGCGAGGCAGCTCAGCCAGATCCAGAACTTCATCGCCTCCAAGGTCGACGCGATCATCGTCAACCCGGTCGACACCGATGCCACCGCCGCGCAGACGAAGCTCGCCGCGGACGCCGGCATTCCGCTCGTCTACGTCAACCGCGAGCCGGTCAATCTGAAGGACCTGCCCAAGAACCAGACCTTCGTCGGCTCCGACGAAAGGGACTCGGGCACGCTCGAGACCAAGGAGGTCTGCCGGCTTCTGAAGGAGATGGGCAAGGGCGGCGGCGCCAACATCGTCGTCATGATGGGCCAGCTCAACAACCAGGCGGCACGGCAGCGCACCCAGGACATCAAGGATGTCATCGCGACCCCCGAATGCTCGTTCATGAAGATCGTCGAGGAGCAGACCGCGAACTGGTACCGCACCGAGGCCACCGATCTCATGAACAACTGGCTCTCGGCCGGCGTGAAGTTCGACGCCTTCATCTCCAACAACGACGAGATGGCGATCGGCGGCATCGCGGCCATGAAGGCCGCCGGGCTGTCGATGAAGGACATCGTCGTCGGCGGGGTCGATGCGACGCAGGACGCGCTGGCGGCGATGCAGGCGGGCGATCTCGACGTCACGGTGTTCCAGAACGCCGCCGCGCAAGGTGGCGGCGCCGTCGACGCGGCGCTCAAGCTGGCGAAGGGGGAGACGGTCGGCAACGTCGTCTGGGTGCCGTTCGAGCTCGTGACCCCGGCCAATATCAAGGACTATCTCAGCAAGAACTGACGCCGCTGGGGAGCGGAAGGCGGCACGGCCTCCGCTCCCCGTCGCGCCGGCGGCGTCCGTCGCGCAGCGCACCGGCATGCCGGGCGGCCTCCGCACCCGGGGAGAGAGCATGACGACGACATCGGCCGAGAGCGCGCTCGTCGAGACGCCGCGTCGCCGTCCGCTGCCGCCCGAGGTCAACGTCCTCATCGGCCTCATCCTGATCGGCGCCGTCTTCGAGGCGCTCGGCTGGTTCGTGCGCGGCGACAGCTTCCTGCTCAACCCGCAGCGCATCAGCATCATCATCCTGCAGGTCTCGGTGGTCGGCATCATCGCCGTCGGCATGACGCAGGTGATCATCACCGGCGGCATCGACCTGTCGTCCGGCTCGGTCGTCGCCATGACAGCCTTCGTGGCGATGAGCTTCGCCCAGGTCAGCACCAATGCGCGCGCCGTCTATCCGGGCCTGACGGACCTGCCGGTGATCGTGCCGGTGGTGATCGGGCTCGCGGTCGGCGCCCTCGCCGGCTTCGTCAACGGAGCGCTGATCGCCTACGCGAAGATCCCGCCCTTCATCGCCACGCTCGGCATGATGGTGACGGCCCGCGGCATCGCCAACTGGTACACGCGCGGCCAACCCGTCTCTTTCCCGACCGAGCCCTACATGGTGTTCGGCCGCGGCATGATGCCGGTCTACATCTTCATCGTCGTCGCGATCGTCTTCCAGGTGCTCTTGAAATACACCGTCTACGGGCGCCGCACCTACGCGATCGGCTCGAACGTGGAGGCGGCGCGCGTCTCCGGCATCAATGTCGAGCGTCACCTCGTGCTCGTCTACACCATCGCCGGGCTGCTCGCCGGCCTCGCCGGCATCGTGCTGTCCTCGCGCGGCCAGACCGCGCAGGGCGGCATGGGCCTCATGTACGAGCTGCAGGCGATCGCCATGACCGTGATCGGCGGCACCTCTCTCAGCGGCGGCCGCGGCTCGATCGTCGGCACGACGCTCGGCATGGTCATCTTCGGCGTCATCATCTCCGGCTTCACCTACATCAGGGTGAGCGCGTACTACCAGGAGATCATCATGGGCATCATCATCGTCTCGGCCGTAATCCTCGACGTCTGGCGCCAGCGCCGCGCGCGCGGGCGGCCGTGAAGGCGCCCCGGCGATGAGCGGCGAAGGCAAGCCGATCGTTCTCAGGACCGTCGGCCTCACCAAGCACTATGCCGGCATCCGCGCGCTCGACGATGCCGACTTCGAGCTCTACGACGGCGAGCACGTCGCCATCGTCGGCGACAACGGCGCCGGCAAGTCCACCTTCGTGCGCCAAATAACCGGCGTCGAGCAGCCGACGAGCGGCGAGATCTTCTTCGACGGCCGGCCGGTGCACTTCAAGAGCCCGATCGAGGCGCGCGAGGCCGGCATCGAGACCGTGTTCCAGAATCTGGCGCTCGCTGACGACCTCGACGTGCCGGCCAACCTCTTCCTCGGCCGCGAGGAAACCTATTTCGCTCTCGGCCCGTTCAGTTTCCTCAACGAGCGCAAGATGATGGAGCGAGCGCGGGAGGCGCTGCGCTCGACCGGCATCAAGATCCCCGATCTCAGGGCGAAGATCAGGCACATGTCCGGCGGCCAGCGGCAGTGCGTGGCGATCAGCCGGTCCGCCACGTTCGCCTCCAAGCTCATCATCATGGACGAGCCGACGGCCGCGCTCGGCGTGCAGGAGACCGCTCAGGTCGAGAACATCGTTCGGAACCTGAAGAAGAAGGGTATTCCCCTCATCCTGGTGAGCCATAACCTCCGCCAGGTATTCGATCTCGTCGATAAGATCTGGGTGTTCCGGCGCGGGCGGATCGTCGGAATGGTGGAAGCGGCAAAGTCACACGGCAATGAGGTGGTGGCGATGATCACCGGCGTCCGGAGCACTGCTGGCGAACAGCCGAGTTTCGTTTGACGGTCTCGAGCGCCCTCCGCTGTATCCTTCCGGTGCCGCGTTGCGCAACTCGAGTAGCAATGGATTGTCGAGGAACAAGGCGGCGGCGAGGATGGCTATCGCCGACATGGTTGACGAGCTGCATCCGATACGCTTCGACCATCCGTGAAGCGATCCGCACCGGCACCCGCTGCGGCGCATCAGGAGCCGCCTTAGCCTGCATGGCGGCCTTGGTCCAGCACGAGGGTCGTCGCCCTCGTCGAGGGCGCAGACGTAGGAAAAGCTCTCGTCGCAGAGCTTTTCACCGGCGGCCGGTTGGGCGCTCCAACGATGCATGGCCGCATGGCCCGGCTGGTCACAGGCCAAGCCGGTCCATGATCCGCCCGTGCAGAACGACGCTGCCGACCGCGAGCGGCCAGAGCGCATGGCCGAAGATCGGCCGCGGCGCCACGATCGGCAGGTCGATCGCGAAGGCCTCGCCGTGCACGAGGCGGCTCGCGAGTTGATCGGCGATCGCCGTGCCGAGCGCGACGCCGCGGCCGTTGCAGCCGAGATAGATCAGCACGTCCGGAGCGGGCTCGTGCACATGCGGCCAGTGATCCTCGGTCATGGCGAGGCGGCTGTTCCAGCCGTGCGTCCAGGCGATGCCGGCGAGCCGCGGCCACAGCTCTGCGGCATAGTCGGTGAGGTAGGCGAGCGCGTCGGGCGTGGCGATCGGGCGCATCGGCCCGCGGCCGCCCATCAAGAGGCGTCCCTGCGCATCGATGCGGTAGTAGACCGTGATGCGTCCGCTTTCGTAGACGGAAGGGCGGCCGGGCAGGATGCCGCCGATGCGCTCGGCGCCGAGCGGCTCGCTGGCCGCGATGGCGCTGAACACCGGCAGCACCGTCCGCCGCAGGCCCTGCCAGAGATCGTCGGTGAAGCCGTTGGTGGCGATCAGGATTTTTTCCGCCGTCACCGTGCCGGTCGGCGTCTCGACCGACCAGCCGCCGGCGGACTTGCGTAGGGCGCGCGCCGGCGTCCCGCCATGCACGGCGGCGCCGGCGGCGAGCGCGGCGCGGGCGGCGGCGACCATGCCGGGGGCGAAGACGATGTCGCGGGCAAGTTCCACGAGGCCCGCGGCGTGGATCATGCGCGTGGCGACCTCCGCCTCGTCGGGGGTGAAGCGGGCAAGGTCGGCCTCGGCGCGGATGATGGCGAAGGAGCGGGCGTAGATCGCGGCGCCGTCGCGGATGTAGTCGAAGGTCTCACGCATCGGCAGGCTCGCGGTGCAGCACTCCGGCGAGGCGCTCCGCTCCGAGGCGGGCGATGGTCTCCGCGGCCGTCTCGCCGCCGTGGCGCCCCCCCGCGACGGCGCGGTCCAGCCGGCCGAGGGCCGCGATCGCGTCGGT
>JAEZCD010000168.1 GCA_023430145.1 Pseudomonadota bacterium
GCGGCGGGGGCGGCCGCCCCCCCCCCCCCCCCCCCCCCCCGCGCCGGGTGGGGTGAATCCCTCCCGGCGCGGAGCAGTCACCCCACCCGTCTCGCTCTTCGCCTGCGGCTCAGAGCGATCCACCCTCCCCATCGAGGGGAGGCAAAGAGGTGCCTCACGCTTGCTTTGCCATGAGCCGAGACTTTCGTGAACCGATAGCCCTGTTGCACTACGACGCCAGCGCGAACGGCTCCAACCCCGACAGCCGCAGCTTCGCCGGCTGCTCCGGGATGCCCCGGGGGGCCTTGCCGTGCACGGCCGCGGCCACCGCGGCGATGTGGGCCGGCGTCGTGCCGCAGCAGCCGCCGACGACGTTGACGAGGCCGGCCTCGGCGAACTCGCCGAGCATTGTCGCCATCGCCTCGGAGCTCTCGTCGTAGAGGCCGAACTCGTTCGGCAGGCCGGCATTCGGATAGGCGCAGACGAGGGTGTCGGCGACGCCCGAAATCTCGTCGATGTGGGCGCGCATCTCTTTCGCCCCCAGCGCGCAGTTGAGGCCGATGGTCAGCGGCCGGGCGTGGCGGACCGAGTGCCAGAATGCGGTCGGCGTCTGGCCCGAGAGGGTGCGCCCCGAAAGGTCGGTGATGGTGCCGGAGATCATCACCGGCACGCGGATGCCGCGCTCGGCGAAAATCTCCTCGACGGCGAAGATCGCGGCCTTGGCGTTCAGCGTGTCGAAGATGGTCTCGATCAGGATCAGGTCGGCGCCGCCGTCCAGAAGGCCGCGCGCCGCCTCGCCATAGGCCCCCGCCAGCTCGTCGAAGGTGACGGCGCGAAAGCCCGGATTGTTGACGTCGGGCGAGATGGAGGCGGTGCGGTTGGTCGGGCCGATGGCACCGGCGACGAAGCGCGGCCGCCCGTCCTCGCGCTCCGCGATCACCGCGGCCTCGCGCGCGAGCCGCGCGCCCTCCCGGTTCAGCTCGTAAGCCAGCGCCTCCATGCCGTAGTCGGCCTGGGCGATCGAGGTCGAGGAAAAGGTGTTGGTCTCGACGATGTCGGCGCCGGCGCGGAAATAGGCGAGGTGGATGTCGCGGATAGCGTCCGGCTGGGTGAGGATCAGAAGATCGTTGTTGCCCTTCAGATCCCGCGCCCAGTCGGCGAAGCGGGACCCGCGGAACTCCGCCTCGCCGAAGCCGAGCCCCTGGATGACGGTGCCCATGGCGCCATCGAGCACGAGAATGCGCTCGGCGGCGATGGTGCGGATGGCTTTTTCGGTGTCGGAGATCATTGGATTGGTACCACGCTCGCGGCGTCCGGAAGCGACGCCGCGGCTGTTCTAAGTGTCAGCTCCTGCCATGTTCCAGCACGGCGAGGCGTCGCTCGATCTCTTGGAGCCGCTCTTCAACCTCCGCGACTGTGTAGCGACCAAGCACCGACTCGCCGAGTGCCATCTGGCGGACGCTCTCCAACCGCTTCGTATTCTCACGCACCTCGGCGCGGAGGCTCTCGAACTGACCGGTCATCTCGGCGCGCATCTCGCGAAGCAGACGGTGAGTCAGGTTCTCTGGTTCAGCCATGACATTCCCTCACGCAGCCGCCGCCCGCGCGTCGGGCCTGAGGCCCAGCATGTGGCAGATGGCGTAGACCAGCTCCGCCCGGTTCATCGTGTAGAAATGGAAGTCGGTGACGCCGCGATCAACCAGATCCATCACCTGCTCGGCGGCGACGGCGGCGGCGACGAGCTGGCGCGTCGCGGCGTCGTTCTCGAGCCCGTCGAAACGCTCGGCGAGCCAGCCGGGCACGCTCGCCCCGGCCTTTTTCGCGAAGTTCGCGACCTGCTTGAAGCTGTGCACCGGCACGATGCCGGGCGTCACCGGGATGTCGATGCCGCGCGCGCGGACGCGGTCGAGGTAGTGGAGATAGAGGTCGTTGTCGAAGAAGAACTGGGTGATCGCCCGGTCGGCGCCCGCATCCACCTTCGCCTGCAGCATGTCGAGATCGGCCTCGGCCGACGGGCTTTCCGGGTGCTTCTCCGGATAGGCGGCGACGGACAGCTCGATGCCCGGCGCACGGCTCCGGATGCCGGCGACGAGGTCGGCGGCGTTGCGGTAGCCCTCCGGGTGGGGCTCGTACCTCGTGCCGATGCCGCCGGCCGGATCGCCGCGCAGCGCGACGATGTGGCGGACGCCGATGCCCGCATAGGCGTCGACCACCTGGTCCACCTCGTCCCGGGTGGCGGCGACGCAGGTGAGGTGGGCGGCCGGCTTCAGCGCCGTCTCGCCGAGCACGCGGGCGAGAGTGGCGTGCGTGCGCTCGCGCGTCGATCCGCCGGCGCCGTAGGTGACGGAGACGAAGCTCGGCTTCAGCGGCGCGAGGCGGGCGATGGACTCCCAGAGCGCCGTCTCCATCTCGGGCGTCTTCGGCGGGAAGAACTCGAAGGAGACCGAAATCTCGCGCGGCGAGCGGCTCGGGCGGGCATCGTCCATCAGGCGGCCTCGGTATGCGCGGGGCGGATCGCGGCGCGGCGGTCGCGGCCGACCCAGAGGGAGACGGTGAGCCCGTCCGGGCGCTCGGAGGGCAGCTCACGGTGCGCCTCGCAGGCGAGGCCGGCGGCCTCGAGCCAGCCGCGGATCGTCTCGTCGGAAAAGCCGAGCCGGCGGTGCGCGTGCTCGGTGCGCAGCGCCTCGTGCTCGTGCGGAGCGAGGTCGACGACGATCATCCGGCCGCCGGGCGCCAGCAATCGCGCCGCTTCCTTGATGGCGCGGCCGCCGTCGTCGAGGAAGTGCAGCACCTGGTGCAGGACGACGAGGTCCGCACATCCCCCGGGCAACGGCAGCGCGTAGACGTCGCCCTGGCGCACCTGCGCCTGGCGGATGCCGGCGCGCTCGAGATTGGTGCGCGCCACGGTCAGCATCTCGCGGCTCGCATCGATGCCGACGGCGCGCTCGGCGAGGGGCGCGAGCAGCTCCAGCATGCGGCCGGTGCCGGTGCCGAGATCGACGAGCGTGCCGACCGGCCGATCGCCCACCGCCTCGCGGATCGCCGTCTCGACGGCTGCCTCGGCGCCGTGCAGCACGCGCAACGCGTCCCAGTCGCCGGCATGCTTGCGGAAATAGGCGGCGGCCGCCTCCGAGCGCGCGCGGCGCACCGCCGCGAAGCGCTCGCGGTCGGTCGCCCGCTGCGGGTCGCCTGGATCGAGCAGGCAGGTGATGGTGCGGGCGATGCCGGCGGTCGGCTCGATCTCGGACAGGCGAAAGAAGGCCCAGGAGCCTTCGGGATGGCGGTCGACGAGGCCAGATTCCACGAGCAGCTTGAGGTGCCGCGACACGCGCGGCTGGCTCTGGCCGAGAATCTCGGTGAGCTCGGTGACGGTCAGCTCGCCCTCGGCGAGGAGCGCCAGCACGCGCAGCCGCGTCGCCTCGCCGGCGGCGCGGAGCGCGTCCAGCAGAACCGGCAGAGAGGCGGGTTGCGGATCGGACATAAGGATATGTTTATGCGTTTCGGAGAAGGGTTTCAAGCCATTCCAGGGACCCGCCGGTCTATTCCGTCACGCATCCGGTCGGGACGGCGGAATGCACCGAAGACATATCCGGCGTGCGGATATTGCCGCATCCTTGACCTGCCCGAAGGAGTCCTCCACGTGTCATCCTGGCGGCGCGGCGGCGTGCCGGGTCTCTCTGGGAGGATGAGGCGTGGAACCACAAGGCTTCATGAGCATGCCGGGCGTCGGCTTCTTCGGCTTCATCATCATCGGCCTCATCGCCGGCTACATCGCCGAGAAGGTCTTGGGTCGGAACCACGGCCTCCTGACCAATCTCATCGTCGGCGTGATCGGCTCCTTCGTCGGCGGCTTCCTCGCCAACGCCTTCAACTTCGACGCCGTCGGCTGGTGGGACAATCTCATCACCGCCACCATCGGCGCCATCGTCTTCCTTTTCATCTGGGGCCTGATCCGCGGCGGCTCCTCCGGGCAGCGGCAGCAGCGCTACTAGGGACACGAAGCCGCCGATGGTCGTCCTCGTCGACAATCTCGCCAGCCGCCCGCGCCACCCCGAGAAGGCGCGGCGGCCGGATGCCGAGGTTCTCCGCAAGCCGGACTGGATCCGCGTCCGCGCGCCCGGCTCGCCGGTCTTCCGCGAGACGACGGCGATCGTGCGCGAGCACAAGCTCGTCACCGTCTGCGAGGAGGCGGGCTGCCCGAACATCGGCGAATGCTGGTCGCAGAAGCATGCGACCTTCATGATCCTCGGGGACACCTGCACGCGTGCCTGCGCCTTCTGCAATGTCCGCACCGGGCTGCCGGGGCCGATCGATGCGGCCGAGCCGGCCCGGGTCGCCGACGCCGTGGCCAAGCTCGGCCTCAAGCATGTCGTGATCACCTCGGTCGACCGCGACGATGTCGACGATGGCGGCGCGGCGCACTTCGCGGCCGTGATCGGCGCCATCCGCCAGGCGAGCCCCGGCACGACGATCGAGGTGCTGACGCCCGATTTTCTGCGCAAGGACGGCGCGCTCGAGGTGGTCGTCGAGGCGCAGCCGGACGTCTTCAACCACAATCTCGAGACGGTGCCCTCGCTTTATCTCACCGTGCGTCCGGGCGCCCGCTACTTCCACTCGGTGCGGCTCCTGCAGCGCGTGAAGGAGCTGGATCCGGCGATGTTCACCAAGTCCGGCATCATGGTCGGGCTCGGCGAGGAGCGGAACGAGATTTTGCAGCTGATGGACGATCTGCGCTCGGCCGACGTCGACTTCCTTACCGTCGGCCAGTATCTGGCGCCCTCGCGAAAACACCATCCGGTGGTGCGCTTCGTGCCGCCGGACGAGTTCTCGGGTTACGAGACGGTGGCCTACGCGAAGGGCTTCCTGATGGTCTCGGCGAGCCCGCTGACCCGCTCCTCGCACCATGCCGGCGACGATTTTGCCCGGCTGCGGGCGGCGCGTGCGAAAAAGCTCGGGGCCGCGGCCTCCGTCGCGTCCGTCTGATCCGCGGGATGCAGAGCTTTCGCACGAGCCGCACGGTCGCGCATTCGGCCGAGGAGATGTTCGCGCTCGTCGCCGACGTCGAGGCCTATCCGAAGTTCTTGCCGCTCTGCGAGGGCATGAAGGTGCGGCGGCGCGAGGTGCGCGACGGCAAGCCGGTGTTCGTCGCCGACATGACGATCGCCTACAAGATGCTGCGCGAGACGTTCACCAGCCGCGTGACGCTCGACCATCCGGCATCGATGATCCGCGTCGACTATCTCGACGGTCCGTTCAAGCACCTCGAGAACCGCTGGACGTTCCGTCCGACGGGGCCGCGCTCCTGCGAGGTGGATTTCTTCATCGAGTGGGAGCTGCGCAGCCGCACGCTCAGCATGATCGTCGGCGCGGTGTTCGAGCGCGTGTTCCGCCGCTATGCCGAGGCGTTCGAGGCGCGTGCGGATGCGGTCTACGGCAAGAGGGCTCCGGGGGCGCAGGGACGAGGTCAGGCGGTTGCGGGCACGTCCGCCGCTTCCGCGACGAGCTCGAGCGCCTCGAGCACCGAGAGCCGCTGAATCTCGAGCCTGCCGACGTCGGCGAAGCGCCGCTCGCGGTGCAGCACCGGGCCGCCCGACCGCGCGGCGGCGAAATGGACCAGCCCGACCGGCTTCTCTGCGCTGCCGCCGCCGGGGCCGGCGATGCCGGTGACGGCGACCGTCACCTGCGCCCGCGACCGGGTTAGGGCACCTTCTGCCATCGCCCGCGCGCATTCTTCGCTCACGGCCCCGTAGCGCGCGAAGATCGCCTCCGGCACGCCGAGCATCTCGTGCTTGGCGGCGTTGGTGTAGGTGACGAAGCCGCGCTCCAGCACGTCCGAGGCGCCCGCGATGCCGGCGAGCGAAGCCGCGACGAGGCCGCCGGTGCAGGATTCGGCCGTCGCCAGCATCAGCCCGCGCTCGCGCAGCGCCCGCAGGAGCGCCTCTGCTTCGCGGAGGAGGGCAGGATCGATGGTCATGATGCGATCTTCCTTCTCCCAGGGGGAGAAGGTGGCCGCGAAGCGGCCGGATGAGGGGTTACGGTGCTCGTTCTGAAGCTCCGTAGCCCCTCACCCGTCGCCTTCGGCGACACCCTCTCCCCATGGGGCCCACGAGGGGAGAGGGAAGAAGGTCTCACGCCGGCATGCAGCATTTCTTGAACTTCTTGCCGCTGCCGCAGGGGCAGGGATCGTTGCGCCCGACGCCCCGCCAGGGGTTCTTCACCGGCTCCTGCGGCTCGTAGAGCTCCTCGTCCAGCTCCGCATAGGCGTCAAGCGCTTCGAGGACGTCGTCGATATAGCCGAGGTTGAAGTGCTTCAGACGGGCGACCTCGCCGGGCGCCTGTTCGGCCTCTGACAATGCCTCGTCGAACACGCTTTGCTCGTAAACAAGAGCAGGGATGCGATCCTCGTCCCAGGCTCGATGAACGAGCGGGGCGAGGTCGCGATAGCCGAGGAGCGCGATGGCCACGAGCCAGCCGATCCAGGCGAAGTTGCAGTCCGCCGCCAAGTGCTCGGCGTAGAAGCGTTCGAGGAACGCGTGCATGCGCGCCTGCTCGATCCGCCCGTCGAAGGTGAGGAAGGTCGCCGCGCCAAGGCAGGCGTGACGGCCGAACTCGTCGATCGACGGATCGGCGATGGCATCGAACAGCGCCTCGGCGTCGCCATCGAACGTGCCGATCAGAATGCGCGGCAGCGCGACGTTCGCGCAGTCGCCGACGAGGTCCTCGACGTATTCGGTCGGACGTCGCAGGAACCGCAGCAGCGGTGCGAAGGCCTGTTCCTGCCGGGCGGCGCCGAGGATGTGGATGCCGACGAAGAGCAGCTGTGCATCGCCGTCCGAGAGCGTCTCGCCGTCGCAAGCCCGGCGGAGGACGTCGAGCAGGTGAGGGCGAGCTTCGTCGATCCGCGTCGTGCAGACGTCGATCGACATCTCGTCCAGCTCGGGTGCGGTGGCGATGCGGCGGAGATGGTCCTCGATCCGGCCCGTCTTGTTGAACTTGCCGGTCCGCCGGATCAGCTCTTCGAGTTCTTCCTTCTGCACGCAATCGCTCCCGAGGCCGTCGGTCCCCCGGCATAGCGAACGCGGGCGCCGGCGTCACCCCGCCCGCCGCGCCAGCGCCTGGCTCAGCCGGTCGATGACGATGGCGAGGGCGACGATGGCGAGGCCGCCGACGAAGCCCTGGCCGCTGTCGTTGCGCTGCAGCCCGAGCAGCACGCTCTCGCCGAGGCCGCGGGCGCCGATCATCGAGGCGACGACGACCATGCCGAGCGCCAGCATCACCGTCTGGTTGAGGCCCTGAAGGACGCTCGGCCAGGCGAGCGGCAGCTCGACGCGGGCGAGAATCTGGCCCGAGCCGGCGCCCAGCGTCGCGGCGGCGTCGACCGCGCTCCTGTCGACTTGGCTGAGGCCGAGATCGGTCAGCCGGACGATCGGCGGCATGGAATAGATCACCGTCGCCATCAGAGCCGGCACCTTGCCGAGGCCGAACAGCATGGCGACCGGCAGGAGATAGACGAAGATCGGGATCGTCTGCATGAGGTCCAGCACCGGCAGCGCCACGGCCCGCAGCCGCTTGCTGCGCGAGAGCGCGATGCCGACCGGGATGCCGAGGGCGACCGTGATGGCGATGGCGACCGACAGGAGCGCCAGCGTCTGCATCGCCTGCTCCCACAGGCCGAGGCAGCCGATGCCGTAGAGGAGGCCGACGAGCACCAGCGATGGCCCGAGCCGGCGCAGCAGCACGAAGGCGAGCCCGAACACGGCGAGCAGCACCAGCGCCGGCGGTGCGTCCCGCAACAGTCCCTCGACGACGAGCAGCACCTGCAGCAGTGCCCGGCCGACAGCGTCGAAGCCGTCGCCGTAGCGGACCAGCAGCGCCGCGATGGCGTCGTTGACGAGGCGCCGGAGCGGGCCGCCGAGATCGATGAACATTCTGCGCGGGGCGCGAGACGCCCGACCGGATACCCGCGGCAGCCGAACAAGGCGGCCGGCGCGGGCCGGGCGGCTAGAGCTTCGCCCGCACGCGCTCGGCGACGTCCGCCGCCACCCAGGGCAGCCAGACGTCCTCGCGGGTCTTCAGGAAATATTTCGCCGCCTCCTCAGGCGAGGCGCCCGTGTTGCGCATCTGCGCGAGCGCCGAGCTGATGATCTTGTTCGTCGTCTCGTAGGCGGTGAGGAAGGCGGTGAGGGTCGGCGCCGTCTTGGCGAACTCGGCATTGGCGCCGACGATCACCTCGCTGACCGGGAAGGCGGTCGCCGCCGTCGGCCGGTCGGCGGCGAGCATCGCCTCCCAGGTGGCGCGGTCGAAGGGCGGCTCCTCCAGGAGATAGAGGTCGTGCTTGCCGAGCAGCCAGGTCGGCCCCCAATAGTAGAAGACGATCGGCCGCTTGCGGGCGATCGCCGATTCGACCGCCGCCGTCACCGCCTCGCCGGAGCCGGGCCGAAAATTGGTGAAGTCGCCGTCGAGCCCGTAGGCGATCAGCTTCTTGGTGTTGATCAGCTCGCACTGCCAGCCGGCGATGCAGTTGTGGAAGCGCCCCTTGCCGGGCTCCTCGGGATCCTCGAACAGCGCCTTGTGCTTCTTGAGGTCGGTGACCGACTTCAGGTCCTTGGCGGGTGCGCCGGGCCCCTCGACCACGTAGCGCGGGACGAACCAGCCCTCCTGCGCATCGGGAAAGTTCACGCCGAGGCTGACCGCCTTGCCGGCCTTCTCGGCATCGACCCAGGGTTGCGCCGGGTTGGCGGTCCAAATCTCCATGACGACGTCGATGTCGCCGCGGGCGAGGCCGGCGATCAGCGGGATGGTCTGCCCCGGGATCTGGTCGACCTTGCAGCCATACCCCTCCTGGAGGATGAACATCGCCACGGCGTTGTGGAACCGGGCGCTGTCGTAGTCGAGCCCGGCGAAGACGATCGGCCGGTCGAGGTCGCACTTGGCTTGCGCGTGCGCGTTTCCGGCTGCGAGGGAGGCACCCGCCAGCGCGGCGGCGAAGACGAGACTGCGGAGCGACATGCCGGCTCTCCTGTGACCGCGATAGAACATCGGTAGAAGACGGCGCGGGTCAAGGCCGAGCCTTCGTCCGGTGCCTTCCTTCTTCTCTCGGGCGGGCTGGAGCGGGGAGGGAGGAAGCCTCACCGCATGCCGATGCCGGTCTCGCGCTGGAAGACGATGAGGTCGAGCGAGGGGGCGGCGTCGCGGCCGCCGATCGCCGTCAGCAGGCCATGCACCTGGCCGCGATGATGCGTCTGGTGGTTGAAGATGTGCACCAGCGCCATCGCCAGCGGCTGCTCGATCGTCGCCGGGCTGCTGAGCGTCGTGTAGCGGATCATCCCCGCGAGTTGCTCCGCGGACAGGCTCTCCACCCAGCCGGCGATGCGGGCATCCTCGGCCTCGCGCGCCGCCCGCAAGGGGGCGAGCTCCTCGAACAGGATCGCATCGAGCCGGCTCGGCGCCTCGCCCGTGCCGGTGAAGCGCCGCATCCAGATGCGGTCGGCGACGAGGAGATGGTTCAGCGTGCCGTGCACCGAGCCGAAGAAGGCCCCACGGTCGGCGCGATAATCCGCATCGGCGAGCCGCGCGGCGGCGTCGTAGATGCGCCCGTTCGCCCAGGCATTGTAGCCGGCGAACATGCGATAGAGGCGTTGCATGGCGTTCCCGTTTCGATCTGCTCGACATTGGCGGGCGACGGCCCGTCCCGCCGCGGGCTTTGACCAAGTCGACGCCCTCCGGCAAGGGTTTTCCGACGGAAATCTTCACGCCCTCGCGAAGGAAGCGCGCCATGTCGCGGACACTCTACGATCTCGCGGCCGCCGACGGCCGGCGCTTCAGCCCCTATTGCTGGCGCGCCAAGCTGGCGCTCGCCCACAAGGGCCTCGACGCCGCGACGGTGCCGGTCGGCTTCACCGAGATCCCGTCCATCCTCGGCGGCGGCCAGACGACGGTGCCGGTCCTCGACGACGGGGGCCGCGTGGTGCGCGACAGCTTCGCCATCGCCGAATATCTCGAGGATACCTATCCAGACCGGCCGTCGCTGTTCGGCGGCCAGGGCGGGCGCGGCATGGCGCGGCTGATCGAGGGCTGGAGCTTCGCCCTGCAGGCGCAGATCAGCGGGCTCATCACCCGGGATATCTGGGCGGGGCTGAAGCCGCAGGATCAGGGCTATTTCCGGACATCCCGGGAGCAGCGCTTCGGGCGTTCGCTGGAGGCGGCGCAGGCCGGCCGCGAGGAGCGGCTCGAGGCGTTCCGCAAGTCGCTGCAGCCGATCCGCCACGCGCTGCAGCATGCGCCCTTCATCGGCGGCAAAACGCCGCTGTTCGCGGACTACGTCCTCTTCGGCACCCTGCAATGGCCGCGCGTGGCGAGCGATTTCCGGCTGCGCGCCGAGGACGATCCGGTGACGGCGTGGTTCTCGTCGGTGGCCGACCTCCATGGGGGCCGAGGGAACCGGGTAAGAGAGTAGCACTCCGTCATTGCGAGGAGCGTCAGCGACGAAGCAATCCAGCTTTAGGGCGCTGGAAAGAGAAGCTGGATTGCTTCGCTTCGCTCGCAATGACGAGGGGACAAGCGGCCCTGGGTGCGACGATTGCGTCCGCGGGCCGCCGGGCGTCCGTTTTCGCTTGTCCGTGGTATTCCACGCCGATATAAGCCCGGCGATCTTTTTGGACTGTTGGTAAAGCAGGAAGCGCATGGCCGTCGAGCGTACCTTCTCCATCATCAAGCCGGATGCGACGCGCCGCAGCATCACCGGCAAGATCGTCGACCGGATCGAGAGTGCCGGCCTGCGCGTCGTCGCGCAGAAGCGTCTGCGCCTCAGCCGCGAGATGGCCGAAGGTTTCTACGCCGTGCATCGGGAGCGGCCGTTCTTCAAGGATCTCGTCACCTTCATGATCTCCGGCCCGGTGGTCGTGCAGGTGCTCGAGGGAGAGAATGCCGTCGCCAAGTACCGCGAGGTGATGGGCGCGACCAATCCGGCCAACGCGGCCGAAGGCACCATCCGCAAGGACTTCGCCGAGTCGATCGAGGCCAATTCGGTTCACGGCTCGGACGCCCCGGAGACGGCCAAGCAGGAGATCGCCTACTTCTTCGCAGAGACTGAAATCGTCGGGTAGACCGAAGGTCGGTCCCTCCGCAGCGGGACGGCCAGGGGCCGTCCGCCGAGCCGAGAAACCCGGAGCAGCCGGCGCGCGTTGCGCAGGCCGGCCGAACGCAATCAAGAATCGGGAAGGTTGCGCCGATGGGCTTCGACGATCCGAACTTCTATGTGGCACTGCTGAAGATCATCTGGATCAACATCCTGTTGTCCGGTGACAACGCCGTCGTCATCGCCATGGCCTGCCGCGGCCTGCCGGACAATCTGCGCAACAAGGGCATCTTCCTCGGTGCCGGCGCCGCCATCGGCCTGCGCATCCTCTTCACCTTCCTGATCGTGCTGCTGCTCGACGTCCCGTATCTGAAGATCGTCGGCTCGCTGGCGCTGATCTGGATCGCCGTCCAGCTCCTGGCCCCGCACGGCGACGACGTCCACAGCGAGAAAGAGGCGACCGACAATCTCTGGAAGGCGGTCGGCACTGTCGCCGTCGCCGACGTCGTCATGAGCCTCGACAACGTCATCGCCATCGCCGCCGCCGCGCAGGGCAACTGGCCGCTGATCATCATCGGCCTCCTGATCTCGATCCCGCTGATCATCGCCGGCTCGACGCTGGTCATGGCGCTCTTGACGCGCTTTCCGATCCTCGTCTGGGCCGGCGCCGGGCTGCTCGGCTGGATCGCCGGCGAGATGCTCGTCACCGATCCGGTCATCCTCGGATACTTCGGCGCGGCGCATGCGCCGGCCGGGGCGAGCCCGGAGGCGATCATGGAGGCCGGCGACCACTTCGTGCACGACAACTTCTACTATCCGGCGGCGCTCGTCGGCGCGGTTCTCGTGCTCATCGTCGGCGGCTGGTATCGCCAGCGTAAGATCGCCGAGGGTGCGCACGAGCGCAGCCCCGCCTGACCTGGAAGATCTGACCTAGATGTGAAGGACTGAACGACACCCGCCGGGGCTCCTCCCGGCGGGTGTTGCCGTTTGGCTATGGCGAAGGCTCGGGCGCCGCGGCACAAGAGCGTCGGATAGACTTTGGAGTAGATCGAATGCCCCGCTGCGGCGTGCGGCCGTCTGGCCTGGTTCTCGGTGTTCTCGGCGGCCTCATGCTGCTGTCCGGCGGCGCCTTCGCGCAATCGGCCGAGTCCTCATTGACCAAGGAGCAGCTGCGGACCCGGATCCTAGACCTGTGCGTGATGACGGTCGCACCCAAGGTGGGGCCGAAAGTCGCGGTCGCGCCGACCTGCAACTGTTACGCGCGGGGGGTTGCGCAGGCGATGAGTGCGGCGGACGCCGCCTACTTCGCCGAGCGGCGCGCGATCCCCTCCACGCTGCGCGAGCAGGCGGCCGCCGTCTACGCCAAGTGCGGCGGGCCGGCCTAGCCGGCTGGGAACAGGCTCGCCGAGACGCCTTCGGCCAGCCGCACCGTCCCGCCCTCGAGCCGCGCGGCGCCGCAAGCCACGAGAGCGAGCGCCCGCGGGTAGAGGCGATGCTCGGCCTCGAGCACGCGGGCCGCGAGGGTCTCGGCGGTATCGCCGGGAAGGACGGCAATGGCCGCCTGCGCGAGGATCGGTCCCGAATCCATCTCGGTTCTCACGAAATGGACGGTGCACCCGACGATAAGGGCTCCGGCGTCGAGCGCGCGCTGATGGGTGTCGAGACCCGGGAACGATGGCAGCAGCGAAGGGTGGATGTTCATCAGCCTGTCGCGCCAGCGATCGACGAACCCGCCTGTCAGCAGGCGCATGAACCCTGCGAGGCAGACAAGCTCGGCGCCGTGCTCGAGCAGCGCCTGATGCAGGCGAGCCTCGAACGCCATGCGGTTGGCATAGTCGCGATGGTCGATCGCCAGCGTCCGGATGCCCTGCTCGGCGGCCCATGACAGGCCCAGCGCCTCGGGCCTGTTCGAGATAATGACGGCCGGCTCAGCCGGGAAATCCGGTGCGCGCATGGCAGCGACCAGCGACTGCATGTTGGAGCCGCGGCCCGAGATGAGAATGGCAGTGCGCTTTTTCATGGCGTCCACGCATTAGCACAGGCGCGTGCGAAACGTACGAGCCGCACCGTCGCGGCCAAGCGCGATGATCGCGAAGCCACTCCGGCACGACGGGGGACGCTGAGGCTCGCATAGCAGACAATCGGCAACAATGCTTGACCGTCGACATCGGTATTGCAA
>JAEZCD010000355.1 GCA_023430145.1 Pseudomonadota bacterium
GGGCGCGCCCGGTGTGTTCGGGGGGGGCGCCCCCGGGCGCGCCGATGGCGCGGGCAGGGGACCCAGGGCCTCCGGGAAGGCACGGTGCGTTTCATCCATCCGGATCCGCCGAACGCCGGTGCTCAACTCGCAATGACGCAGGGGGCTTCCCCTCACGCCTCGTTGTGCGACAGCGGCCCCTTGCCCTTGGCGATTACGACCTCGCCCGAGAGGCTGGCGGCGCTGCGTGGCCAGCGCGCGCCGAGGAGGCGCGATTTTGCGATCCGGCAGGTGTTGACGCTGTCGCTCTGGTTGCCGCCGAGGACGTGGTAGGCGCCGCCGGCGCCCTTCTCCTCACCGCGGTAGAAGCCGACATGGCCGAAGGGCCCGTTCCGATCGCCGCGCCAGAAGACGAGGATGGCGCCCTTCATCGGCTTGCAGGGCTGGCCGAACTGCAGCCAGTTGCGCGCCCCGAGCGGGCCGCGCGGCAGCGTCTCCTCCGGCAGCGTCGAGCCGATGCAGTGGGCGACGAAGAGGCCGCACCAGGGGATGTCGTCGCTCTTGTAGTCGATGTTGCACTTCTCTGCCCAGTTGATGATCACAGGGTTGGAGCCGGTGCCCTTCTTCTCCTTGGTGCCAATGAGATTCAGCGCCTCCTCGAACCAGACGAGCGGCGGCCGCTCGACCGCTTCCGGCTTGTCGGTGGCCGGATCGACGACGAGGCCCTTGCCGGCGAGCACGCGCGCCGTCAGCGGCCCGACGATGCCGTCCGGCTTCAGCCCGCGCGTCGTCTGAAACAGCTTCACCGCGGCGATCGTTTGGCGTCCCCAGACGCCGTCGATCTCGCCGGGGTTGAAGCCAAGCTCCTGCAGCCTCGTTTGAATCTCGGTGATGGTCATCGCTCGGCCTCTCCTTGCTCGTTAGTGGACACGGCCGCCGCCTCGGCCGCAGGTGTCGCCGGCCGGTGCAGCCTCGCCTTGGGTGCGGCCGAAGTCCAGCCGCTCAGCGGCAGGGCTGACACTGCATTCGGATCCGGCCTATGATATCGGCGCGATCAGGCGCGGCGCCGTTGGCCCCGGAACGTTCGATCGTGCGGAGAGCGAGGCTGCCGTGCACGTCACAGGCTCCGAGCGAACGCCGGCCGCTCGGCATGCCGAGGGAGCTGCCGAGCAACTTCAGGTGGCTCTCGACAACATGCCCGGGGCGCTCGTCTACACCGACGAGAACCTGAACATCGTCCTCTGCAACGAGCGCTTCCGGGCGATGTACCCGGTACCGAGGGACCTGCTCCAGCCGGGGCGGTTCTATCCGGACTTCCTGCGCTACCTCGCCGAGCACGGCTATTATGGCAAAGGCGACGTCGCCACCCTGGTGGCAACGCGCGTCGAGAGCCTGCGCAATCCTTCGGGGGAGAGCTTCGAGGATCGCACGCCGGACGACCGCACCTACAGCGTTCTGCGCCGTCGGGCCCCGTCCGGCGGCACCGTCACCGCAATGTCGGACATCACAGCCCAGAAGCAGGCCGAGCAAGGACTGTCGCGAAAGGAAGGCGAGCTGCATGTCGCACTCGACAACATGCCCGGCGCGCTCGTCTACACCGACGAGAGCCTGAACATCGTCCTCTGCAACGAGCGCTTCCGGGCGATGTACCCGGTGCCGCGGGAGCTGCTCGAGCCTGGACGGTCCTATCCGGATTTTCTGCGCTACCTCGCCGAGCACGGCTACTATGGCGAGGGCGACATCGACGCTCTCGTGGCGAAGCGCGTCGAGAGCCTGCGCCACCCCACGGGCCAGAGCTTCGAGGACCGCACGCCGGACGGCCGCACGTACAGGATCCAGCGCCGTCGCGCCGACACCGGCGGCACCGTCACGGTGATGACGGACATCACCGAGCAGAAACAGGCCGAGGAAGCGCGCAGCATCAGCGAACGGCGGCTGGTGGACGCGATCGAGAGCATCTCGGAAGGCTTCGCGTGCTTCGACGGCGAGGACCGGCTCATCGTCAGCAACTCCTGCTATCGGAGCATCCTCTATGCCGGCGTCGGCGGCGATCCTCCCAAGCCTGGGATGAGCTTCGAGAGCATCATCCGGCAGTCCGCGGCACGCGGCTCGGTCAAGGAGGCGCAAGGACGGGTCGAGGAGTGGATCGCCGAGCGCCTCGACCAGCATCGCAACCCGGCCGGTGCGCGGCTGCAGGAGCGCGCCGACGGCCGCTGGATCATGATCAGCGAGCGGCGCACCGAGGACGGCGGCACGGTCGCCATCTACTCCGACGTTACCGAGCTGAAGCACCGCGAGGCCAACCTCGCGGAAAAATCCGCGGCCCTCGAGGCGCTCTCGAGCAAGCTCGCCAAATACCTCGCGCCGCAGGTCTACAACTCGATCTTCACCGGCCAGCAGGACGTACGGATCGTCAGCCGGCGCAAGAAGCTCACCGTCTGCTTCTCAGACATCACCGATTTCACCGAGATTACCGACCAGCTTGAATCGGAGGATCTGACGCATCTCCTCAACCAGTATCTCACCGAGATGTCCCGCATCGCCCTCGACTATGGCGCCACGATCGACAAATATATCGGCGACGCCATCATGATGTTCTTCGGCGATCCGGAGTCGCGCGGCGTCGAGGAAGACGCGCGCGCCTGCGTCAAGATGGCGCTCGCCATGCAGAAGCGGATCGGCGAGCTGAGCGATGTCTGGCGCAATGCCGGGATCGGCATGCCGCTCCGCTGCCGCATGGGCATTCACACCGGCTACTGCACGGTCGGCAATTTCGGCAGCGAAGATCGGATGGAATACACGATCGTCGGCGGCGCGGTGAACCTCGCCTCGCGCCTCGAGCACGAGGCCGAGCCGGGCACCGTACTGATCTCCTACGAGACCTACGCCCAGGTCAGGCACGAGATCCTCTGCGAGGAGCAGGGCCATATCCGCGTCAAGGGGATCGCCTACCCTGTGACGACGTTCCGCGCCGTGGGGCTCGTCGACGACGTGGCCGCGGCCCGGCGGGCCGTCCGGGCCGACCTCCCGCACCTCGCCCTGAAGTTGGAGCCCGAGCTCATGTCGGCCGAGCAGCGCAGCGAGGCAGCCGCGGTGCTGCGCGACGCGCTCGGCCGACTTACGGGCGACGGCGGCGAGCCGTGATGCACATCGGCGGCCGGTTCCGCCCGGCGCAACCTCGGCGACGGCCCCGCCTCGCTCGCGGCCGAAGTCCATCCGAGCTTGCTGCAGGCGGTGCGGACGGGGACACGTCGTCGGCTCTGCCAGCCCCTCGTCAACTTCGGCGATAGCGCGGGATTCCTCTCTCCATCGACCAAAAGGCCTGGTTCCGCGATCGAGCCGCGGGACGAAGTAGGGCAGACGGACGGCGCCCACAACCCGCTTGCGTTGTTTAGTAGTCTGTGCATTACTAAACACGAAGCACTAAACACGCCGGGCTACCGGCGGTGCTCCGCGCGGCGGGGCGAGGCAGGAAGCGCAACGTTCTCGAGAACCAGCCGCGCACCGCGCGGCGCGCGGTCCCGGTGAATCGGTCGGCTGGGAAGCCGTCGGACGAGCGGCCGAGGGAGGATGGAATGAAGAAGCTGATACTGGCAGCAGGCTTGATGGCGGCTTCGCTGGCGCTCGGGACACCGACCGGCGCCAGCGCGCAGGGCAAGACGCTCACGCTGTGCTGGGCCGCCTGGGACCCGGCGAACGCGCTGGTCGAGCTCTCCAAGGACTTCACGGCCAAGACCGGCATCAACATGAAGTTCGAGTTCGTGCCGTGGCCGAACTTCGCCGACCGCATGCTCAACGAGCTCAACTCCAAGGGCAAGCTCTGTGACTTGCTGATCGGCGATTCGCAGTGGATCGGCGGCTCGGCGGAGAACGGGCACTATGTCAAGCTGAACGACTTCTTCGCCAAGGAAGGCATCAAGATGGATGACTTCCTGCCGGCGACGGTCTACGCCTACTCGACCTGGCCGAAGGGCTCGCCGAACTACTGGGCGCTGCCGGCGATGGGCGACGCGCTCGGCTGGACCTACCGCAAGGATTGGTTCTCGCGGCCCGAGCTGCAGGCCGAGTTCAAGAAGAAGTACAATCGCGACCTCGCCCCGCCGAAGACCTGGACCGAGCTGAAAGAGGTCGCCGAGTTCTTCCAGGACCGGGAGATCGACGGCAAGAGGGTCTACGGCGCCGCGATCTTCACCGAGCGCGGCTCGGAAGGCATCACCATGGGCGTCACCGCCGCCCTCTACGCCTTCGGCTTCCAGTACGAGAACCCGAAGAAGCCGTACGACATGGAAGGCTTCGTGAACTCCAAGGAAGCGGTCGACGCGCTCGAGTTCTATAAATCGCTCTACAAGTGCTGCACGCCGCCCGGCTATACCAACGCCTACATGCAGGAAGGCCTCGACGCCTTCAAGTCGGGCCAGGTGGCGATGCAGATGAACTGGTTCGCCTTCTTCCCCGGCCTCTACAAGGACGAGCAGGTCGGCGGCGAGAAGATCGGCTTCTTCGTCAATCCGGGCCAGAAGATCGAGGCCTCGACGCTCGGCGGACAGGGCATCTCGGTCGTCGCCTACTCGCCCAACAAGGACGAGGCGCTGCAGTACATCAAGTGGTTCTCGCAGGCCGACGTGCAGAAGAAGTGGTGGTCGCTCGGCGGCTATTCGTGCCACGTCGCCGTGCTGAACGACCCGAACTTCGCCAAGACGGCTCCGTTCGCCGCGGACTTCCTGAAGGCGATGGGCGGCGTCAAGGACTTCTGGCAGGAGCCGGCGTACGCGCAGCTGATGCTCGACATGCAGAAGCGCGTGCACGACTACGTCGTCGCCGAGAAGGGCACCGCCAAGGAGGCGCTCGACCTGCTCGCCAAGGATTGGCAGAAGACGTTCAAGGAGGACGGCCGCATCTGAGCCGTTCTCGCCGGCGCTCCGGGGTCCTCCTCCCCCGGGGCGCCTCTTCGCCGCTTCCCTCTCCCAAGGGGAGAGGGTGCCCGCGAAGCGGGCGGGTGAGGGCTTACGGCGATCGGTCCTGAAACTCCGTAACCCCTCACCCGTCGCCTTCGGCGACACCCTCTCCCGCTCGGAGAGGGACGAATAGAGCCAAACGACAGCAAAGCGGCAGCCGCGCAATGGTCGATCAATCGCTTCCCGTCGCCGATCGCGCTGCCGCCGCGACCCCGGCGAGCATCGCCCGCCGCGTGCGCGGCCTCTCCGACCGAGCCGTCGCCTGGATCTTCATCGCGCCGACGATCGTCCTTCTCCTCGCCATCAACGTCTTCCCGCTGATCTGGACGATCCAGCTCTCCTTCACGAACTACCGGGCCAACCGGCCGAACGCGCCGCTCGTCAATATCGGCCTCCAGCACTACCGCGACATTCTCAGCGACCCCGACATCTGGGCGTCGATGCAGGTGACGGCGCGCTTCGTCATCGCCACCATCGTCATCCAGACCGTGCTCGGCTTCGCGCTCGCCTGGCTGATCGACAAGAAGTTCCGCGGCCACGGTTTTTGGACGACCATCATCCTATTGCCGATGATGCTGTCGCCGGCTGTGGTGGGCAACTTCTGGACCTTCCTCTACCAGCCGCAGATCGGCCTCTTCAACTACGTCGTCTCCTTCTTCACCGGCATCCCGCCGTCCTCGTTCCAGATGCTCGGCAGCGTGACGCTGTCGCCCTGGGCGATCGTCCTCGTCGATACCTGGATGTGGACGCCCTACGTCATGCTGATCTGCCTCGCCGGCCTTCGCTCCATCCCCGACTACATCTACGAGGCGGCCGAGGTCGACCGCGCCTCCAAGTGGCGGCAGTTCTGGACCATCACGCTGCCGATGGCGGCGCCGTTCATCATGCTCGCGGTGCTGTTCCGCGGCATCGAGAACTTCAAGATGTTCGACATGGTCAACCTGTTGACCGGCGGCGGCCCCGGCTCGACCACGGAGGTCGCCTCGATCACCTTGAAGCGCGAGGCTTTCGAGAAGTGGCGAACCGGCTTCTCCTCGGCCTTCGCCATCATCCTGTTCGTCACCGTGTTCGGCCTCGCCAACATCTACGTCAAAGCGCTCAACCGGGTGAAGCAGCGATGAGCGGCACCGTCACCGCGCATTCCGTCGTCGAGCCGTCGCGGACCACCCAGCGCATCGCCGGCACGCTGATCGTGCTCTATGCGATCGTCACCATGGTGCCGCTCGTCTGGATCCTGATGACGAGCTTCAAGTCGCCGCCGGACTCGATCTCCTATCCGCCGAAGGTGATCTTCCAGCCGACGCTCGAGGGCTACTGCAACCTGTTGACGACGCGCTCGCGGCAGACGCCGGAATACCTCGCGAGCCTGCCGCCGCCGAGCGGCACCTGCGAGCAGATCGCCCGCGACCGCAACATGGTGATCGTCTCGGAATCGAAGTTCATCCCGCGCTTCTGGAACTCGATCGTCATCGCCTTCGGCTCGACCGCGCTCGCGGTCATCCTCGGCACGCTCGCGGCGTACGGCTTCTCGCGCTTCAAGGTGCCGCTGAAGGACGACCTCCTGTTCTTCATCCTGTCGACGCGCATGATGCCGCCGATCGCCGTCGCGATCCCGATCTTCCTCATGTATCGCGAGCTCGGCCTGCAGGACACCAAGCTCGGCATGATCCTGCTCTACACGGCCGTCAACGTCTCGCTCGCCGTCTGGCTGCTGAAAGGCTTCATCGACGAGATCCCGCGCGAATACGAGGAGGCGGCGATGATCGACGGCTACACGCGGCTGCAGGCGTTCCGGAAGGTGGTGCTTCCCCAGGCCGCGACCGGCATCGCCGCGACCGCCATCTTCTGCCTGATCTTCGCCTGGAACGAATACGCCTTCGCCGTGCTGCTCACGTCCGGCGAGGCGCAGACCGCGCCGCCCTTCATCCCGATCATCATCGGCGAGGGCGGCCAGGACTGGCCGGCGGTGGCCGCCGGCACGACGCTGTTCCTGATCCCGATCGTCGTCTTCACGGTGCTCTTGAGAAAGCACCTCTTGCGCGGCATCACCTTCGGCGCGGTGCGCAAATGAGCGGGGCTCTTCTGTTTCCCTCTCCCAGGGGGAGAGGGTGCCCGCGGAGCGGGCGGGTGAGGGGTCCTCTTCCCCTCTCCCAAGGGGAGAGGGTGCCCGCGAAGCGGGCGGGTGAGGGGGTACGGTGTATCGGCTATCAGCGCCGTACGCCCTCATCCGGCCGCTTCGCGGCCACCTTCTCCCCTCGGGAGAAGGAAGCGGGAGCCACCCTCTCCCCCGGGGAGAGGAGGATCGGAGCGTCAGCATGACCCCTCCCTCTCCCGCCCCCGAGGCGCCCGCCAAATCGCGCTGGACGCCGCGCCGCATCGGCGAGGGCGTCGCGGTCGCGTTGATCGCGGCCGGCGTCGTCATGCTGATGCAGCCGATCTCGATCGAGCTCTACGGCTGGTCCTTCGCCGTCACGCTGACCGGCACGGTGCTGTTCATGGTCGGCTCCAAGCTTCCGGGTTAGCGCGATGGCGACGATCGAGGTCAAGCAGCTGCGCAAGGAGTTCGGCGACTTCGTCGCGGTGAAGGAGTCGAGCTTCACCGTCGCCGACGGCACCTTCTTCTGCCTGCTCGGCCCCTCCGGCTGCGGCAAGACGACGACGCTGCGCATGATCGCCGGGCTGGAGCTGCCGACCTCCGGCCAGATCCGGCTCGCCGGCGAGGACGTCACCTTCAAGCGCGCCTCCGAGCGCGACATCGCCTTCGTCTTCCAGCTGTTCGCGCTCTACCCGCACATGAACGTGCGCAAGAACATCGCCTATCCGCTGCAGAACGTGCGCCTGCCGCGGGCGGAGATCGACCGCCGCGTCGCCGAGGCGGCGCGGATCCTGCGCATCACCCATCTGCTCGACCGCTCGGTCGGCGGCCTCGCGGCCGGCGACCGGCAGCGCGTCGCGCTCGGCCGGGCGATCGTCCGCGAGCCGGCCGCCTTCATGATGGACGAGCCGCTCGGCGCGCTCGACTCCGAGTTCCGGCATGTGATGTGCGGCGAGCTGCGCGGCCTGCACGACAGGCTGAAGGCGACCACCGTTTACGTCACGCACGACCAGCTCGAGGCGATGTCGATGGGCGACGTCATCGCCATCATGAACAACGGCGTCGTCGAGCAGGTCGGCACGCCGAAGGAGGTCTACGACCGTCCCGCGAGCATGTTCGTCGCCGACTTCATCGGCTCGCCGCCGATGAACCTGCTCGCCTTCGGCGGCAAGCTCGCGCGCGGCGACCGCAGCATCACCATCGGCGAGGGCGTGCAGCCGGTGCCGGAGGTCGGCGAGGACATGCCGGAGGGCGACTACGTGCTCGGCGCCCGGCCCGAGCACATGCGGCTCGCCGACGACGGGCCGATCCGCGGCGTCGTCTACGGCTCGGAATATCTCGGCACGACGCAGATCGTCACCATCGACACCCCGCACGGTGCCGCCCGCGCCCGCCTCTCGGCCGACCTCTATCTGCGGCCCGGCGAGCAGGTCGGGCTGCGGCTCGTGCCCGAGCGCCTGTCGATCTTCGACAAGGCCACCGGCCGCGCCATCCGCACCGCGCTGCACACAGAGGCTGGAGGCGCGCATGGCTGACGTCGAGCTTTCGGGCGTCTCCAAGCGCTTCGGCGACGTCCAGGCCGTCGCCGATCTCAGCCTCGCCATGCCGGACGGGGAGTTCTTCGTGCTGCTCGGCCCGACCGGCGTCGGCAAGACGACGACGCTGCGCCTCGTCGCCGGGCTCGAGGCGCCCGAGGCGGGCACGATCCGCATCGGCGGCCGCGACGTCACCCGCGCCGGGCCGGCCGAGCGCGACGTCGCCTTCGTCTTCCAGCAGTATTCGCTCTATCCGCATTTGTCGGTCTACGACAACCTCGCCTTCCCGCTGCGCTCGCCGCTCCGCAAGACGCCCGAGGATCAGATCCGCAAGCGCGTCACCGAGATCGCGCGCATGCTGCGCATCGAGGACAAGCTCGCCAATTCGGCGACGCGCCTCTCCGGCGGCCAGATGCAGCGCGTCGCCATCGGCCGCGCGCTCGTGCGCCGGCCGGCGATCTTCCTGATGGACGAGCCGCTCTCCTCGCTCGACGCCAAGCTGCGCGCGGAGCTGCGGCTCGAGCTGAAGCGCATCCATACCGAGCTCGGCGCGACCATCCTCTACGTCACGCACGACCAGATCGAGGCCATGACGATGGCGAACCGGATCGGCGTCATGGACGCCGGCCGGCTCGTGCAGGTCGGCACGCCGCGCGAGATCTACCAGGATCCGGCGACCGCGTATGTGGCGACGCGGCTCGGCCAGCCCGGCGTCAACCTCTTGCCGCGCAGCCTGTTCCCGGACACGCCGGCTCCCGCGGCCGCGGTGACGATCGGTGCCCGCACCGAGAACCTCCTCCTCAAGCGCGCCAACGGCAAGGCGAGCGGCCCGGTGGGCGCGGTGTCCTGGATCGAGCATCTCGGCGACCAGAACCACCTGCACGTCAAGCTCGACGGGACCGAGTTCGTCATCCTCGCCGACCCGGACAGCGACCTCGAGGTCGGCGAGGCGGTCGAGATCGAGCTCACGCGGCCCCTGTTCTTCGGCGCCGACGGCGACCGCATCCGGGGTGGCGCGGCATGAGGCTGGGCTTCGACCGCCTCCCGTGGAGGACGCGTGCCGGGCAGCCTGCCCGGGCGTATCTGGCGCGACCTCTTCGACGAGCCAGCGCACGTCTATCGCGGTGCGCAACAGCTCGTCCATGCCGGATGGAGGGCCGCGTGACCGCCAAAGCCGCCGGCACGGCAATCCTCGCGCAGGGTCGGAGCCGCGCTCGATGAAGAAACTGATCAACGATCCGCGTTTCGTCGTCCGCGAGATGCTGGAGGGCATGGTCGACACGTCGGCCGGGCTGGCGCTGCTGGAGGACGAGCAGGTCGTCGTCCGCGCCGATGCCTCGGCCGACGAGGTCGCCATCATCTCCGGCGGCGGCAGCGGCCACGAGCCGGCGCATGTCGGCTATATCGGCCCCGGCATGCTCGCGGCGGCCGTCGTCGGCGACGTCTTCACCTCGCCGAGCGTCGATGCGGTCCTCGCCGCGATCCGCTGCGTCGCCGGTGAGAAGGGCGTGCTGCTGATCGTCAAGAACTATACCGGCGACCGGCTCAATTTCGGCTTGGCGGCCGAGCTGGCCCGCGCCGAAGGAATCGCCGTCGAGATGGTGATCGTCGGCGACGACGTGGCGCTGCGCGGCAAGGTGCCGCTCGAGCGGCGCCGCGGCATCGCCGGAACGGTGCTCGTCCACAAGCTCGCCGGTGCCGCGGCGGCGGCCGGGGCAAGTCTCGCCGAGACCGCCGAGATCGCCCGGCGGGCCGCGGCCGACGTGCGCAGCATGGGGGTCGGCATCGGCCTCTGCACCGTTCCGGCCGCCGGCAAGGCGGGCTACGAGCTCGGCGACGACGAGATCGAGCTCGGCCTCGGCATCCATGGCGAGAAGGGGGCGTTGCGGACCAGGGCGCTGCCGGCCGACGCGCTCGTGGACACGCTGCTCGAGTCGATCCTCGACGACCTCGGCGCCGGTGCCGGGACACCGGTCGCGCTGCTCGTGAACGGGCTCGGCGGAACGCCGGACATGGAGCTCGCCATCGTCATGCGGCGCGCGCTCGCGAGTCTGCGGGCGCGCGAGCTTACCGTCGAGCGCGCCTTCATGGGCGACTTCATGACGGCGCTCGAGATGCCCGGATTCTCGCTGTCGGTGCTGCCGGTGGACGAGGAGCGCCTGCGGCTGCTCGACGGCCCGACCGGGGCGCCCGCCTGGCCGAGGGCCGCGCCGCTGTCGGCGCCGCGCAGGATCGTGCGC
>JAEZCD010000010.1 GCA_023430145.1 Pseudomonadota bacterium
CCCCTGCCCCGGCGGCGCCCGCTCCGGCGGCCCCCGCGGCACCGGCGCAGCCGCCGGCAGCGCAGCAGCAGGCCGCGCCGGAGGAGGCTATCATCCGCTTCTCGGAGCCGATTCCCTTCGGGCCCTATCCGGTCAACGGCCGCTCGATCGAGCAGCTCATCACCGGCGTGCCGCTGTTCCCGCCGATCGAGGGGCTCGACGAGAGCATCTGGAAGAAGAGCTGCGGTACCTGCCACAAATGGGACCGCACCTCGCTCTGCGAGCAGGGAGCGACCTACCTGAAGAATCCGCGCTTCGCGCTGCGGCAGCCGCATCCCTATGGCGGGCCGGACAAGGTCGCGCTGATGCGCTGGGCGAAGACCGGCTGCCAATAGCTCGGGGCGAGCGACCGCGGGAGGAAACCTTCGTGCTGAGACTACTCGCCGCCGCCGTGCTCCAGCTCGTCCTCCTCGCCGGTGCCGCGCAGGCACAGGACTGGGCGCTCGACAGCGCCGCCTCGCGCCTCAACATGCAGACGATC
This sequence comes from Pseudomonadota bacterium, assembly GCA_023430145.1. Lineage (GTDB taxonomy): Bacteria > Pseudomonadota > Alphaproteobacteria > Rhizobiales > Methylopilaceae > JAEZCD01. The sequence goes on from JAEZCD010000010.1 coordinate 521, forward strand.
AAGGCGAACTCCGTCATCGAGACGCACCGCTTCACCGGCCTTACGGGCCGCGTCGATTCGGACGGCAATGCCAGCGTCGAGATCGACCTCGTGTCGGTGGCGACCGGCATCGACGTGCGCGACGTGCGCATGCGCTTCCTCCTCTTCGAGGCCTACAAGTTCCCGCTCGCCGAGGTGAAGGCGAAGATCGACATGAAGCAGCTCGAGGCGCTTCCGCCGACCGGCAGGCTCGCCTATCCGCTGAAGTTCACGCTCGGCCTGCACGGCATCTCCAAGGAGATGGAGGCGCAGGTGACGGTGCAGCGGATGGGCGAGCGGCAGGTGTCGGTCGCGACCGCGCAGCCGATCATCGTCACCGCCGAGCCGTTCGGCCTCGTCGCCGGCGTCGCCAAGCTCTCGGAGACGGTCGGCGGCACGGCCATCGTGCCGGCGGTGTCGATCACCTTCGACCTCGTTTTCGCAACCGGCGAACGGGTACCCGAGCTCGTCGCCGAGCAGGTGGCGGCGACCGCGGCGCGGTCGGCAGCCGAGACGGCACCGATCAGCGCCGAGGCCTGCGAGACGCGCTTCTCGGTGATCTCGACCGCGCAGGCGATCTACTTCAAGACCGGCAGCGCCGAGCTCGACGAGGCGAGCGCGCCGATGCTGAACAGCGTCGCCGACATCGCCGGCCGCTGCCCGGAGGCGAAGATCGAGGTCACCGGCCACACCGACTCGGTCGGCTCGCGCGAGAAGAATCGCGTGCTGTCGGAGAGCCGGGCGCGCTCGGTGGTCGACTATCTCGCCAAGCGCGGCGTGGCGCCGGCGCGGATCTCCGCCCGCGGCTTCGGCGACACGCGCCCCGTCGCCTTGAACGACACCGAGGCGAACCGCGCCAAGAACCGCCGCATCGAGTTCCGGGTGGTGAATTAGGCCCGGGCGGGAGGGCGGGAGGGCGGGAGGCGGGACGCGCCCTCTCGCCAGGCCGCGGTAAGCCGCCGTCGCCGCCGCCGGGGACCGGCGCGTCGAGGCGGCGGGTCAATCCGAAGCCGGCCCGAACCTCGGGACGACGATCGTATCCTCGACGTGCAGCGACAGGCCGAGGCGCTCACCCGGCGCCGGCAGCGCCGCAGTCGCGGCATGGTGCCCTGCCCGGCGGACGCTGATCAGCGGACCGTGGTCGAGCGCGATCGTCAGCTTGCTGCTCTCGCCCTGGAAGACGATGTCCCGCAGCGTTCCGGACAGGCCGTTGTAGCCGGCCTCGGCGGGCGGGCTGCCGACGATCACGTTCTCGGACTGGATGGCGAGGAACAGTTCCCCGGCGGCCGGCAGCTCGACCGGCGTCTCGAGCGTGAACGGCCCCAGGGAGACGGCCCGTGTGCCTGCGCGGCTCACCGGCAGGAGGGTGGATTCGCCGACGAAGCCGGCGACGAAATGATCTGCCGGCCGCGAATAGAGCCGCTTCGGCGTATCGACCTGGATGATCCGCCCGCCGCGCATGACGGCGACACGATCGCTCATCGTCAGGGCCTCGCGCTGATCGTGCGTCACATAGACGATCGTCGCGCCGAGTATCCGGTGCAGGTTGCGAAGCTCGATCTGCATCGATTCCCGCAAGTTCTTGTCGAGCGCGGACAGCGGCTCGTCCATAAGCAAAAGGCGCGGCTCGAAGACGATTGCCCGGGCGAGCGCGACGCGCTGCTTCTGGCCGCCGGAGAGCTGGCTGATCGCCCGGCCGCCATAGCCCTGCAGCTCGACGATGGCGAGCGCGTCCGCGACGCGCTTCTCGCACTCGGCGCGGCTCATGCCGCGGGCCCGCAGCGGAAAGGCGATGTTGCCCTCCACCGTGAGGTGTGGGAACAGGGCGTAGTTCTGAAAGACGACGCCGATATTCCGGCGGTGCGGCGGCAGCAGCGTCACGTCGGCGTCGCCGAAGAACAGGCGTCCGGAGGTCGGCCTGACGAAACCGCCGACGATCTGCAAGAGCGTCGTCTTGCCCGAGCCGGAGGGTCCGAGGATCGACAGGAACTCGCCCGCGGCGATGTCGAGCGTCACGTCATCGAGGGCTTTCACCGCACCATAGTTCTTGACGATCGAGCGAATATCGACCGAGACGAAATTCGCCGCTTCCCTCATCTGATCGTCTGTCGGCACGCGATGTCCCTGGCAGGCTGCGGTTCTGGAGAGGGTGGATCCCGGCATCGCACTCATCCGGGCGTCGTCTGCCGCGAGAATCGCAGGGCGACCACGATCGCGAAAGCGGCGGTGATGAGCAGCGAGCTGATGGCGGCGATCGTCGGGTCGATCTCGTTCATGAGGCTGACGAACATGCGCTTGGGCAGCGTCTCGCTGCTGCCCGCCGAGATGAACAGCGCCACGACCGTCTCGTCGAGCGCGCCGATGAAGGCGAAAAGCGCCCCGGTGAAGACGCTGCCGCGGATCTGCGGCAGCGTGACCTTCATGAACGCCTGGAAGCGGTTGACCCCGAGGCTGCGGGCGACCGCCTCCTGGTTGAGATCGAACGATTTCAGCCCGGCGAGCACCGCCACGAAGACATAGGGAACGTTCAGCGTGACATAGGCCAGGATGAGGCCCGCATAGGTCGCCAGAAGGCCGATCCGCGCGTAGACCATGTAGAGCCCGGCAGCGGTGATGATGATCGGCACGATCATCGGGCTGAGAAGCACGACCTGGAATGCGCGCGAGGCGCGGGCGGTCGACAGGTGCGCGGCGTAGGCGGCCGCGGTTCCGAGCGGCACCGCGATCAGCGTGGTGGTGAGCGCAACGACGAGGCTCGTCCAGGTCGCCGCGCGCCAGTCGCGATCGCCGAGATAGCTCTCGTACCACCGCAGCGAGAAGCCCGTCGGCGGAAATCGCAGATAGCGCGCGTCCGAGAAGGACATCACGATCACGATCGCGATCGGCAGAACGAGGAAGGCGAGGACCGCGATCGCGGCGGCACGGTAGAGAGCGGAGCCGATGCGGTGATCCAAGTGCCTCTCCTCACCGCGAGCCCAAAACCCTCTCGATCGGCCACAGCCGATCGATCGACCAGAAGATCAGGACGACGAGGAGAAGGAGCACGACGCCGACGGCGCTCGCCGCACCGAACTGGTGGTACAGGTCCACATTTCGCTGCACCAGCATCGAGACAAGGATCACCTTGCCACCGCCGAGCAGCTCCGGTGTCAGATAGAATCCGAGACACAGGACGAAGACAAGCACGGCCCCGGCGAGCATGCCGGGCATGACGAGCGGCAGGACGATCCGCAGGAACACGTAAGTTCCGCTGCCGCCGAGGCTGGCGCCCGCCTGGAGGAGCTCGGGCGGAATCTTGCTGATCGACGCATAGAGCGGGAAGATCATGAACGGCAGCATGATGTGCAGCATGCCGAGGAATGTCGCGAAGTAGTTGTGGGACAGCTGCAGCGGCTCGGAGACGATTCCCGAGGATGTCAGAAAGGCATTGACGATGCCGGTCCGCTGCAGGACCACCAGCCACGCATAGGTGCGCACCAAGACGCTCGTCCAGAACGGAAGCATGACGAGCGAGAGGATGAAGGCCGACCAGCCGGGAGAGACGCGCGCCGCGAGGTAGGCGACGGGAAAGCCGAGCAGGATCGATGCGAGGGTGACGAGGGCGCTGATCTCGAAGGTTGCGTAGAAGGTGCGCCAGTAGATGTCCTCGGTGGCGATGCGCACGTAATTGACGAGCGAGAACTGCCCGGTCTCGAAGAACGACTGGTAGACGAGAACCAGGACCGGCAGGATGAGGAATAGCGACACGAAAAGAAGAGCCGGCGCGAACAGGAGCAGAAGCAATCTCCGCTCCGTCCGGTCGGCCCGCTGGATCGCCACCTCGATCGGCAGCTGCGCGTCACGAGCGCTCATCCGATATCCTGTGAAGAGGTGGCTGTCCGAAAGCCGCGGCGCCGCCGCAGCCCGGGGGCCCGCTGGGGCCCCCCCCATCCC
>JAEZCD010000036.1 GCA_023430145.1 Pseudomonadota bacterium
GCCGGCACCGGCCGGCTCGCCTGCTCGGAGCTGCGCAGCCCGGCGATGAGGACGTAGAGGAGAAGGGAGGATTCGATGCTGAGGTAGGACGACGAGACCGCCGTCGCCAGGATGAGGTTGGCGAGGATGACGGCGACCGCCCGCTGTCCGGTCGCATAGGAATAGGCCATGAGCGCCGTGAGCGCGCCGACGAGGACGATGCCCGGCCAGCCGAAGTAGAGGATCAGCTCGTAGAGACCGTTGGTGATCTTGGTCTCGGCGAAGTTGAGATACTTGCCCCAGATCGTGTTCTGCACGACGGCCGCATTGGCGCCGATCGGCACGCCGAATGGATAGTCGGCGAGCGTGACCGACAGCGCGTCGAGCGGAATGACCATGCGGATGTAGGTCGAGTCGTTGCTGATCTCCTCGCCGCCGCTGATGCGGCCGAGCACGAAATCGGCGAAGACGATGACGCCCATGACCGTGCAGAACAGGACGAGGAGGACGTGCTTCGGCGTTATGCGGATGAAGAAGAGGATGACGAGCGAGCCGAAGATCAGGAGGCCGAAGGACTGCGTCGTGACGATGCTGACGGCGAAGATCGCGACGACGCTCGGCAGGGGGCGGCCCTGGAACAGGCAGATCGCCATCAGCGTGACGATCACGCGGCCGAACATCGACGGCTCGTAATAGGTGCCGATGGCGCGCAGCTTGTCGGACACGCCGAGGCCGAGATAGCTGTCGTAGAGGTCGAAGCTCACGAGCGGGGCGACGATGTCGAAGCCGATCCAGGTGCCGAGATATTTCGCGCCGACGAACTGGATCACTCCGAGCGCCGTGAGGCCGAGGAGGGCCGGGTAGGCCAATTGCGCGAGCGACAGGCATTTCGGCTGGAAGGCGGCCCAGACGATCGATGCCGAGAAGGCCCATAGGCAGAAGGACAGTACGAAGCGCGAGAAGTCGACGGCGTATTTGGTCCCGAAGGCGACGTGCGCGGCATAGACGAGGACCGGGTAGACGATCGCCGCGACGAGGTATTCGATCCCGCGGACATTGCTGCCGTTGGCCAGCAGCGTCGCCGCGAGGACGATCATCGCGCACACGCCGCCCACGGTGACGGCGTAGTCGCCTATGAGGTAGAGCGGCGCGTAGAGCAATATGATCGAGAACAGCAGCAGGAGAGGCGCGGCCGCGAGCGTCCGGCGCGGCGATGCCGTCCGGATCCGACCCGCCGGCGCATTGCGGTGGGCGAAAGCGCCCATCCCCTGCCTAGGCGTCGCGCCGCGGCGTGAGCACGTGCTCGGGCACGCCGAGCTTCTCGGCGATGGTGCGGCGCGTCTTGGTGCCCGGCGCGAGCCATCCGTTCTCGATGCGCGAGAGATAGGACTTCGACAGGTTCACCGAATTGGCGAGTTCCTGCTGCGACATGGCGCGCCAGCACCGGAGCACTTTCACCGGGTTGCCGCCGCTGGCGATCGACTGCGCCACCTCGGGCGGAATCTCGAGCCGGCGGGCTTCGGTGCCTCGGCGCACCGAGCCGTCATGCCTGGCGGCGACGAGGGCGTCGTAGTCGGCCCGCGGCAGAATGGCGAACTCGCTCCCGTCCGGAGCCTTGAAGAACTGGGCGTTGTGCATCGGTCCCCTCTTGGAGGCTGCTCTGGAAATCTCTGGAGAAGCGCTCCTGTCACACGACGGCCGTCCTCGCGGATGCACGGATCGGGCCGTCGGATTCGAAGCGCCGGCTTGGCCGGCGAAATTGGCGAGCTTCTCGTGCGGACTGCCGGACGATCGCTCCGCATTCCCGCAGGAGAGCGCCGCTGCCGGGCGAAACCTTGCATCGAATCGGCCCCGGGGCGATGATTCGGCAAGGAGAGGCGTCATGACCGCAAGCCAGGCCGAGATCGGTGTCGCGCTCGTGTGCGAGGCCGACATGCGGGCCGCGCGCCTGAGCCTGCAGTCCGTGTTGCGGCAGAGGGTGGCGCCCGCGAGCGCGACGGTCCTGCTCGGCGACAGCCCGGCGCTGCGTCGAAGCGGCGGGGCGCTCGCGGCGCTCCCGGCGTCCGTCGGTCGGATCGACGTCCGGGCCGGCTTCTCGATCAGGAATGCGGCGCTGCGGGCAGCCGCCGCCGGTCTCCCGGACGACGGCGTCGTCGTTCTGATGCGCGAGGGCCTCGTGCTCGATCCGGAGTTGTTCGGCGAGCTCGCGTTGCGCTTCGGCGGCGATCCGGGGCTCGTCGCGGGCCTGCTTTCCTATGGCCGCGGCGGCTTCAACATCAACGAGCTGACGGCGGACCGGCTCGAGACCGAGAATCCCTGGGAGCTCGTCGAGGCGACCTCCGGCTACGAGCGGGCGGCCGTCGTCCTCAAGGCCCGCTATTTGCGGCCCTGCCTTCTTGCGGTTCGGGCGGGCCACGCGCGATCGCTCGAGTTCGAGGAGTTCTCCAGCCTCGGCGATTGGTACGCTTACAAGCGGTTGCTCGCCCAGGTCGGTTCTGCCGCCGGAGTGCTCGAAGAGGCGAGCCCGAGGATCGGCTATGTCGGCAACCAGCCCGATCGGCGCGATCCGTTCGAGCAGGGACGGGAGGCGGCCAGCGCGCTCTACCGGATAGCGGCCGGCTATCCCGAATTTTCGGGCGATGTGCACGCCGATTTCACCACGCTCGTCCGCTCGCAGCTCCGCAATCTCCTCGATCCGGCGCGCGCGCGCACCGCGAAAGGCTTTTTGCGCGGCATGCTCGCGCAGCGATTGGCGCAGCGCGCGCTGCGCCGCCGGCTCGACCGCGACATCGCAGAGCTTTCCTGAGCGTTCCACCCTGATCGTTCCGCGGCCGGAGCCGACAGCTCCGCGGCCGGCGAAAGAACGCGTGCCCGGGCGATCGGTGTAGCCCGACTTTCTCATCCGCAGGTGCGGCCGCGACCGACCTCGCCAGGGGACGAAGAACGCCCTCTCCGCTGCACTGCATCTCCAGCAATTCATGCTGTGCAATATTCGAGCATAGGTGGAGTGCATATGATGTTTCTATATGCGCTAATCATACTTCTGACACAAATACTAATCGACCGCCTGCGAAACAAATCGACTCCTTCTATCCATACCAGAACCTTCTATATGCGCGCAATGACTCGCATCGTTGGATCAAGTAGCGAGTGTGTCTGGGGTTGACCATGTCTCTTCGTTGGTTCAACATCGACTCATGCTCCTGGGCACCCAAATAGGGTTCGATCTTGCTGAGGGTTAGGGAAGCGCCCCGGGCCTCGGTGGAAGGCCTTCTCCGCGGCTGGGTCGAGGAGAACCGGCATGCGGTGCGCGTCGCGGTGGTCGCCGGCGCCGTCGCCATCGACGCGGTGTCGATCGTTCTTTCGGCGCTGATCGCCGGCTACAGCCGCTTCGAGGACATGACCGAGGCGCACACGCTCGAGCTGATCGCCACGGTGGCGCCGGTCTACAGCATCGCCTGCCTCGCCTTCGCCGCCTACGATCTCCGCACGCTGCAGGCGCCGTGGCCCGCCGCGAGCCGGGCCATGAGCGCGCTCCTGATCGCCGCCGCCTGCGCCGCCTCGGCCGCCTTCGCCCTCAAGGCCGGGAGCAATTTCTCGCGCGTCGAGAGCGGCGTGCTGTTCGCGGCGATGGCGGCCTTCATCCTCGTCACGCGGCCGCTCGGCGCCCTGATCCTGCGCCGCCTCGCCGACTACATCCGGCCGCGCGTCCTGATCGTCACCGACCGTCCGGCCGCAGGCGACGCCCGCCGCGACGTGCCGATGATCCAGCTCCCGGTGCCGGACCTTTCCGAGCCGCAGTCGCTCGCCGGCCTGTTCGGCGCGCTGCGCAGGGCCGAGCGCGTCATCCTGCGCGTCGAGGAGCGGCAGCGCTGGATCCGCGTCATGCAGCTCCTCAACGTCGATGCCGAGCTGCTCGACCCGTCGCTGGAGCGCATCGTGCCGATCGGCATCTCCGACTGGCGCGGCACGCCGACGCTGGTCGTCTCGCGCGGGCCGCTGAAGCCGCACGAGCGGGCCATGAAGCGCGCGCTCGATCTGGCGGTGGTGATCCTCCTGCTGCCCTTCGTGGTGCCGCTGCTCGCCCTCTTGATGCTGCTGGTCCGCATCGACTCGCCCGGGCCGGCGCTGTTCGTTCAGGAGCGGCTCGGACGGCAGAACCGCCCCTACCGCTGCTACAAGCTGCGGACGATGCGGAGCGATCTCGCCGATCCGACCGGCGAGCGCTCGGCCGCGCCGACCGACGACCGGGTAACGGCGGTGGGACGGTTTCTCCGGCAGTCGAGCCTGGACGAATTGCCGCAGCTCTGGAACGTGCTGAAGGGCGAGATGAGCCTCGTCGGCCCGCGGCCGCACGCCCTCGGCTCCAAGGCGGAGGGGGCGCTCTTCTGGGAGGTGACGCCGAGCTATTGGGGCCGGCACGCCATCAAGCCCGGCGTGACGGGGCTCGCCCAGGTGAACGGACATCGCGGTGCGACGCTTCGGCGCACGGACCTCGAGCGCCGGGTCGAAGCCGATCTCGAATATATCAGTCGCTGGTCGATCTGGCTCGACATCAAGATCATCGCCAGGACGCTGCTCGTCATGCGTCACAAGAACGCGTTCTGAGAACGCTGTCGCCGAGGTCCGATGTCGTTTCACCACCCGCGCTTCGTCATGCCGCCGCTGACGGGGCTGATGCAGCGGCTGTTCGGCCGCGCCCGACCGGCGGCGGGACCGCGCGATTCCGGCGTCACGCCGTCGACGGCCGCCGTTCCGCCCGGGACCCGGATCTACGCCGTCGGCGACGTGCACGGGCGCGCCGACCTCCTCGCACGCCTCTTCGAGCGCATTGACACCGATCGCCGTTCGGCCGCAGACGTCGACAGCATCGAGATCCTGCTCGGCGACTACATCGATCGGGGCCCCGAGAGCCGCGAGGTGATCGACATGATCATCGAACGGGAGACGGCCAATCGCGTCGTATGCCTGAGAGGCAACCACGAGGACATGCTGCTGAAGGCGCTCGCGACGGCCGCGCGGATGCCGCAGTGGATGGACAATGGCGGGCGCGAGACCCTGCTTTCCTATGGCGTCGTCCCGCTCTCGTCGAAAAGCCAGTTCCAGCTGCATGCCGAGCTGAACGACAGGCTGCCGGAAAGCCATCGCGACTTCCTGCACCGGCTGCGGCTCAGCTACGAATGTGGTGACTATTTCTTCGTGCATGCCGGCATCGATCCGGAGCGCCCGCTCGACCGGCAGCGTGCCGAGGATCTGCTCTGGATCAGGGGCAAGTTCCTCGCCCATGCCGGCCCGCTCGAGAAAATCGTCGTGCACGGGCACACGCCGCAAGTCCGGCCGACGCTGGGCGGCTACAAGATCAACCTCGACACCGGCGCCTACATCACCGGCACGCTCACCTGCCTGGTGCTCGAGGGCGACCAGAGGCGCCTGCTTTAGGGCGGCGCGCCGCACGGGGTCGAGCCAGCTTTCCGAGAGGCCCGGGAGGTGACCATGAAGCGGCAGCTGAGCGCGTGGGCGGTCGCAGGAGCGCTCCTCGCATCCGGTCCGAACGTCTCGGCGCAGCAGGCGCCACCCGATCTGTTCTCCGCCGCGGCCGAGGCTGTGCGACAGGTGCCGTTCGCGGCCGATACCCTTGTCCGGTCCCGCTTCGTCCGGCTCGCGGGCGAGGACACTCGAGCGGCCCGAGGCTCGGGCGAGCCGCTGCCCGGCCAATCGTTGCGCATCGCCTTCTTCCCCGATCTCGTGGAGATCTTCGAGCAGTCCGGCGTCGCGACGTCGAACGACCGCGGCGGCACCATCTGGATCGGCCGTTCCGACCGCGGCAGCGTGACGCTCGTCGTGGCGGGGGACAGGATCAACGGCTTCGCGCAGATCGGCCGGCGATCGCTCAGGATCGATCCCGTCGGCGGCGGGCTGCATCGCGTCGGCGAACTCGATCCGAGGGCCGAGCGTCCCGACATCGTGGTGGAGTTCCCGAGCCCGCCGGCGAGCCCCGCGCCGGACGAGGAGAACGCGCTGGCGCGCCGCGCGGCGAGCCGGATCGACGTCCTCGTTGCCTATACTCCCGCGGCCGAGAAGCGATCGTCCGACATCCGCGCCGAGATCGACCTCGCCGTCAGCCTCGCCAACCAGGCGTACGCCGCGAGCGGCGTCGGGATCGAGCTGCGTGCGGTGGAGACGATGCTCGTCGACTACGAGGAGGGCGGCGACTTCCGGAAGGATCTCGACCTCCTCACGGAGGGCAAGCCGCCGTTCCGCCGCGTGCACACCGCCCGCGAGCGCAGCCGCGCCGATCTCGTATCGCTGATCCGCAAGGGCGGCGCCTATTGCGGGATCGCGCACCTCGTCAAGCGCCCGTCGGCGGGGACGAGCGATGGCGCGTTCTCGGTCGTCTCGCGCGACTGCATCCCGCTCAACCACTCGTTCGCGCACGAGCTCGGCCACAATATGGGCCTGCAGCACGACCGCTACTGGCTGAAGAAGGCGACCGGCGAAACCTATCCCGACAAGAAGTTCGGCTTCGGCTTCATCAACAAGGGCGCGGCGATTCGCGACGTCATGGGCTACAATGATCTCTGCGCCAAGGACGGGATTTATTGCACGCGCGTGAACATGTTCAGCACCCCGCGCGACACCTATGACGGCAGCAGGATCGGCATCCGCAAGGGCAAGCCGGGCGCCGCCGACGCCGCGCGGACGCTCGACCGCACGCGGGCGGCGATCGCCGGCTACCGTTAGCGGCGCGCGGCTCATCGGGCGGCTCCCTCATCCGCGGCCGCGGGCCGCCGGGACCGCACGGCGCTCTGCGCGAGACCGCAGGCGACGATCATGGTGAAGACGACCGCGTAGCCCGGAATCTGCAGCGAGAAGTCGACCGCAGAATGCCCTGCGCCGAGCAGTGCGACCGCGGCCCCCGCCGCGCAATATGCGGCCCCGCCGCCGCCCGCGAGCGCGCCGCGCACGAGCAGGATCATGAGGAACAGGCTGACGAGGACGACGGCGAGCGCGAAGGGCACGCCGAGCTCGGCCGCGAGCTCGAGCGGCGTGCTGTGCGCGATGTCCCAGATGATGCCGGGCATGAAGCCCGCGGGACGATAGGCGGGGAAGACGCCGGCATAGGTGCCGAGGCCGCTGCCGAGCCAGACATGCTCGCCGATGATGGCGAGCGTCGCGTCGTAGCTCTCCCACCGCTGATCGAGGCGCAGCAGATTCTGCGACAGGCGCAGGCCGACGCCGCCGCTCCAGAGCTCCATCAGGACGAGGCCGACGAGCACCAGCGCGGCGATGCTCCAGCGGCCGCCGAGCCGGCCCTTCAGGCGCGGGCGCCCGTAGAGCAGAAAGGCGAAGCCCAGCGCCAGGATGGCTATCAGGCAGCCGGCCCGCGAGGTGGTCATCAGCGTCGCGGCGAAGCAGAGGAGGAAGGCTGAGAGCCGCACGACCAGCGCCGTCTGCGAAGTCTTGAGGAGAACCGACAGGCTGTTGGCGAAGCTTCCGCCGGGCGCGGGCAGCCGGCGGTCGAGCTCGGCGATGACGAGGATCAGCCACAGAATGCTGCAGCTGCCGAAATAGGTGGCGGCGGTATTGCGGTTGACGAAGGTCGCCGTGAGGCTGCTGCGGTAATAGTGCTTCTCCGCCCAGAGGAGACTGTTCGGCGCCACGGTGTGGGCGAGGATGCCGTAGAGCGCGTAGGCCGCGCCCGCATAGGCGGCGACGAGGAACAGAAGGCGCGCCTGCGAGCGGTCGGTGGCGACGAGGAAGGCGGCCAGGAAGGCGAGCAGCATCATGAGCTCGAGCCCGAGATTGCAGTGCGCGAGGCCCGGAGCCACCGACAGCGTCGCCTCGACCGGCTCGCGCAAAGCGGCGGCGGCGGCCTCCCAGATCGGATCTATGAGCCCCGCGGGTGGAACGAGGCTCTGCAGCGCCACGATGACGCCGAAGAGAACGGCGATCGCGAGCACCGGGGCGAGCACGAGCCAGTGCCGGCGCTCGAGGCGCGACAGCGGCGCCAGCATCACCGCGACCGCGAGCACCGAGCACCAGAGGGCGACGGCCCCCGTCGTCACCGAGCCGAACGGCAGCGGGGCGAGGGCGAGGGTCGCGCAGCCGAGCCAGAGCGAGAGCCTGGAGGCCGCTGCGCGGAGCGAGGGCGCCTCGGATTTGGTGGCCGGAGCGCCCCCCCCGGCGCGGCGAGCCGCCACCGTACGAGCGCCGGCGCCGCCGGCCAGGAAGGAGTGTCCCGACTGAACGCTCATTCGGGTGGCACCAGCTGTTCGAAGGCCGGCAGCTCGATCTTCCCCTCGCTGAGAGCCCGCACCCGCTCGGCGAAGTCGGCGAGCGTTTCGGGCGGCAGGTCGGCGAGCCGCGCGACGATGTCGTCGCGTGCGGACTGCGGGGCGATCTCGACGAAGGTCGCCGCCGCGTCGGCCATGTAGGTGGTCCGCGTGAGGTCGCGAAACTCCTCGAGGGTCCTCTGTTTGAGGTCGTCGGGCAGGGCATCGTAGGCGGCGAGCGCCACCTGGTTGCGCCGCCGGCTGATCCAGCCCTCGTGCGGCCCCGTGCGCAGCGACATCCGCAGGAGCTCGAAATCGTCGGGCGCGAGATCTCCCTCGAGGTTTCGGCTCCAGAAGAGCACGAGCCAGGCGAAGGACTGGTAGGGCGCGCAGGACAGGAGCTTTTCGGCGTCGCGCTGCAGCCGGGCGGTCAGCTCGCGCGCCCGCTCGACATTGTCCTCCACCAGCGCCAGCTCGACGAGCCGCAAGCGGATCGGGACGATCATCTCGAGCACGCGCGTGTCGCAGGCCGGCGTATCGGCCGACCGCTCGAGCTCGGCCGCGATGGCGCCGATGCCGAGGCTGTCGAATGTCTCGCCGGCGAGAACCGCCGTGCGCAGCTCGGTGAGGCGGCGAAGGTCGGCGTCGTCGGCGACCGCCGTCACCGCCCAGGCGAGGCCGAGCCCGCCGATGAGCACGAGCAGGATCCGCGTGAAGGGATGCTCAGGAACGCGCATGGCCGGGCTCGAGGTTGATCAGAGGGTCTGCTCCTTGCCGCTGACGTATTTCTCGCCGTAGTAGCCGCCGTAATACTTGCCCTTGTAGATCTCGACGCGCCGCAGCACCGACGGATCGGCTTGGTTCAGGACCACGCCGAGGATCCGCGAGTAGAGCGTCTCGGAGGAGAAGAACGCCTCGGTCACCGCGCGCCGGTGCGTCTGGCCCCATTCGACGACGAGCAGGAAGGCGTCGATCAGATGCGCCATCGCGCGCACGTCGACGACGGGGGCGATCGGCGGCAGGTCGAGGATCACGTACTGGTATTTCGTGCGCACCTCTTCGAGGAAGCGCGCCATGCTGCGCGAGGCGACGATCTCGGCGGTGTGGAAGATGCGGTGCTGCAGGGGAGCGGGGAGAAGCTCGAGCCCGGTGACGGGATCGCGCCACAGCGCCTCCTCGAACGAGACGTGCCCCTGCAGCACCTCGATCAGGCCGCACTCGGCGCCCGGCACCATCTCGCGCGTCGTCGCAGGATTGCGGAGGTCGCAGTCGACGAGGAGCGTCTTGTGGCCGGTGTGCGCGAGAAGCTCGGCGAGGTTGTTGGAGATGGTCGTCTTGCCCTCGCGCGGCAGCGCCGAGGTGACGCCGATGATGCGCGTCTCGCTGACGAGGTTGGCGACGTCGATGCCGACCTTGACGCTGCGCAGGGTCTCGCAGAAGCGTGAGAACGGATCGACGATCACCTGCCGATGGGTGTCGATGTCGCCCGTGAGCAGCCGCTCGGCGGCCGGGTCGGCGGTCGGCGGCGGCCCGGCCGAGGCCGAGGGCTTCGGCGCCACCGCGGCATCGTCGAAGATCGGCAGGATGCCGAGGCACTCGACGCCGAGCGTCTGCTCGACGTCGCCGGATGTCCGCAGCACGCGGTCTAGCGCTTCGCGGGCGAAGGCGCCGCCGACGCCGAGACCGAGGCCGATCACGGCCGCGACGCCGAGCACGATGGAGGCCCGCGGCGCGCTCTTCACCCGCGGCACCGCGGCGCCGGTGATCACCCGCGCCTCGGTGATCGGCAGCGACTGCTGCTGCGTCGTCTGCATGAAGCGGGCGAGCAAGGTGTCGTAGAGCGTGCGGTAGGATTGCGAGGTGCTCTGCAGGCCGCGCAGGTCGACCTGCGCGGCATTCGTCGACGTCGTCTGGCGGACGGCGCTCTGGACGCTCGCCTCGAGCGACTGCTCGCGCGCCCGGGCGATGTCGTAGTCGCTCTTGTAGGTCTCGGCGATGCGGCCGAGCTCGGCCTGCATCGCCTTCTGCAGCTCGTTCATCTCGCCGCGCAGCTTGAGAACCGCCTCGTGCTCGTGGCCGTAGCGGCTGGACCAATTCGCCTCCTGCTTGGCCGCCTCGAGGTACTGCTGGCGGAAGCGCGTGATGACCTCGTTGCCGAGAACGTCGGTCACCGCGGCATCTGGAATGCCGGCGTGCCGGATCGCCGAGATGCGCTCGAGGCGCGCCTTCGCCTCGGCGGTGCTCGCCCGCGCCGACACGAGCTGGGATACGATCTCGCCGAGCTGCTGCTCGTCGAGCAGCCCGCGCCCCGTATCGACGATCCGGTTCTCCGCCTTGTACTTCTCGACGCTGAGATCGGCGGCGCGCACCTGCGAGGACAGCTCCTGCAGCCGGTCCTCGAGCCATGTCGTGGCGCGCCGCGTCGCCTGGAACTTGGCGCTCAGCTGCTCGGTGATGTAGGCGTCGGGAATCGCATTGGCGATGCGCGCCGCCATGTGCGGATCGGTCGAGCGGTAGCTGACCTGCAGGACGAGCGTGCGACCCACACGGCCGATCGAGACGTTGTCCTTGAGGATATCGATCGCCTTGCGCTCGAGCGCTTCCTTGGTCTGCACCCCGTCCTCGCCCGTGCCGCCCAAAAGCCCGCCGAGGGCGCCGAGCAGCTGCGGCAGGATGCCGGTGCTCGCCGAGCCGAGAAACGCCGTGTCGCTGTCCAGCTCGAGGTCGGCGACGACGGCGCTGAGAACGCTCTCCGAGCGCAGCACCTCGACCTGGCTCTCGACGGCCGTCGCGTCGTAATTGGTCTCCTGGTAGACCGAGTCCTCGCGCAGGACGTTCGGCGCCCGGTTGTCGATGATGAGGAGGCTGCTCGCCGTGAAGGTCGGCGGCGTGACGAGCAGATAGACGAGCCCGACCGCGAGGCAGGCGACCGTCGCCAGCGCGATGATCGGCCAGTGCAGGTGGATCGTGGAGAGCAGGCGCGCAATGTCCGACGCCTCGCCGGCCGGACTAGGCGATACCGGGCCGGCAAGCTCGAGCGTATCCGAGCCTGAGCGGGATTTCAGCATGGCGGAACCGACAGGAGACCATCGTCGCGGCGGGGGCCGCCGCGACTGTCGATCGAGCAGGGACTAGCGCCGGCTGCGCGCGCCCCCTCGCGCACGCAGCAGGCCCGTGCTGCGGATCAGAGCTCTGCCTGAGCCTTGTCCAGCTGCCGGTCGCGCTTCTTCTTCAGCTTGGCGAGATCGTCCTTGTAGTCGTCGCGGATGTCGTCCTTCTCGTCCGGCGAGTCGGCGTTACCGAGCTTGCGATCGCGCTTGTCCTGGAGATTGTCCTTCTTCCTGTCGAACTGTCGCTGGATCCTGTCGACCGTTCGCTCGTACTTCCGCTGCGCCCTTTCGCAGGCCCTTTCGTTGAACGGGCTCGCTTGGCACACGCTGTCGCCGCCCCCCTGACTCGCCGAGGTCAGCAAGACGACACGGCCGTCGCGGACCGTATCCGCCGAGGCCGGGACCGATATGCCGAACGCAGTGCAGAGGAGAAGGGTGGCGATAGATCGTCTTGGGAGAGTCATGCCGCAGTCTCCTTGAGGTCGACTTCGCAGTCGCGGACAAGTGCGGCAGGACAGACGATTGCAGGCGCACGACTGGCGTTTCAGGGGACGCCACACCCGACGGATCCCCCACATTTCAACTTTCCGGTGCAGTGCAAGATGCCACTCGTGCAGTGCGATTTAAGACGAATCATGCCTCTACGTGGTGTCTGTCAGTTGCCGCATCGGACACCCGCTTTCGAAGCTTCTCACGGAGGAGGCGGCCCGTCAACCTCGCTAGGAATGGCATCCCCCTTGCCGGTCCGCCACGGACCCAGCAGTCGAGGCCGCGCCGGTAGCCCAGGCCTTCGCATCTGCAGCAAGCGTGACGGCACGGCCGCGGCGCCGAGCATGCTCGCAAAGTCGCGCGAACGGAAGGGCGGCCCGGATCCTGGCTCGCTGCCCGATCCGGTCCGGCCGAATCTGCTTGCTGCGGTGCAGGATATTGACCTGAGGCCCCGCGCCAAGCATCCTGTCGGTGCGGGAAGGCTTGGACGTAGCGAAAGGGGTCATCGCAATGCGCTCTAAGCGGCGAGTAGCATTAATAACCGGAATCACCGGCCAGGATGGGGCGTACCTGGCTGAGCTTTTGCTTGACAAAGGCTATCTGGTACACGGGATAAAGCGTCGTTCGTCATCTTTTAACAGCGGAAGGATCGAACACCTCTATCAGGACCCGCACGAGGCGGACATTAGTCTTGTATTACACTACGGTGACATGACGGATGCCACCAACCTCATCCGCATCGTGCAGGAAACCCAGCCGGATGAGATTTATAACCTAGCTGCGCAGTCGCACGTCCAGGTGAGCTTCGAGACCGCCGAGTACACCGCGAATGCGGACGGAATCGGCACGTTGCGCCTGCTCGAGGCGATTAGACTGCTTGGGCTCGGAGAGAGGACACGTTTTTACCAGGCATCGACTTCGGAGCTGTACGGCAAGGTGCAGGAGGTGCCGCAGAGCGAGACGACGCCCTTCTATCCGCGCAGCCCCTACGCGGCCGCCAAGCTCTATGCCTACTGGGTTACCGTGAACTATCGGGAGGCGTACGGTCTGCACGCCTCGAACGGCATCCTGTTCAATCACGAGAGCCCCATCCGCGGCGAGACCTTCGTAACCCGCAAGATCACGCGGGCCGTGGCGGCGATCTACAAGGAGCGGCAGGACCGACTGTACCTCGGCAATCTCGATGCGGAGCGCGACTGGGGGCACGCCCGCGACTATGTCCGCGGCATGTGGCAGATCGTCCAGGCCGAGCAGCCGGGCGACTATGTCCTCGCCACCGGCGAGCGGCATACGGTGCGCGAGTTCGTCGAGAAGGCGTTCGCCGAGGTCGGCATCCGGATCGGCTGGCGCGGCACGGGTGTCGCCGAGACCGGCGCCTGCAAGCGCACCGGCCGGATTCTGGTCGAGGTCGACCCGCGCTACTTCCGCCCGACCGAGGTCGACCTCTTGATCGGCGATCCCTCGAAGGCGCGGCGCGAGCTCGGCTGGCAGCACACCGTCGCCTTCGACGACCTCGTCGCCGATATGGTGCGGGAAGATGTCGCGCGCATGGAGGGCGGGCGACCGGAGCGGCATCACGCAGACGACGAGGTGGGACATTATGTCCGAGCCAAGCTTTCCGCTTGAGGGCAGGCGCGTCTGGGTCGCCGGCCACCGCGGCATGGTCGGCGCCGCCATCGTGCGGCGGCTCGCCCGCGAGGGCTGCGCGGTGCTGACCGCGGACCGCGCGAGCCTCGACCTCACCCGCCAGGCCGAGACCGAGCGCTGGGTCGCCGACGCGCGGCCGGATGCGATCTTCCTCGCCGCCGCCGTCGTCGGTGGCATCCACGCCAATGCCACCTATCCGGGGCGCTTCCTCTACGACAACCTCGCCATCGCCACCAACGTCATGGAGGCGGCGCGCCGCAGCGGCGTGCGCAAGCTCGTCTTCCTCGGCTCGAGCTGCATCTACCCGAAGGCGGCGCCGCAGCCGATCCGCGAGGAGGCGCTGCTCACATCCGAGCTCGAGCCGACCAACCAGTGGTACGCGATCGCCAAGATCGCCGGCCTGAAGCTCGCCGAGGCCTACCGGCGGCAATACGGGTGCGATTTCGTCACCCTGCAGCCGACCAATCTCTACGGCCCCGGCGACAACTTCCATCCCGAGAACAGCCACGTGCCGGCCGCGCTGCTGCGCCGCTTCCACGAGGCCAAGGTGAGCGGCAGTCCGGCGGTCGTCGTCTGGGGGACCGGCCGGCCGCGCCGCGAGTTCCTCTATGTCGACGATCTCGCCGACGCCTGCGTCTTCGTCATGCAGCACTATTCGGGCACGCAGGCGCTCAATGTCGGCACCGGCCGGGACTGCACGATCGCCGAGTTTGCCGAGCTGATCCGGCAGACCGTCGGCTACACCGGCAGGATCGTCTACGACACCTCACGTCCCGACGGCACGCCACGAAAACTGCTCGACGTCTCGCGCCTCGAAGCACTCGGCTGGCGCGCGCCGACATCCTTGGCGGAAGGACTGCGGCTCTACTACCGGGCGTTCCTCGACGAGGGAGGCAGCTTGCGGCAGGTGGCGATCTGAGCGGCAGCGCCACCTTTGGGGCGCGC
>JAEZCD010000178.1 GCA_023430145.1 Pseudomonadota bacterium
TCGTCCGGATCGGACCAACTCGACCAATTGCCGCCGGAACTCCGGCGGATAAGGCGGGCGACTCTTCGGCATGAACGACACCTCCATCCCAAGGGAAAAGGTGTCCACCGAACCGGGTCAACTCCACTTGCCGAACCACGCGGTGTCGTAGCCGTTCTGCTTGAGGATCTCGCCGATGGCGACGGTGTCGCGCTTGATGACGCTGTCATAGCCCGGATAGCCGGTCGCCTGGTCGACGACGACGCCCGTCGCCACCGAGTGATGGTTGCGGCCGGTGAGCAGCGCCGCCCGCGTCGGCGAGCAGAGGGCGGTCGTATGGAAGCGGGTGTAGCGCAGCCCTTGCGCGGCGATGCGGTCGAGCGCCGGCGTCGGGATGACGCCGCCGAAGGTCGACGGCGCCGAGAAGCCGACGTCGTCGGTCATGATGAGCAGGATGTTCGGCGCGCCCTCGGGCGGCACGACGAGCCCCGGCCAGTAGGGCCGCGACTGCATGGCGTTGGTCTGAATGTCGCCCCTGAAGGGAGCCGGCGGCGGGGGCAGATAGCGCCCGTCGATGGTCGTCGTCGCACCGGGCGCTCCCGGCGCGATGGTCCCTTGGGCCAGCGCGACGGAAGCGCCGGTCATCAGCGCAACCGTGAGTGCCGAGACGACCGTCGGCCGCTTCCAGGCGTATTCCGACATTTGCTTCCCCTTGGACTTACTTGGTCCGCTTTTCGATGGCTTCGGGGGCGCCTGTTCTGCACGGGTATCGCTCCCGTGCATGTCGTCCCCGAAGAGGCGCAACAAACCGATGGCACTCGGCTCGTCTGGAGCCGGGCGGCAAGCCTGTATCCCGAGGCATAGGCAGGGCCGCTCGCCCCGTCTTGACAATGCGTGCCAAAGCGACGGATTGGTTGCACGCATCTCGGCAGGGCAACCGCATGCGGAGCGTAGCTCCAGACCGGACGTCGAGCTTCCGCGTGGGGTCGACCTTTGCGCTGCCCGAGGTCGTCCGGACGCTCGGTCATCCTCCCGAGGCCGTCTTCGCCCTCGCCGGAGTCGACCCGGCGCTCTATTGCGATCCCGAGAACCGGATTTCAGTCGAGGACCTGGGACGGCTCTTCGCCTGCGCCGCGCAGGCGACCGGCCGGCAGGACATCGGTCTTCTGGTCGTCAGCGGCTTTCGGCCGCCGGGCCTCGGGCTCGTCGGCCTCGTCGCCGCCGAAGGGCCCAATGTCGACACGGCCTTGCGGAACCTCGTCCGCATGCTCCGCTACAACACGCTCGCCGGCTATCCCGTGCTCTCGGGCGGGCGCGAGATCGCCATGCTGAAGTTCGACCTGAGATACGCCGACTTCCCGGGCGCCAACTTCATCCTCGAAGGGGCGGCCGGCATCGCCCTGCGCTTCATGCAATGGCTGTGCGGCGAATCCTGGAAGCCGGAGGAGGTGCATCTCAGCCGGCGAGCGCCCTCCGACCCGCGGCCGTTCCGGAAGTTCTTCGGTGCGCCCGTGCGGTTCTCCTCGACCGAGGACGGCGTCCTCTTCGCCTCCGAATGGCTGAACCGTCCGGTTGCGCGCGAAGAGCACCGGCTGCGGACGAGGGAGCTCGAGAGCGCGGCCACGCCGTTCTCCGAGCTCGTGCGGCGACAGGTGGCGCTGAGACTGGGATTCGAGCCGCTGACGGGCAGCCATCTGGCATCTCAGCTAGGCCTCTCCCGCCGGCAGCTCTTCCGGCACCTCGGTGCGGAAGGCGCGACCTGTCAGCAGTTGGTCGACGACGTGAAGTTCTCGCGGTCCCGCTACCTGCTCGGCGCCGGCGACGCGCCGATCGCGGAGATCGCCTACGCGGTCGGCTACCCCGATCAGGCCTCGTTCACCCGGGCCTTCAGCCGATGGTCGGGGATGACGCCGGGCAAGTGGCGCCGGCAGCACTGCGCCGGATGACGTGTTCCGTCAGCCGCCGCCCCTGCGACGCGCCGTTCCCATGCCCCCTCCTGTCGCGGAAAGAAAATTCGTGCTTCCCTGCGCGCCGCGGCGAGAGGGTGGGGCGGAATGGCGCGCGCGGTGCTCGGCATCATCGGCGGATCGGGGATTTATGACCTGCCCGGTCTCGAGGACCTGCGCGAGGAGGTCGTCGACACGCCCTGGGGCGCGCCCTCGGACGCGATCCGCCGCGGCCGCATCGGCACGACCGAGCTCGCCTTCCTGCCGCGGCACGGCCGCGGCCACCGGCTCGGGCCGTCGGACATCAACTACCGCGCCAATATCGACGCGCTGAAGCGCTGCGGCGTCACCGACCTCGTATCCCTGTCGGCCTGCGGCTCCTACAAGGAGGAGCTGCCGCCCGGCACCTTCGTGCTGGTCGACCAGTTCATCGATCGCACCTTCCGGCGCGAGACCTCGTTCTTCGGCGCCGGCCTCGTCGCCCACGTCGCCTTCGCCCATCCCGTGAGCCCGCTGCTCGTGGAGCGGCTAGCGGCGGCGGCGGCGGCGGAAGAAATCGCGATCGAGCGCCGCGGCACCTATGTCTGCATGGAGGGGCCGCAGTTCTCGACGCTCGCCGAATCGCTCGCCTACAAGGCGATGGGCGCCTCGGTGGTCGGGATGACCAACATGCCCGAGGCCAAGCTCGCCCGCGAGGCCGAGCTGTCCTATGCCTCCGTCGCCATGGTGACCGATTTCGACGCCTGGCACCCGGTCGAAGGGGCCGTCGACGTGGCGATGGTGATCCGCGTACTGCATCAGAACGCCGAGAAGGCGAAGCGGCTCGTCGCCCGCCTCGCGCGCGACTTCCCGGCCGAGCACGAGCCGTGCCCGGTCGGCTCGGACCGGGCGCTCGACGCCGCCATCATCACGCGCCGGGATGCGTTCGACCCCGATATCGTGCAGAAGCTTGACGTTGTCGCCGGCCGGGTGCTCGGGGTAGGGAACCCGGGCGCCTAGGCCGGGCGTTCAGGTCGAGCCGAAACCGCCTCGCACAGAGCCTGAAAGCGGAGAGAAGAAAGTTGCTGGAAACGGTTCAGGACATCAACGGGCTCGGCCGCGCACAATCGCCGCCGACCCGCGCCCGCGCCCTGCTCCGACGGGCGATCCATTTTCTCTCCTACCACTTCGTCTATTCGCGGACCCGCACGCGGACGGCGCGCGCCGCCGGCTTCCGGCTGACCGTGCGGCCGACGGTGTTCCATCCGCGCTACTTCCTGACGAGCGAGTTCTTCGCCGGCTTCATCGGCAAGCTGGACCTTTCGGGCAAGCGCGTCGCCGACGTCGGCACCGGCTCGGGAATCCTCGCGCTCGCCGCCGCCCGCGCCGGCGCGACGACCGTGGTGGCGATCGACATCAACCCGAACGCGGCGCTGTCGGCCTCGGAGAACGCGCGTGGCAACGGCCTCTCCGGCCGCATGGTGGCGGTCTGCTCCAACCTAATGTCGGGGCTGGCGCCAAAGCCCTATTTCGACGTCATCCTCTCGAGCCCGCCCTCGTTCCCCGGCAAGCCGCTCGACCTCGCCGACCGCGCCTGGCATGCGGGGCCGGACTATTGCGACATCGCCTCGCTGTTCGACCAGGCGCGCGAGCGGCTGCTGCCGGGCGGCTGCATGTACGTGCTCCTGTCCTCCGATTCCGACCTCGACCTGCTCGGCCGCCTCGCCTCCCGCGCCGGCTTCCGCGCCCGGCTCGCCGAGGAGCGCTCGATCGGCTTCGAATCCTTCCTGCTCTACGAGCTGAAGGCGGACTGAGGTCTCGCTCGCCCTTTATCACTGAACGACACGAATTCGAGGACCGCTCGCGCTTTGCGGCGCTCGGATGCGGAGCGGGCGCTCTGCGCTGCCCCTACAGGGCCGAGGAAAGTACGATCCGAGGCCCGAGGAGGGGACGAGAAGCCGGAAATTCGCCGAACCGCCGGCAGCGTTGACCGAGCTTTAACGAGATCGGTCGCATTGTCTCGATCGTGACCAGCGGGCTTCGCCAGTATCTCGTCGGCCTGCTCCTCCTCGCGACCCTCGCCGGCTGCGGCGGCTACTTCTCCAGGGAAGAGCGCGCGGCCTGGCGAGGGGACGCCGAGCGACGGTGCTTCGCTGCCGGCCTCGTCCAGCCCTCCGACTTCATGGTCGTGGCGCGCGAGATCGACGGTCCCGGCAGCTGCGGCATGGACAAGCCGATCCGCATCTCGGCGATCTCCCAGGCGACCGTCGCGATGAAACCGATCGCGACGCTGAACTGTCCCGCCACCGCGCATTTCGAGGCTTGGCTGCGCGAGTCGGTGCAGCCGGCAGCGATGCAGTGGTTCGGCCAGCAGGTCGTCTCCGTGCACCAGATGTCGACCTATGCCTGCCGCTCGCGCAACAATGTCCGCGGCGCCAAGATCTCCGAGCACGCCTATGGCAACGCGATCGATGTCGGCGGCTTCACGCTCGCGGACGGACGGCAGGTGAAGGTGGTCTCGGGGTGGCGCGGGGCGCCGGACGAGCGCGGCTTCTTCCAGGACATTCTGTGGGGCGCCTGCGAGCGCTTCCGCACGGTGCTGGCGCCGGGCTCGGACCGCTACCACTACAACCACATGCATCTCGATCTGGCGATGCACGACCCGCGCGGCCAGCGGCGCTACTGCCGGCCGAAGCCCGTGCCGCCGGCCTCGCAGCCCGATCCCGTCTACACCTCCTCGATCGGCAGCCTGATCACCAAGTTCGTCGGCGAGCCCGAGGACGGCATCCCGCCCGGCGAGAAACCCGACTGGCCGCGCTTCGTCGAGCCGGAGTAGGGGGGATCGGCACGCTCCTTCTCTGCCCGTGAGAGCAGGGCTATCGCATATGCGATCGGGAAGGTTCCTTTCTCCCCCTGAAAGGGGGAGATCGGACTCGCGCAGCGAGCCGAGAGGGGGTCCTCTTCGCCGCACGAGACCCCCACCCGGACGGCTTCGCCGTCTCGGCCTCCCCCTTTCAGGGGGAGGAAAGAGGGACCGCGGACCAATGCGATAGGCCTGCGAGCCGCAGTAGCCCTCTACTCCGCCGCCTCGCTTCGCTCCCGCCGCGCCAGCACAGGCTTCAGAAACCGCCCCGTGTGGCTGCGCTTGGCGCGGGCGATCGCCTCCGGCGTGCCCGCGGCGACGATCTCGCCGCCGCCGTCGCCGCCCTCGGGGCCGAGGTCGACAATCCAGTCGGCGGTCTTGATGACCTCGAGATTGTGCTCGATGACCACCACCGTGTTGCCCTGCTCGACGAGCTCGTGCAGCACCTCCATGAGCTTTGCGACATCGTGGAAGTGCAGGCCGGTGGTCGGCTCGTCGAGGATGTAGAGGGTGCGCCCCGTCGCCTTGCG
Organism: Pseudomonadota bacterium; assembly: GCA_023430145.1. GTDB lineage: Bacteria > Pseudomonadota > Alphaproteobacteria > Rhizobiales > Methylopilaceae > JAEZCD01. The sequence goes on from JAEZCD010000178.1 coordinate 5,298, forward strand.
TGACAGCTCCTTCGACAATTTTACCCGCTGCGCCTCGCCGCCCGACAGGGTGGTCGCCTGCTGGCCGAGATGGATGTAGCCGAGGCCGACGCGGGCCAGCGTCGCCAGCTTGTCGCGGATCGCCGGCACCGCCTTGAAGAATTCGGCGCCTTCCTCGACCGTCATGTCGAGCACGTCGGCGATCGATTTGCCGCGATACTGCACCTCCAGCGTCTCGCGGTCGTAGCGCTTGCCCTTGCAGACGTCGCAGGTGACGTAGACGTCGGGCAAAAAGTGCATCTCGATCTTGATGACGCCGTCGCCCTGGCAGGCCTCGCAGCGGCCGCCCTTGACGTTGAACGAGAACCTCCCCGGCTGATAGCCGCGCGCCTTCGCCTCCGGCAGGCCGGCGAACCATTCGCGGATCGGCGTGAAGGCGCCGATATAGGTCGCCGGATTGCTGCGCGGGGTCCGGCCGATCGGCGACTGATCGATGTCGATGACCTTGTCGAGCGCGTCGAGGCCCTCGATCGATTCGTGCTTGGCCGGATGCAGGTTGGCGCCGTTCAGCTTTCGCGCCGCCGCCTTGAACAGCGTGTCGATCAAGAGCGTCGACTTGCCGCCGCCCGATACGCCGGTGACGCAGGTGAAGGTCCCGAGCGGGATCTCGGCCGTGACGTTCTTCAGATTGTTGCCGGTGGCGCCGCGCACGCGCAGCACCCGCTTTTTGTCGAACGGCCGTCGCTCGGCCGGCATCGGCACCTGCAGCGCGCCTGACAGATATTTTCCGGTGAGGCTCTTCGGCGAGGCCAGAATGTCGTCCGGCGTGCCTTGGGCGATGATCTCGCCGCCATGGATGCCGGCCGCCGGGCCGATGTCGAGCACGTAGTCGGCGGCCATGATGGCGTCCTCGTCGTGCTCGACGACGATCACCGTGTTGCCGAGGTCGCGCAGCCGGCGCAGCGTGCCGAGCAGCCGCTCATTGTCGCGCTGGTGCAGGCCGATCGAGGGCTCGTCGAGCACGTAGAGCACGCCGGTGAGCCCCGAGCCGATCTGCGAGGCGAGCCGGATTCTTTGGCTCTCGCCGCCGGACAGGGTGCCGGAGGCGCGGCCGAGCGTCAGGTAGTCGAGCCCGACATCGAGCAGGAAGCGCAGGCGGTCCAAAATCTCCTTGAGGATGCGGCCGGCGATCTCGTTCTGCTTGTCGGTCAGCCGTTCGGGCAGGCCGGAGAACCAGTCGATCGCCGCCCGCACCGAAAGCGCCGTCGCCTGGGCGATGTCGCTCTCGGCGACGCGTACGGCGAGCGCCTCCGGCTTCAGCCGGGCGCCGCCGCAGGCCTCGCAGGGGACGTCGCTCATGTAGCGGCCGATCTCCTCGCGCGCCCACTCGCTCTCGGTCTCCTTCCAGCGGCGCTCGAGATTACGGACGACGCCCTCGAAGGGCTTGCGCGTCTCGTAGGCGCGCAGGCCGTCGCGATAGGTGAAGCGGATCTCGTCCTCGCCGGTGCCGTAGAGGATGGCGTTCTGCGCCGCCTCCGGCAGCTCGCGCCAGCGGTCGGACAGCTTGAAGCCGTAATGGGCGCCGAGCGCCTCGAGCGTCTGCAGGTAATAGGGCGAGGTCGAGCGCGCCCAGGGAGCGATGGCGCCGCGCTTCAGCGTCGCCGAGACGTCCGGCACGACGAGGTCGGGATCGATCTTCGACTGGTGGCCGAGCCCGTCGCAGACCGGGCAGGCGCCGTGCGGATTGTTGAACGAGAACAGCCGCGGCTCGATCTCGGGGATGGTGAAGCCCGACACCGGGCACGCGAACTTTTGGCTGAAGAGGATGCGGACGGGCTCCTCCGCCTCGCCTTTCTTTCCGCTCTTGGCGGGCGCGTCGGGGAGGGGGGCCGCCAGCTCCGCCACCGCGAGCCCGTCGGCGAGGCCGAGCGCGGTCTCGAGGCTGTCGGCGAGCCGGCTCGCGATATCGCCCCGCACGACGATGCGGTCGACGACGACGTCGATGTCGTGCTTCAGCTTCTTGTCGATGGGCGGCACGGCGCCGATCTCGAAGAACTCGCCATCCACCTTGACGCGGGTGAACCCCTTCTTCTGCAGCTCGGCGAGCTCTTTGCGGTACTCGCCCTTCCTGCCGCGCACGATCGGCGCCAAGAGATAGAGCCGCGTGCCCTCCGGCAGCGCCGTGATCTTGTCGACCATCTGGCTGACCGTCTGGCTCTCGATCGGCAGGCCGGTCGCCGGCGAGTAGGGGATGCCGGTGCGCGCCCAGAGGAGGCGCATGTAGTCGTAGATCTCGGTGACGGTGCCGACCGTCGAGCGCGGGTTCTTCGACGTCGTCTTCTGCTCGATCGAGATGGCCGGCGACAGGCCGTCGATCTGGTCGACGTCCGGCTTCTGCATCATCTCGAGGAACTGGCGCGCATAGGCCGAGAGGCTCTCGACATAGCGCCGCTGCCCTTCGGCATAGATGGTGTCGAAGGCGAGGCTGGATTTGCCCGAGCCCGAGAGGCCGGTGAAGACGACCAGCGCATCGCGCGGGATGTCGACGTCGATGTTCTTCAGATTGTGCTCGCGGGCGCCGCGGATGGCGATCACCCGCCGCTCGGGCGCAAAAATCTTCGCTCGTTCGTTCATCGCCGCCTGCAATCGGACGCTGATCGGCGGCCGGGCCGCCGAGGCTTTCAGTTGAGCATGGCTGCTTGGTCGTTGGCGCGAGCAACCGTGTCGCAGCCGCGAACATAGGAAGAACGGGGCGCCGGCGCCAGCCCGACGATCGGATGCAGCCTTCGCGCCTGGGGATGACGCGGTCAGGAGCCGGCGAAGGCGCGTTGCGATTGCGAGGCGAGCACCGGCCTTCGGCGGACCCGGATGGATGAAACCCACCTTGCCTTGCCTGATGCCCCCTGGGTCCCCTTCCCGCGCCTTCGGCGCGCCGCGGACGACACCGAGAATGCCCAGGTGTCGTCCCC
>JAEZCD010000155.1 GCA_023430145.1 Pseudomonadota bacterium
GCCTCCCCCGCCGCGCCGTCCGCGCCGACGGTGGTGCTGATGGAGCCTGCGCCGCCGACCGCGGCCGGGCGGGTGCAGCCTTCGGCGGCGATCGCCCGCGCCGCCGTTCCGGTCGGCAGCCTCACCGCCAAGCAGGTCGAGACGCTGCAGCGCGTCAGCACCTATTTCAACGCCATCCAGACGCTCAGCGGCGACTTCGTGCAGGTGGCGCCCGACGGCAGCCGCAGCCAGGGGAAGTTCTTCCTCGCCAAGCCCGGCAAGGTCCGCTTCTACTATGCGGCGCCTAGTCGCACCGACGTGATCGCCGACGGCTCCAGCGTCGCGGTGCGCGACCGGAAGCTCGCGACGCAGGACATCTGGCCGCTGTCGCAGACGCCGCTGCGCTTTCTCCTCGCCGAGAACCTCGATCTCTTGCGGGACACCAACGTCACCGCCGTCTACAACGATGCCGACCTCGTCAGCGTGACGCTGCTCGAGAAGAGCGCCATCGGCGGGCCCTCGAAGCTGATGCTGCTGTTCGGCGGCAACGACTACCAGCTGCGGCAGTGGACGGTGACGGACGCCCAGGGCGGCGACACCTCGGTCGCTGTCTTCAACCTCGACAGCAAAACGGCGCCCGATCCGAAGCTGTTCAAGATCGACTACCAGACGATTCGCGACAACTGAGGCCCAAAAGCCTCACACACCTGTGAACTTGACGCCGCGCAAAGCGGCACCATCTCTTGGACAGGCAAGGCGAACGACAAACTCGGTGGTGCCCCCCGTCTCCCCGATGTTCGCTTTGCACCCGCCGGTTCCCTCCCGGCGGAGCGCTAACAGCGCGGGCGCCCAACCTTCCCCCGGGGTTGGGCGCCTTTTCTTTTGCGCCTTACTCCCCGTGACGAAACATTCGTGAAACGCGATCGTCCCTCCGGGGCCCGCGGCGCAAAACGGCGGAAACAACGACTCGTTAAGACTTGGCCATCGACGAACACCGACCGGGACAGACCGGAGCCACCGATGACCGCCACCCGCGCCGCCGCCCTGATCCTCGCCTTCGCGACCGGCAGCCTCGTCACCTTCGGCGCCGTCGCCCTGTCGCTCTCGCCGGCCGACACGCTCTCGCCCAAGGCGGTGGTCGGCCAGGCCTTCGACGCGATCGCCGCCATGCCGGTCCAGGCCCCGGAGCTGCGCGAGGCGCTCGCCGAGGCCGCCCGCGGCGACCGGCAGCCGATCCTGCGCACGGACCGCTCGGTGCGCATCGTCACCATCGAGCACCGCACCGACGGCATCTCGACCTTGATCCGGGTCCCGGCGACGCACGTCGCCAGCTGAGTTTCACTGCCCGGCCGTTCCTCCCGGCCGGTACTTTCCTCCGACGACTGCAAGAAGGCCGGGCCGACGCAGCCCGGCCTTTTTTCCGTTCGGCGCCCCTCCGGCCGTGGGCGCGCGGATCCCTCGTCATCCTGCGCGAAAGCGCAGGATCCATCCTTCTCTTTGGCGCCTCGCGCGGACAGATGGATCCTGCGCTTTCGCGCAGGATGACGAACGGAGGCGCTTTCGCGGAGGACGACGAGAGAAGAGACCTCTCGCGGCGTTCGCGCCGCTCAGCTCGTCAGCGCGGCGCCGATCTCGCGGATGTTGTGGCGCATCATGTCGATATAGGTGGCGGCCGGCCCGTCCGGCGGCGACAGCGCGTCCGAGTAGAGCGTGCCGCCGATCTTCGCCCGGCTCTCCTTGGCGATGCGCTGCATCAGCCGCGGATCGGTGACGTTCTCGACGAACACGGCGCGGACCTTCTCCTTGCGGATCTGCCGGATGAGGCGCGCAACGTCCTTGGCGGACGCCTCGGTGTCGCTGGAGACGCCCTGCGCCGACAGGAACTCGACGCCGTAGGCCTTGGCGAAGTAGCCGAAGGCGTCGTGCGTGGTGATGATGCGCCGGGCATTGCGCGGGATCTTCGCCACCGTCGCCTTGACCTCGGCCTCGAGGCCATCGAGCTGCACGGTATAGGCGGCGGCGTTCGCCTCGTAGGTCTCGCGGCCGACCGGATCGGCGGCGATCAGGGCATCGCGGATGTTGCGCACGTAAATCTTCGCATTGGCGACCGACTGCCAGGCATGCGGATCGATGTCGCCGTGCTGGTGCTCGTGCGCGTCGGCATCGGGCTTCGCATGGCCGTGGGCATGGCCATGCTCCTCTTCCTCCTCCATCTCGCGCGGCGCCACGCCGGCGCTCGCGGTGGCGACCGGCCCGGAATAGCCGGATGCCTTGACGAGGCGGTCGATCCAGCCCTCGAAGCCGAGGCCGTTGACGACGACGAGCTTGGCCTCGGCGACCGACTTGGCATCGTTCGGGCTCGGCTGGAAGACATGCGCGTCGCCGTCGGGCCCGACGAGGGTCACGACCTCGATGCGGTCGCCGCCGACCTTTTGGACGAGGTCGCCCAAGATCGAGAAGCTGGCGACCACCTTGGGCTTCTCCTGCGCGGCGGCGCCGAGGGAAGGCAGCATCGCGAGCGCGAACAGGCCGGCGAGGGCGAGGCGGCGGGACAGCATGGACGAGTTCCTTCAGGCTTCGAGATGGCGTCGCGGCACCAGCCGCGCGACAAGGCCGCCGACGCTGCCGGCGACCAGGGAGACGACGACGATGGCGCCGCAGGCGAGGATGATGGCCGGCCCCGACGGCACGCCGGCGTGGTAGGAGACGAGCAGGCCGAGCCAGGAGCCACCGAGGCCGAAGGCGACCGACAGCCCGATCAGCGGCGCGAGCTCGTTCGTCCAGAAGCGGGCGGCGACCGCCGGCAGCATCATTATGCCGACCGCGAGCAGCGTGCCGAGCGCCTGGAAGCCGGCGACGAGGTTCAAGACGACGAGGCCGAGAAAGACGAAATGCGTCGGCGCGCCCGAGCCGCTGACGGAGCGCAGAAAATTCGGGTCGAAGCACTCGAGGACGAGCGGCCGGTAGAGAGCCGCGAGCGCGAGAAGCGTCACCGTCGTCACCCCGGCGAGCAGCAGCAGCGCCTCGTCGTCGAGCGCCAGCACGGTGCCGAACAGCACGTTCATGAGATCGACGTTCGAGCCGCGCAGGCTGACGAGCACGACGCCGAGCGCCAGCGAGACGAGGTAGAAGGCGGCGAGCGAGGCATCCTCCCTCAGCACCGTCGTGCGGGCGACGAGGCCGGCGAGCAGCGCCACGGCGGTGCCGGCGACGAGGCCGCCGAGCGTCATCGCCGGCAGCGACAGGCCGGCGACCAGGAAGCCCACGGCCGCACCCGGCAGGATGGCGTGCGCCATGGCGTCGCCCGTGAGACTCATGCGGCGCAGCATCAGGAAGACGCCGACTGGCGCGGCGCCGGTGGCGAGCACCATCGAGCCGACCAGCGCCCGGCGCATGAAGGCGAAGTCGGCGAAAGGCGCTATCAGGAGGTCGTAGAGCATGGGATCAGGCGGCGTCGCGCCGGCATTCGTGCGCGCCATGATCGAACGCCTCGACCATGGTACGGGCGCGCAAAAGGTTCTCCGGGCGCAGTGCCTCGGCGGTCGGCGCCCAGGCGACTTTTTCCCGCGCCAGCAGCAGCGTCTCCGGAAAGCTGCGCCGCACGAGGTCGAGATCGTGCAGCACCGCCACCACGGTGCGGCCCTCGCCGTGCCAGCGCAGCATCAGGGCGAGCAGATCCTCGACCGTGCGGCCGTCGATCGCCGCGAACGGCTCGTCGAGCAGGATGACCGGCGCGTCCTGCAGCAAGAGGCGCGCAAACAGGACGCGTTGCAGCTGCCCGCCGGACAGGGTGCCGATCGCCCGGCGATCGAAGCCGGTCAGACCCACGGCGGCGATCGCCTCGGCGACGCGGCGCCGATCGGCCCGGCCGATGCCGCCGAAGATCCCCGTTCGGCGCCAGAGGCCCATCGCCACGACGTCGTCGACGGCGATCGGAAAGCTCCGGTCGAGCTCGGCCGCCTGCGGCAGATAGGCGATGTCGCGCGGACGCACGCCGGTCAGCTCGACGGCGCCCGAGAGCGGCGGCAGCGCGCCGACGATGCCCTTCAGGAGCGTCGACTTGCCGGCCCCGTTCGGCCCGACGACGGCGACCAGCGCGCCGGCGCCGATCTCGCCGTCGATGTGGTGGACTGCCGGATGCCGGTCATAGCCGAGCGTGAGATTGTCGAGGCGGACCGCGGCGCTCATGCGATCCCCGCCATCGCCCAAAACGTTGCCGCCCAGACGAGCGCCACCGCGGCCGCGGCGATCGCGAGCCGCACGCCGGCTGAGGCGCGCAGCAGCGATCCGCCGGGATCGGCCATCACGCGCGCCGGGTGGTGATGGGAGTGGGAATGGTGCGCGTGATCCATCGCCGCTGCGCGGTGTAATAGTGTTACGTTTTCGTCGAAATGATATAGTGTTACGTTCTCTGTGGAGTCAAGCTGCTGGGGACGCAGCTTGGTTGCCATCGTCACAAATTCGACGGCCCTGCACCGACGTAAGCCGGTCCGGGGGATGATACGGCGTGCTCCCTGCTCACCCCCGCCGTCGTTGCGAGGAGCGTCAGCGACGAAGCAATCCAGCTTTCCGGCGCTCGAAGAGAAGCTGGATTGCCTGGCTTCGCGAGGAAGAAGCCGAGTTCGCGATCAGCCTCCGAAAGGCCTGGGTCCCCTTCCCCGAGCTTCGCTCGGCCGGGGACGACCCGAAGCTGCCCCGGTGTCGTCCCCGGCGCGCCGAAGGCGCGGGATGGGACCCAGCGGGCATCCGCGAAGGCACGGTGCGCTTCATCCATCCGGGTCGGCCGAAGGCCGGTGCTCAACTCGCACTGAAGAAGGAGGCCGGCGCGAGGCTCCCCGGGCAGGGTCGGCGAGTCTCGGCGCGCATGTCGCCATGCACGCGCCGAGGCTCCGGGCGGGCGGCGCGGACGATTGTGCAGCCGGAGGCAAACCGCCTAATGTCGCGGCAGCCAGCGCCCGCGCCGCGCACCCCTGCGGCACGGCGGGCGATGGCATGCGAGTTGAAAGGCGTCCGCCCGCATCGGCGGCATGCCGGCCGGATCATCCTTGGGAGATGACGATGAGAACAATGGCGGTCGCGCTGGGCCTTGCCGCGCTGCTCGGCGCGAGCGAGGCGCGCGCTCTGGACGAGGTCACCTTCGGCACCAACTGGCTCGCGCAGGCCGAGCACGGCGGCTACTACCAGGCGGTCGCCGACGGCACCTATGAGAAGCACGGCCTCAAGGTGACGATCCGCCAGGGCGGCCCGCAGGCCGCCAACCGGGCGCTCCTGATCGCCGGAAGGATCGACTTCTACATGGGCGGCAACATGCTGGAGGCCTTTTCGGCCATCGAGCAGGGCATCCCGACCGTCACCGTGGCGGCGATCTTCCAGAAGGAGCCGCAGGTCCTGCTCGCCCATCCGGACCAGGGGATCGAGAAATTCGAGGATCTGCAGAAGCTCACCCTCTTCATCTCCAATGACGGGCTCTCGTCCTACTTCCAGTGGATGAAGTCGGCTTATCCCGGCTTCAAGGACGAGCAGGTGCGGCCATACACCTTCAATCCGGCGCCCTTCATCGCCGACAAGCGCTCCGCCCAGCAGGGCTACGTCACCTCCGAGCCCTTCGCCATCGAGCGCGAAGGCGGCTTCAAGCCGAAAATCTTCCTGCTCGCCGACTACGGCTTCGACACCTATTCGACGACGATCGAGACGCGGCGCGAGGTGATCGAGAAGAAGCGCGACCTCGTGCAGCGCTTCGTCGATGCCACGATCATCGGCTGGTACAACTATCTCTATGGCGACAACGCGGCCGCCAACACGCTGATCAAGAAGGACAATCCGGAGATGACGGATGCCCAGATCGCCTTCTCGATCAAGCAGATGAAGGAGTTCGGCATCGTCGTCTCGGGCGACGCGGAGGCGAAGGGCATCGGCTGCATGACGGCCGAGCATCAGAAGAGCTTCTTCGACAAGATGGTGAAGGCGAAGGTGGTCAAGGCCGATCTCGACCTCTCCAAAGCCTACACGCTCGACTTCGTCTGCAAGGGCGTCGGCATGAACCTCAAGCGCTGATGGCTCTCGCGGGCTTGGAGGAGAGAACCGCCGCCGAGGGCGGGCTGCTGGCCCGCCCCGTCGTGCGGTTGCGCGACGTCGGAAAACGCTTCCCGAACGGGGTGCTGGCGCTCGCGGGTTTCAGCCTCGCCGTCGCCGAGGGCGAGTTCGTCAGCCTGCTCGGCCCCTCCGGCTGCGGCAAGTCGACGGTGCTGCGGCTGATGTCGGGCCTGTCGGAGCCGAGCGCAGGGACGATCGAGTGGCCGTCCGCCAACGCGCCGGAGATCGGCTTCGTCTTCCAGGAGCCGACGCTGATGCCCTGGGCGACCGCCTTCAACAATGTCTGGCTGCCGCTGAGGCTGAAGGGTGTGTCTCGGCGTGATGCGGCGCCGCGCATCGAGGAGGCGCTCGAGCTCGTCGGCCTCTCCGGCTTTCAGGGCGCCTATCCGCGCGAGCTTTCGGGCGGGATGAAGATGCGCGTCTCGATCGCCCGAGCGCTCGTCACCCGGCCGAAGCTCCTCCTGCTCGACGAGCCCTTCGCCGCGCTCGACGAGATCACCCGCTTCAAGCTCAACGACGATCTTTTGGCGCTGAAGCAGCAGCTCGGCTGGACGGTGGTGTTCGTCACCCATTCGGTGTTCGAGTCCGTCTATCTGTCGACCCGGATCGTCGTCATGTCACCGCGGCCCGGCCGCATCCTGAAGCAGATCACCGTCGACGAGCCGATGCCGCGACAGGAGAGCTTCCGAACCTCGCCGCGCTATGCGGAATGGGCGGCCGAGACCTCGAAGGCGTTGATGGACGGCGTCGCGGCCACCGCCGCCGCGGAGGCGCGATGAGCGCGGTCGAGGCCGAGCGCGGCGCGGAGGCCGAATCGCCGGAGGGGCGGAGCGCCGAGCCCGCGCGCCCCGTCTCGGGCCGCCTCCTCGCCATCGTCGTGCCGCTGCTCGTGCTCGCGGCGACGATCTTCGCCTGGGACGCCTATGTGACGCTGAACGCGGTACCGCACTACATTCTGCCGAGCCCGCGGCGGGTGGCGGAGGCCCTCGTCACCGACTGGCCGATCCTGTCCACCTCGCTCTGGACGACGCTGAAGATCACCTTCGCCGCGCTCGGCCTGGCGCTCCTCGGCGGCGCCGGCCTCGCGATCCTGCTCGTGCAGTCGCGCTGGATCGAGCTCGCGCTCTATCCCTACGCCGTCATCCTGCAGGTGACGCCGATCGTCGCCATCGCGCCGCTCATCATCATCTACGCGCCGTCGACCCAGGTGGCGCTCCTGATCTGCGCCTTCCTGGTCGCCTTCTTCCCCGTCCTGTCGAACACGACGCAGGGGCTGAAGAGCACCGACCACAACCTCTTGGACATGTTCCAGCTCTACGGCGCCTCGCGACTGCAGACGCTGCTCCTGCTGAAGATCCCGGCCGCGCTGCCCTATTTCCTCGCCGGCCTGAAGATCGCCGGCGGCCTCGCGCTGATCGCCGCCGTCGTCGCCGAGTTCGCCGCCGGCACCGCCGGCGCCTCCTCCGGTCTCGCCTTCCGCATTCTCGAATCGCAGTACCGGCTCAACATCCCGCGCCTGTTCGCCGCCCTGCTGCTGCTGTCGCTCACCGGCGTCCTCATCTTCGCGGTCACCAGCCTCGTCTCGCACCTTTTGCTGCGCCGCTGGCACGAGAGCGCAATGGAGCGGCGCCGATGACCTTCTCCTGGCCGCCCGCCATTCCCGCGGCCGGCCGCTGGCGGATCGTTCGCGCGCGGGCGCCTGCGACCCTGCTCGCCGGCGAGCGCGTGCCGGCCGACCGCGAGGGACTGGCCGATATCGACCTTCTCGTCGAGGGCGAGCAAATCGCCGCGATAAGCCCCGCGGACGGCGAGGGTCTCGACGACCTGCCGACCGTCGATCTCGACCGCGGGCTCGTGCTGCCCTGCTTCGCCGACGTCCACACCCATCTCGACAAGGGCCACATCTGGGCCCGGCGGCCGAATCCGGACGGCTCCTGGGGGGCCGCGCTCGTCAATGCCGGTGCCGACCGCGAGGCGCTCTGGTCGGCCGAGGATCTCCGCCGGCGCATGGACTTCGCGCTCCGCTGCGCATACGCGCACGGTACCTCGGCGATCCGCACCCATCTCGACTCGATCGGCAAGCAGGTCGGCATCTCCTGGCCGGTGTTCGCGCAGGTGCGCGAGGCCTGGCGGGGGCGCGTCGAGCTGGAAGCGGCACCGCTGTTCCTCGTCGAGCAGGGGCTCGACGACCGCCTGTTCGACAGCGTGCTCGAGGCGGTGCGCGAGACGCGCGGCACATTGCTCGGCGCCGTCACCGTGCCGGGACCGGCGCTGCAGCCCGGCCTCGACCGCATTTTTTGCGCCGCCTCCGAGCGCGGCCTCGACCTCGACTTCCACGTCGACGAGACGCACGACCCGGACTCGCGCTCGCTGCGGACCATCGCCGAGACGGCGATGCGCTATCGCTTCGGCGGGAAAATCCTCGCCGGGCACTGCTGCTCGCTCGCGCAGCAGGACGAGTCCGAGGCCGACCGCACCATGGACCTCGTCGCCGAGGCCGGCCTCGGCATCGTCTCGCTGCCGATGTGCAACCTCTATCTGCAGGACCGCGGCGGCACGCCTCGCTGGCGCGGGGTGACGCTGCTGCACGAGCTCGCCGCTCGCGGCGTGCCGGTCATGGTGGCGAGCGACAATACGCGCGACCCGTTCTACGCCTATGGCGACCTCGACATGGTCGAGGTGCTTCGCGAAGCCGTCCGCATCCTGCACCTCGACGCCCCGTTCGGCGACTGGCCGGCGGCGCTGACGCGCACCCCGGCCGCCTGGATGGGCTTTTCGGGCGGCATGCTCGGCGCAGGGCGAACCGCGGATCTGGTGCTCTTTCGTGCCCGTACGCTGAACGAGCTTTTGGCCCGCCCGCAGGCCGACCGTGTGGTCCTGCGGGCCGGCTCGGTGCTCGCCGCCGCGCCGCCGGACTACCGCGAGCTCGACGACCTGATGGGGGAGGCCGCGTGAGGCGTCATTGCGAGGAGCGCAGCGACGAAGCAATCCAGCTTTCGGGCGCCGCAAGAGAAGCTGGATTGCTTCGCTTCGCTCGCAATGACGGGGAACGCGGCGGACACAGGCGATTGCCCCATCGAAGGTCCATCGAGGGAAGGGAAAGAGGGGGCTCCCGATCGTGAGCTACGACATCGCCCGGCTGAAAAAGCTGCTCGACGGCATCAGGACCGAGGACAATCCGGCCATCGTCAAGCAGAAGAGCCGGGACTTCTTCTGGTACTCGCCGGTGCTGAAGCGGCAGCTCGATGGCGTCACCGGCGACCTCCTGGTCACGCCGAAGGACGAGGCGGAGCTGGTCCGCGTGCTGGAGGTCTGCTTCGCCGAAGATATCCCGGTGACGCCGCGCGGCTCGGGCACCGGCAATTACGGCCAGGCGATGCCGCTGCGCGGCGGCGTCGTGCTGAGCCTTTCCGAGCTGAACGGCATCGGCCCGATCGCGCCCGGCCGCGTCGTCGCCGGCGCCGGCGCGATCCTGGCCGACATCGACCGCGCGACCCGCGCCGCCGTGGCCCGCGAGATCCGCATGTTCCCCTCCACCTACGCGACCGCCTCGATCGGCGGCTTCGTCGCCGGCGGCTCGGGCGGCATCGGCTCGATCAGTTGGGGCGGCTTGCGCGATCTCGGCAACGTCATCCGCCTGCGCGTCGTGACGATGGAGGCGTCGCCGCGGATCCTCGAGCTGTCGGGCGAGGACCTGCCGAAGGTCGCGCACGCCTACGGCACCAATGGCGTCATCACCGAGGTCGAGGTGCCGCTGACGGAGGCGCAGGACTGGGTCGAGGTGATCGTCGGCTTCCCGAGCTTTTCGGCCGCCGCGGCCTACGGCAATGCGCTGGGCGAGCAGGACGGCATTCTGAAGAAGCTCGTTTCCGCGATCGCCGCGCCGGTGCCCTACGACTACTTCCTGCGCCACCGAAAATTCCTGGCGCGGGAAAGCTCGGTGGCGCTCGTCATGATCGCCCCGGCGGCGATGGACGCCTTCCTGACCTTCACCCGCCGGCATCGGGACGCCGACATCCTGTTCCGCTCCGACCGCCTCTCCGAGGACGACAGGCGCGGCCTGCCGCCGATCTGGGAGCTGTCCTGGAACCACACGACGCTGCGCGCGCTGCGCGTCGACCCGACCATCACCTATCTGCAGGTGCTCTATCCCTTCCCGGACCAGCTCGAGAAGCTGGAGCGGCTGGACCAAAAATTCGGCGACGAGGTGCCGGCGCACGTCGAATTCGCGCGCGTCGACGGCAAGGTGACGTGCTTCGGCCTGCCGCTGGTCCGCTTCACGAGCGAGGAGCGGCTCGACGAGATCATGCAGATTCACGAGGATTTCGGCTGCCCGATCTTCAACCCGCACCGCTACACGCTCGAGGAGGGCGGCATGAAGCGGACCGACGCGGTGCAGCTCGACTTCAAGCGGCAGGCGGATCCGAAGGGGCTGCTCAATCCCGGGAAAATGCTCGGCTGGGAAGATCCCGACTACGGCTCCGGCGAGGATCGCACCTACCTCTTCCCGGCCGCCGGCTGAGTTTTTCGCATGCGCGTCCTCGTCCTCTACGCGCATCCGCACGAGGAGAGCTTTTGCGCCGCGCTGCATGCCGCAGTGCTCGAGGGGCTGCGCGAGGCCGGCCACACGGTCGACGACGCCGATCTCTATGCCGAGGACTTCGACCCGGTCCTGTCCCGCGACGAGCGCCTCGCCTACCACGACGTGCCGGACAATCGCGTGCCGGTGGCGGCTTATGTCGAGCGGCTGCTCGCCGCCGAGGCGCTGGTGGTCATCGCGCCGATCTGGAACTTCGGCTTCCCGGCGATCCTGAAGGGCTATTTCGACCGCGTCTTCCTGCCCGGCGTCAGCCTGCACCTGCGGGAGGACGGCGGCGTCGCGCCGGGTCTCGGCAACATCCAAAAACTCGCGACGGTGACGACCTATGGCGGCGGCCGGCTGCGGGCGATGCTCGCCGGCGACCCGCCGCGAAAGTTCATGACGCGGGTGATGCGCGCCACCATCCGACCGTTCGCGAAGATCTCCTATCTCGCGCTCTACGGCATGAACACGGCCGACGAGGCCGCGCGCAAAGCCTTCCTCGACCGGGTGCGGGAGCGGATGCGGCGGTTTTAAGCCCGCCGGCCGCGGGGCTGCCCTGCCATCGTGGCGGCTTGACCCCGCCCCGCACCGAGATCATGTTGCGCTGCACAAAAGTCGTTTGCGTCGCAGCAACAAATGCGTCGTGCCCGCGTTAGTACCCGTGCGTCAGCGCCGTTTCGGCGGTGAGCCCGCCGAAGGGGCGTCCCATGAGAAACCTGTCCGACACGATCGCGCGGCTCGCCCGCCTCCGCGAGGCCCGGGTGCGCAGCGAAGGCGGCGCGGCGCGGGACCGCCTCGCCGATCTCGCCGCCTTCGGCTCCAATCCGGGGGGCTTGCGGGCGCGCTTCTATGTGCCGGACGGCCTGCGGAAGAATGCGCCGCTGGTCGTCGTGCTGCACGGCTGCACGCAGACCGCCGCCGGCTACGACCACGGCTCGGGCTGGTCGGATCTAGCCGATCGGGAGGGATTCGCGCTGCTGTTTCCCGAGCAGCAGCGGTCCAATAATTCCCACCTGTGCTTCAACTGGTTCGTCCCCGGCGACACGCGGCGCGGCAGCGGCGAGGCGCTGTCGATCGTGCAGATGGTCGAGACGCTCACGGCCGAGCACGCGCTCGGCAGAACCCGCGTTTACGTCACCGGCCTGTCGGCCGGCGGTGCGATGACAGCCGTCATGCTCGCCACCTATCCGGACGTGTTCGCCGGCGGCGCCGTCATCGCCGGCCTGCCCTATGGCAGCGCCAGCACGGTGCCGGAAGCTTTTGACCGGATGCGCGGCCACGGCGTGCCGACCGCGACCGAGCTCGCCGCCCTGCTGCGCGCCGCCTCCGATCATTCCGGGCCGTGGCCGATCGTCTCGATCTGGCACGGCAGCGCCGACCACACGGTGGCGCCCGCCAACGGCGCCGCCCTCGTCGCCCAGTGGAGCGCGGTGCACGGCCTCGACGAAGCGCCGAGCCGGATCGAGACGGTCGACGGCCACCGGCACCGCATCTGGACCGATGCGGCCGGCCGCACCCTCGTCGAGGTCTACGACATCGGCGGCATGGGCCACGGCACCCCGCTCGACACGCGGGGCGCCGACGGCCTCGGCGAGAGCGGCGCCTACATGCTCGACGTCGGCATCTCCTCGACGCTGCACATCGCCCGCTTCTTCGGGCTCCTCTCCGGCGAGGCGCGGCCGACCAGCGTCCGAGCAGCACGCGAGCCCGCTTCCGCCGGTGCGACCGCCCGCAGCGCCTCCGGCGTCGGGGCCGTGATCGAGGACGCGCTCCGAGCCGCGGGCCTGATGCGGTAGGCGCGCGACCGGGCCCGCGTGGCTGGCGAAGCGCCGGATAGGCACCCGCTCATCGTGTGCCGAGCCCACGCGTCATCCTCCGCGAAGACGGAGGACCAGTCTTCTCTTCGGGCGCCGGAAATTCTGGGTTCTCGGCCTTCGCGGAGGACGACGAAGAGCGATCTCGCGGTCCCTTCGCTCGATTGACTGGATATCGCTTTTAGCGATAATTTGGCTTCGGGAGCACTCCGAGGTGAAGCCCGTCGTCTACAGCGTCAGGGCAGCGCGTGCATTGCGCCGGCACGCAAACCGCGCGCCGGCATTGCGTGCGAAGATGCAGCAATATGCAGAGAATCCGTTGGCGCTCGCCGCCAATGTGAAAGCGCTTCAAGGAGTGGACGCTAAGCGGCTGCGGGTTGGCGATTTTCGCATCGTCTTCCAAGAGCGGGAGGATGCGATCGTCGTCCTCGACATCGGTCCTCGAGGCAGCATCTACGACTGAAGGTTGGCCATCATGGCTCCGGTAATGACCAAGACCCCCGCCGGGGAAGATATCGTCATCCTGTCGCGCGCCGAATACGAGGCGCTGATGACCGATCGTGAGGATGCCGAGGATGCCGCCTCGGCCCGGGCTGTCCTGGCGCGTTTGGCCGCCGGCACCGAAGAGACGCTGACCGAGGCCGAAATCGATGCTCTCCTCGCGGCTCCGACGCCGCTCGCCTTCTGGCGCACCAAGCGCGGCATGTCGCAATCCGGCCTCGCTCGGAAGCTCGGCATATCGCAAGGATTTCTGTCCGAGATCGAGAGCGGCAAGAAGGCCGGCGACATCGGCACGCTTCGCAAGCTCGCCCGCGCGCTCGAGGTGACGTTGGACGATCTCGCCGGCGATTGAGGCCTCATTTCATCGCCGACGCCCTTCCCACGCGGCGGCTGGCGGCCTAACACGGCCGGATCGAGTGCGAAGCGGTGAGGAAATGCCCAACAGATATGATTTCACCGGCCGCAAGGCCGTCGTCACCGGTGGTGCGCGCGGCATCGGCCGCGCCGTCGTCGAGGGGCTCGTGGCGAGCGGCGCCGAGGTGGCGATCTGGGACCGCGACCGCGCGCTGGCCGAGCGCACCGCTGCCGAGCTCGGCGTCGGCGTCGAGGCGGTCGAGGTCGACATCACCGACTATGCCGCCGTCGAGGCCGCGCGGGAGAAGACGCTGGCCTCCTTCGGCCGCATCGACGTGCTGGTCAACAATGCCGGCATCGCCGGCCCGAACGCGACCACCTGGGACTATGCCCTCGACGAGTGGCGGCGCGTCTTCGCCATCAATGTCGACGGCACCTTCCACTGCTGCCGCGCGATCGTCCCCGGCATGATCGAGCGCGGCTACGGGCGCATCGTCAACGTCGCCTCGATCGCCGGCAAGGAGGGCAACCCGAACGCGCCCGCCTATTCGGCCTCCAAGGCGGCCGTGATCGGCCTCACGAAATCGCTCGCCAAGGAGGTCGCCAAGCACGACATCTCCGTCAACGCGGTGACGCCGGCGGCGGCCAAGACCGACATGTTCGACGAGCTGACGCAGGAGTTCATCGACTACATGCTGTCGAAGATCCCGCGCGGGCGCTTCGTCGCCGTCGAGGAGGTCGCCGCCATCATCCTGTTCGCGGCCTCGGCCGACTGCGCCTTCACCACCGGCTCGATCTTCGACATCTCGGGCGGCCGCGCGACCTATTGAGCCGCCATGACTGATCCGGGCAAGTCGGGGCGCGGGCCGATCGCGCTGCCGACCGATCGCGCGTCGCGGCTGCAGGGCATCGGCCTCATGTGCCTCGCGGTGCTGATGTTCGGCTGCCTCGACACCACCGCGAAGTATCTGACGACGCGGATGGACGTTCTGCAGGTCGTCTGGGCGCGCTATTTCTTCCACTTCGTCGTCTCGTTCGCCTTCGTCAATCCCTGGACGGTGGCGGGCCTCTTGCGCTCGCGGCGGCCCGGCCTGCAGGTGTTCCGCTCGGCGCTGCTGCTGCTGTCCACCATCTGCAACTTCACCGCGCTGCGCTACCTGCAGGTGGATCAGACCGTCGCGGTGAGCTTCTCGGCCCCGTTCATCGTCGCCGTGCTGGCCGGCCCCTTGCTCGGGGAATGGGTCGGCGCGCGGCGGCTGATCGCCATCATCGTCGGCTTCGTCGGCGTGCTCGTCGTCACCCGGCCGGGCGCCGACATGCATTGGGCCTTCGCGCTCACCTTCGGCTCGGCCGCGGCCTACGCGCTCTACAATCTCGCGACGCGGATCCTCGCCGGCTACGACCCGACGTCGACGACGCTGTTCTACTCGGCCCTGATCGGCACCCTCGTCGTGATGCCGGTCGTGCCCTTCGTCTGGACATGGCCGCAGACCGGGCTCGACTGGGCGCTGATGGTCGCCGTCGGCGGTTTCGGCGCGGTCGGCCACTGGCTGCTGATCATCGCCCACCGCCTGGCGCCGGCCTCGGTGGTGGCCCCGTTCATCTATGCCGAGCTGCTCTGGGTCTCGGTGTTCGGCTGGCTCGCCTTCGGCGACGTGCCGTCGCAGTGGACGCTCGCCGGGGCGGCGATCGTCATCGCCTCGGGCCTCTATCTTCTCTACCGCGAGCGGCAGCGGAACCTGCCGCCCTCCGCCGAGCCGGCGGAGTATTGAGACCCCCTATGACCGCCGGGCATCGCTGCGGCGGCTCCCCGCTGCGGACAGGGCGGCGAAGAAGTCGCCGAAGCGCTCGCCCTGGATGACGATGTGCGCCTTCAGCGCGGCTTCCGCGCCGGCCGCGTCGCCGGCGAGGATGGCGGCCACCACCTGCCCGTGCTCGGCCGAGGAGCTGCGCAGCCGGCCCGGCACCCGCAGCTGCAGCCGCCGGTAGGGCTTCAGCCGGTTGTGCAGGGCGATCGCCTGCTCCTCGAGGAAGGCGTTGCCGCTCGCGGCATAGATCGCCCGGTGGAACGTCTCGTTGGCGTAGTAATAGGCGTCCGGGTCGCCCGTCTCGGCGGCGAGGCAGGCGTCGTTGGCGGCCGCGATCGCATCGCGCTGCTCGCGGCTCGCGCGCCGCGCGGCGAGGCGGCCGCACATGCCCTCGAGCTCGGCCATCACCTCGAACATCTGCACGATCTCGGCCGGGCTGCGCTCGCGCACGAAGGTGCCGCGGTGCAGGTGCTGCTCGACGAGGCCGGAGGAGCCGAGCTGCAAGAGCGCCTCGCGGATCGGCGTCCGCGAGACCTGGAAGCGCTTCGCCAGCGTCACCTCGTCGAGCCGCTCGCCGGGCAGGAACTTTCCGGTGACGATGTCCTGCTCGATGGCGTCCCGCACCGGCAGGGACCGGTTCAGGCGCACATTCTCGTTAGCGCTCATGAGCCGCCTCGTGGCCGAAACACCATCTTCTTCATCAGTTGCGATCATGCCGCAAGCCGGCGCTCGCCGCGCGCCATGACCGGGCCGAGTGCTGTAGACAAACTGATCGTAGTTGTATACGAAATCTGCCGGGTGGCACCATGGATCCCTTGCTCAGCATGTCCCAGGTCGGCTTCATCCAGGAGCTCGTGCAGTCGATCGCCGCGCGCGGCCGGCGCATGCTCGACTTCGGCGCCCGCGATCCTCTGCCGCGCTCCAGCATCGCGGCGCTGTGCGAAGGGCTTCTGTCGACCGTCGGCGAGGCGTCGGGCGTCGCCGTCGGCGAGCGCATCCTCGACGAGTATGGCGAGCTCGACGCGGAGGAGCGGCTCGCCTTCTTCCGCCTTCTGCGCGCCCAGTTCGGCATCGACGCGGAGAAGGTGGTGACCGCGGCGGAGGCCTATCGGGGCGAGCCGACGGCGGCGCATATGCGGCGGCTGCAAGAGGCGGTCGAGCCGCGTCGCCAGGAGCTGCTGCGCCGCCTCAACCTTTCCCCGCACGGCACCCTTCGGCTGGTGCGCATGCGCGAGCAGCTCCTGGAGCTGTTGCCCGACCATCCGGACCTGCGCGAGGTCGACTTCGACTTCCTCCACCTCTTCCAGTCCTGGTTCAACCGCGGCTTCCTCGAGCTGCGGCGCATCGACTGGCACTCGCCGGCGGTGGTGCTGGAAAAATTCATCAAATACGAGGCGGTGCACCAGATCTCGGACTGGGACGAGCTGCGCCGCAGAATCGACCCGGACGACCGGCGGCTCTACGCCTTCTTCCATCCGCGGCTCGAGGACGAGCCGCTGATCTTCGTCGAGGTGGCGCTGACCGCCGAGCCGCCGGCGGCGATCCGGGCGATTCTTGCGAGCGATCGCGAGCAGATCGCGCCGGAGGCTGCCCGGACGGCCGTGTTCTACTCGATCTCCAACTGCCAGGTCGGGCTGCGCGGCGTCTCGTTCGGCAATTTCCTCATCAAGCAGGTGGTGGAGGATCTGCGGCGCGAGCTGCCGGGGCTGAAGACCTTCGTCACCCTCTCGCCGGTGCCGGGTTTTTCGCGCTGGCTCGCCGGCGCGCCCGCCGAGCCGGAGCTGCCGAAGGACGTCGCCGCCGCCGCCGAGATCGCCGCCAACGCGTCCGCCGACCAGCCGGCCGAGGGGCGGCGCGAGGCATTGCTGCTCGGCGCCGCGGCATACTACCTGACGCGCGCCAAGACCCAGGCCGGCGCGCCGCTCGACCCGGTGGCCCGCTTCCATCTCGGCAACGGCGCCCGGCTCGAGCGCATCAACTTCAATGCCGACCTCAGCCCGGCCGGACTCGGCAATGCGCACGGTATCATGGTCAATTACGCCTACCGGCCGGGCGAAATCGAACGGAACCACGAGATGTTCGCCAACTCCGGAACGATCCCGATCTCGAGCGCGGTGGCGCGGCACCTGAAGCGTGTCGGCGTCGACGGCAGCATGGTTTCGGTCGCATGAGCAGGAATCTCTACACGGCGATGCGGGCCGCGCGGCCGGCGGCGGAAAAACCGTTCCTGACGCTGCAGGATGGGCGCGTCGTCCGCTACGGCGAGTTGGAAGCGCTGTCGGCGCGCTGGGCCAATGCGCTCGTCGCCTGCGGCGTCGAGACCGGCGACCGCGTCGCCGTGCAGGTCGAGAAATCGCCGGAGCAGGTGCTGCTCTACCTCGCCTGCATGCGCGTCGGCGCCGTCTACCTGCCGCTGAACCCCGCCTACACGCCGGCCGAGATTCTCTATTTTCTCCGCGATTCCCAGCCGGCCCTGTTCGTCTGCGCGCCGGCGGCGCTCGCGGCACTGCGGCCGGTGGCGGCCGAGGCCGGCGTGCCGCGTGTGGAAACGCTCGACCAGGACGGAACGGGCAGCCTTTTGGACCTCGCCGCCGCCGCGTCAGAGAAATTCGCCGACCGCGAGATCGGCACCGATCACCTGGCGTCCATCCTCTACACCTCCGGCACCACCGGCCTCGCCAAGGGCGCCATGCTGACGCACGGCAACCTGTTGTCGAACGCCGAGGCGCTGGTGCAGACGTGGGGGATCACGTCCGCCGACACGCTGATCCACGCGCTGCCGATCTTCCACACGCACGGGCTGTTCGTGGCGCTCAACACGAGCCTCCTGTCGGGCGCCTCGATCCTGTTCCAGCTCCGCTTCGACCTCGACGCCATCCTCGACGCCATGCCGCAGGCGACGACGCTGATGGGCGTGCCGACCTTTTACACGCGCCTCCTCTCCTCGCCGCGGCTCACTCGTGAGGCGGTGGCGCACATACGCCTGTTCGTCTCCGGCTCGGCGCCGCTGTCGGCCGAGACGCATGCCGAGTTCTTCGCCCGTACCGGCCACGCGATCCTCGAGCGCTACGGCATGACCGAGACCAACATGATCGCCAGCAACCCGCTCGACGGCGAGCGCCGCCCGGGCTCGGTCGGGCGCCCGCTGCCGGGGGTCGAGCTGCGCATCGCCGACCCGTCGGACGGACGCGTGCTGCCTCGAGGCGAGGTGGGCGGCATCGAGGTGCGCGGGCCCAACGTCTTCGTCGGCTACTGGCGCAATCCGGAGAAGACGAAGGCCGAGTTCCGGCCGGACGGTTTTTTCATCACCGGCGACATGGGCCGCATCGACCAGGACGGCTACGTCTGGATCGTCGGCCGCAGCAAGGACCTCATCATCTCCGGCGGCTTCAACGTCTACCCGGCCGAGGTGGAGGCGGTGCTCGATGCGCTGCCGGGCGTCGCCGAATGCGCCGTCATCGGCGTCCCGCACCCCGATCTCGGCGAGGGGGTGACGGCCATCGTCATCCCCCGCCCTGGCGCCGCGCTCGACGAGGAGGCGATGCGGAAAGAGCTCGCGAAAAACCTCGCCCGCTACAAGATCCCGCGCCGGCTGATCCAGGCCGAAACCCTGCCCCGCAACGTCATGGGCAAGATCCAGAAGAATGCGCTGCGCGAGACGTTCTCGGGGCTTTACGGGGCGGCGAAGGGTTGAGGGCTTAGTTAGGCGCCCACCCGCCGCTCCAAAAACTCCACCACCAGCTCCGAAAACACCTCCGGCGTCTGCGCCGGCGGGAAATGCGCCGCCGCCTCGATGAGCTGGAACTCCGAGCCGGGCATCAGCGCGTGCACCTGCCGCGACAGGTCGGGCGGTAGCAGGAGGTCGTGGCCGCCGGCGACGATCAGGGTCGGGCATTTCAGTGCAGCGAGGAGGGTGGAGTTGTCGGTGCCCATCAGGCCGAGGGCGATCGAGGCATAGCCCTCCGGGTCGTTGGCGGCGAACATGTCGTAGTAGCGGCGGTAGCGGGCGTCGCGCGGCTGCGCCTCGAAGGCCATGTCCACTGCGCCGGGCAGGATCGCCGCCATGCCGCCGGCGCGGACCGCCGCGGCGCGGGCGAGGGTGCGCTCGCGCGAGGCCTCGCCGAGGCCGGGGGCCGTGTCACAGAGCACCAGCCCCGACACGAACGCGGAATCCATCGCGGCGTATCCGGCCGTGATCAGCGAGCCCATCGCGCAGCCGATCGGCACGACGTTTTCGAGCCCGAGCTTTTTTCGCACCGCCGCGAGGTCGGCCGCGTTCTCGTCGCGCGTCCGCGGCCGTTCGGGCATCGGCGAGCCGCCGGCGCCGGCGAGGTCGACGGCGACGACGCGGAACTGCTTCTCCCAGATCGCCGCGCACTCGTCCCAGAAATCGAGCCGCGCGCCCCAGGGATGCACGAGCAGCAGCGTCAGGCGGCTGTCGCGCGGGCCCGTATCGCGGACATTGAGCGGGACGATGTCGCCCGGGGCGGCGGCGAGGTTCATGGTCGAGACTTTCCGGCCTGTCTGAGCGTTCCGGCTATGTCGCACGCGGCCCGGCCGGCGGAAAGCGATTGCCGCCACGCTCGGCGAGCAGGCTCGGCCTGGCCGGCACCGTCCCGGCGGCATTGCGAGTGGCTCCGCTGTAGCAAGCGCGTGAACGGCGGCGCGCGGCGCTTTCGCCGCTCCGCCCGGATGCTAGGCTGGAGAGTTCGTGCCCGGAGGTCCGATGCGCCGCTTCCTCTCCCTCCCGCTCGCCGCCGCCCTCGCCGCGCTCGCCTTCGCCCAGCCGGCCGCCGCGCAACAGGAAGACCGCTGTCCGAAACTCGTCGCCGAGCGGCCGCTGCCGATCGTGCGCGCGGCGCTCAGGACCGCTGCCGCCCTGCAGCCGGAGGAGGCGCGGCTCACCTTTCTCGGCCACTCCACCTTCCTGATCGAGAGCCCGAAGGGCGTGCGCATCGCCACCGACTTCAGCGGCCACCACGTGCCCGACGAGCTGCCCGACATCGTCACCATGAACCGGGCGCATTCGAGCCACTACACCGACTATCCGGATCCGGCGATCCGCTTCGTGCTGCGCGGCTGGACCGACAGCGGCGATCCGGCCCGGCACGATCTCTCGCTCGAGGACGTGTGGGTCAGCAACGTCGCCACCGACATCCGCGGCTGGGGCGGCGACACGATCCGCAACGGCAACTCGATCTTCCTGTTCGAGGTGTCGGGCGTCTGCATCGCCCATCTCGGGCACCTGCACCACAAGCTCGATCCCTCGCACCTGAAGCGGATCGGCCGCATGGACGTGGTGCTGGTGCCGGTCGACGGCGGCTACACGCTGAACCAGTTCGAGATGACGGAGGTGCTGGCGCAGCTCGGCGCACCGCTGGTGATCCCAATGCACTTTTTCGGCGGCGGCGCGCTCGAGCGCTTCATCCAAAAACTCGGCGAGACCCATGTGATCCAGCGCAGCGACTCGCCGAGCGTGACGGTGTCGCGCGCCACCCTGCCGGCGAAGCCGACGCTGCTCGTCCTGCCGGGCTATTGAGCACGGCCGGTTCGGGCGAAACGGGAGCGCCGCTCCGCCTCAGCTGCCTGCCGGGTTGGTCGGGGTGTCGGCCATCTTCGTCGTCATGTCGACGATCGGCGACATGGCCGACGCCTTGACGATGCCGATGCCGCGCTCGCAATCGTCGCGGCTGCGATAGCCCTCGGCCGAATCGGCGACGACGTTGCCGTTGCGCGTCCTGAGCCGCCAGCGCCAGTCGCCGCCGGCGTCGCGATAGAGCTCGAAGCGCATCGCAATCCCTCCCAAAAGCTCCGATCTTGAGCTAGGGCGGACGGGGCGTTCCCGCAACCGCGCTAGCCGGCGAGGCCGAGCGCCTCGAGGTAGAGGTCCAGGATCGCCTCCTGCTCGAGCCGCTCGTTCCTGTCCTGCTTGCGGATCTGCACCACCTTGCGCAGCACCTTGGTGTCGTAGCCGTTGGCCTTCGCCTCGGCATAGACGTCCTTGATGTCGTCGGCGGTCGCCTTCTTCTCCTCCTCGAGCCGCTCGATGCGCTCGACGAAGGATTTCAGCTGGTCCTTGGCGATCTCGTGCGGGCTGGTCTCTTGCGGGCTCATGGCGGCGGCGTCCGGGTGGCGAAAAGGGAAGGGGCGCCGTTTCGCCCCGATCGGCGCCCGCGTCAAGCGCTCAGTGGCCGCCCTGGCGCGCCTTGAAGGCGCCGGCCTGCGCGGCGCTCGCCGGCGCCTGGTGGGCCGCCTTCCACTCCTCGTAGGGCATGCCGTAGACGGCCTCGCGCGCCTCGTCTCGGGTCATGGCGATGCCCCGCGCGTCCGCCGCCTCCTGCATCCAGTTCGACAGGCAGTTGCGGCAGAAGCCGGCGAGATTCATGAGGTCGATGTTCTGCACCTCCGGATGGGCGCGCAGATGCTCGACGAGGCTGCGGAACGCGGCCGCCTCGAGCTCGGTTCGGGTCGTCTGGTCGATCTCGGCCATGGATGGGTCTCCCGCGTCGCGGCATGATCGCACATGGGGTCGCCGCCGGCGAAATTCATCCGCCGAGACTGGCGCCGCTCGCCAAGAGGCCGCCGAGCAGCGCCACCCCGAGCGCGAGCACGGCGAAGGCGGCCAGGAACTCGAGGCCACGCAGCGCGACACTGCCGCCGCGCGGGCTGAACTCGGCGAGCTTCAGCGCCGCCGCCTTGGCGCCGACGGCGAGCGCGGCGATCGCCCCGACCGTGATCGCGGTGCCGATCGCCATGGCGAAGGTCGCCGCGACGCCGGCCCAGAGCAGGCCCTGCGCGAGCGCGAAGACGAGCACGATGACCGCCCCGGTGCAGGGCCGGATGCCGATGCTGAAGATGATCGCCGCCGCCGACGAGAGGCTGAGCGGGGCGGCGATGCGCTCGGCGCCGACGATGTGCGCGCACGCATCCCCGCATGCCTCGCCCGGCGCATGCGCGTGCCCCGCATGCGGATCGCCGCGCGCGGCGCCGACGAGCGACCGGCCCTTGGTGAACACCAGCCAGAGGCCGAGCCCGGCCATCGCCGCGTAGCCGGCAGCCTCGAGCCAGAAGGAGGCGCGGTTCATCGCCATGCTGGTCGCGCGCAGCGCCACCGCGAAGGTCAGCACCAGCAGCACGGCGACGATCGCCTGCAGCATCGCCCCGGCGAAGGAGAGCGCGAGGCCGCGCCGCAGCGTGTCGCCGGAGGCGAGGATGTAGGACGAGATCACCGCCTTGCCGTGACCGGGGCCGGCGGCGTGGAAGATGCCGTAGGCGAAGGACAGGCCGACGAGCAGCCAGAGCGCGCTGCCGTCGGTGCGGGCGGCCCGGATGGCGGCCGAGAGCTGGCGGTAGAAGGCCGACTGCTGCGCGGCGATCCAGGCGAAGAGGCCGCCGCCGGCCGGCGACAGCGACGGCTCGGGACGCGCGACCCCGAACGGCCCCGCGCCCTGCGCGACAGCCTCGCCGAGGCCCGCCGCAACGAGCGCGACCGCGAGGGCGAGAAGAAGCGCCGCGGGCCGCCGGCTCACGACTTGCAGTTCACCTCGATGCGCGGCGCGAGCTTGGCCGCATAGTCCGCCGCCGATGCGAGATTGCTGAAGAAGCTCTCGGTCAGCTGCATCGACTTGCCGGGCTTGTCGCCGGGGCGGAACACGTCCGCCTTGCAGGAGGCCGGCGCACCGACGAGCGCGGCCGCCTCCGTCTCGGCGAGGCCGAAATCGACGAAGAAGCTCGGATCGTAGATCTCGACCTTCAGCGGCTTGCCGGCGGCCGAGCCGGACGCGAACGGCAGCGTGAAATGAAGCGTCAGCAGGCCGTCCTTCATGTCGAGGAAATAATCGACCGGCTTGCCGAAGGCGATCGCCCCGCTGTCCGACTCGGCGAAGGTGAAGAAGTCGAAATCGGCCATCGAGGTGACGTTGATCTCGGCCAGCGGCGCCAGCTCCTCGCGCGTGTAGGTGCCGTCGCCGTTCACGTCGAGGCCCTGCACGGCCTGCGCGGAGAACATGTCGTCAAAAGTCCAGGCGTGCCGGATCGCGGTCGCGACGCCCTTCTCGAAGATCAGCTGGCTTTTCGACGTCACCCAGACGTGCGGGTGCGCCGCGGCGGCGGAGGCGGAGATCGCCAGCGCGCCGAGACCCGCGGCGAGCGCGGAAACCCATCCCGGCATGTGAATCATTCCCCTCGGACCCTTGGGCCGACTTTTTCTCGTCTGCGAGTTCGGCCGAAACAAGGCCGCGCCTCAGCCGGCGGCGAGCGGCAGGTGGGCCTGCAGCCGAAAGCGCGCGTCCGCGGCCGGCTGCACGAAGATCGCGATCGACCGTAGCCGCAGCACCGGGCGCGGCCCGAGCTCCCGCTGCACGGTGGCCGCGAGCGCCGCCTCGACCGCCTCGATCCGCTCGGGCGGCAGCGGCCCGGTGAGCGTCATGTGGTAGCGAAAATCCTCGAACACGTAAGGATAGCCCCAGCGCTCGAGATAGCCGCGCTGGCGCTCCGTCAGCGGCGCGGCGAGCCGGCGGGCGAGCTCGGCCCCGTTCGGCGGCGCCCGAAAGCGGTCGAGCGTCTCCACCGCCTCGTCGGCGAGCCTGTCGAGGTCGGGCGTCGGCGCCTCGGGCACGAGGGCGAGGAAGCGGCCGCCCATGCGGGACAGGTGCAGCGGCACCTGCATTGCCGGCTGTGCGGCGGCGAAGCCGCGTGCCGCAGCCAGCAGCTCCTCCTCCGTCGTGCCCTCGGCGAGCCGGAACGGCGCCTTCAGCGTGCCGTGGAAGGCATAGCGGCGCGGCTCCTCGGTGATGGCGCGCCAGTCGGCGGCGGCGAGCCCGTCCGGCACCAGCTGCGGCACATCGGCGCCGCGCTCGGCGTCATAGCCGAGCAGGGCGGCGCCGACCTCGGCGAGGCGGTCGCCGGCCGGTGGCGCGGCGTAGATCGCGTAGCGGAAGGCCGGCATGCTCAGAACACGCGCTCGCCGCCGCGGACGAGGCTTTTGACCACCGGCGTGTCGCCGGCGAAGCGGAAGCGCACGATGTCTGCCCGAAGGCCTGGCGCCAGGCGACCGCGGTCGGGGAGGCCGAGCATGTCGGCGGCCCGCCAGGTGACGAGGCCGATCGCCTCGGCGAGGCCGAGCCCGGGCTCGTCGGCGAGCAGCCGCACCGATTGCAGCAGGCTCGCCGGCACGTAGTCGGACGACAGCGTGTCGAGCAGGCCCTCGGCGGCCAGCTCGCGTGCGGCGACGCCGCCGGTATGCGAGCCGCCGCGGACGACGTTCGGCGCCCCGGCGACAATGCGCATGCCGACCCGGCGGGCGGCCCGCGCCGCCTCGAGCGTCGTCGGGAACTCGCTGATCGTGCAGCCGGCGGCAGCCGCCGCGGCGACATGCGCCTCCGTCGTGTCGTCGTGGCTCGCGAGCAGGATGCCACGGCCGCGCATCAGCTCGACGGCGCGCGGCCAGTTCGACTGCACGGCACCTTCGGCCCGCTCGACACGCTCGGCGAGGATGACGTCGATCTCGGCGTCGCGCACGCCCTGGCCGCGGATGAAGGCGCGCAGATAGTTCGGGTCGCGCCATTGCCGCTGGCCGGGCGTGTGGTCCATCAGCGAGGCGAGTTTTACGAGCGGCAGGTCGAGGTCGGTCTCCAGCTCCTCGATGAGGCCGGGATCCGACAGCTCGCAGCGCAGGTGGATGCGGTGATCGAGCCGGAACAGGTTCTCGCGGACGCCCGCCTGGACGGCGTCGATCATGGTCCGGAACAGCGTCTTCCGGAACTGGGTGCGGGAATCGTAGAAGCCGACGCTGACGGCGTCGTAGACGGTGGTGACGCCGGCCGCCGCCATCTGCGAATCATGGCCGAGCGCGGCGGCAAGCGCGTTCGGCCAGATGACGTTCGGCCGCGGCAGGAAATGCCGCTCGAGATTGTCGGTGTGGCATTCGATGAGGCCGGGCGCCAGGAAATCGCCCTCGACGTCGACGGCTCCCGACGCATGGCTGCGGCCGGGCTCCGCCGCCCGGATGACGCCGCCGGCATGCACCAGCGTGCCGGCGAGAACGCCGGCCTCGGTGAGCAGCCTCGCATTGGTGAGGATCGTTTCCATGCCGGACGGATTCGCGGGCGGGGTGGTTGCCGGCAGGCTTTGCCCGTTCACCGTGGCGGATTCAAGAAGGAACGCGCGCCCGTGCACCGGCTGTGAGCGGGGAACGCCTCAACGCATGTCGAGCCCCGCCGCCTGGCAGCCGCGCACGACCGCGAAGGCGAGGTCACTGCGCACCGAGGCGACGGCGCGCTGCGAGGGCACGTAGCAGATCAGCGAAAAATTCATGCCGACGTCGCGAAAGCCGGTCAGCAGCAGGATCGGCGACGGCGCCCGCAGCACCTCCGGATGCGCCGAGGCGGCCTCCAGCGCGATCTCGCGCACCTTCTCCGGATCGGTGCCGTGGGCGGCGCCGAAATCGAGCTTCACCCGGCCCTGCACGCCGCGCATGGTCACGTTGCGGACCGGCTTGGAGATGAACTCGGCGTTCGGCACGATCAGCGTCGAGCCGTCGAAGAGGGCGATCTCGGTGGCGCGGACGGAGATCTTCTGCACGTTGCCCTCGTCGCTGCCGATGGCGATCCAGTCGCCGGGCTTGATCGGGCGCTCCGCCAGGAGAATGATTCCGGAGACGAAATTGTTGACGATGCTCTGCAGGCCGAAGCCGATGCCGAGCGACAGCGCGCCGGCGAGCAGCGCGATGCGGTCGAGCCCGAAGCCGAGCGAGGCGAGCGCGGCGAGGCCGGCGAGAATCACGCCGGTGTAGCCGACGGCGGTGCCGATCGAGCTCTTCAGCCCGGTGTCGAGGCTCGTCTTCGGCAGGAAGCGGTCGTCGAGCCAGGTCTGCACGGTCCGCGTCGCGACGTAGCCGACGAGGAAGACGCCGAGCGCGGCCAAAATCTCGCCGATCGAGATGGTGATACCGCCGACCCGGAAGCCGAACACGGCCGCGCGCAGCGAGGAGAAGATGTCGGTCGACTGCACGCCCCAGGGCGCGGCGACGAGCAGCGCCGCCGCGACGAGGAGGAGCGCGCGCAGCGCGCCCGAGAGCAGCACGGCGATGCGCTCGATGGTGCTGCCGCCGATGCCGACGGTGTTGCTGGCGAAGCGGCCGAAAATGCCGGCCGGCCGCGCCCAGGCCATCAGCGCGTCGTCGACGAGCTGCAGCAGCAGGAGCGTCACGCCGCCGACGAGCGCCGCCCAGACGAGCTGGTCGACCAGGAACGAGGCGAGCTTGACGTAGCCGGCCAGAATGGCGCCGAAGACGACGAAGACTACCAGCCAGGCCGCCATGCGCAGCATGGCGAGCAGGAACCGCTCCTGGCCGGCGTCCTCGGCATCCGCGCGCGGCCGCACGGTGCGCAGCGCGCCGGCGATCAGGAGCGCGGTCGCGACCGAGAAGAGAGCGCTCGCCAGAACCGTCGTCGCCAGCGGCACGGCAAGGGTAGCGTTCACCGCCTCGACGAACTTGCCGGTCGCCGACAGGCCGGCGATGGCGAGCGGGTACCAGCGCAGCGCGCGCGCCGTATCGGCGCCGATCGGAGCCAGCCGCAGGCCGGGTCGCTCGGGCGACAGTAGCGCGCGGCCGAGCGCGAAGGCGAAGGCGACGAAGCCGACCAGCGTCAGGAAACGGACGGCGAGCAGGCCGATCGCACCCGGCAGGAGACCGGCCGCCTGCAGCGCGAGGCCGACGGCGAGCGCGGCGAGGAAGGGCGCGCCGGCACAGACGATGGTGGAGACGAAGGCAAGCGCCGAGCGGCGAAAATTCGGGTCGCCGACCCGCCAGTGGATCAGCCGGAAGGCGCCGTATTCCAAAAGGCGCCGCAGCGGCCAGGCGATCAGCACGGCGAGCACGAGCGAGCCGCCGAGCAGCGCCAGCTCGGCGACCGATGCGCGGTCCCAGGCGGCCACGGAGGGTGCGAAGAAGGCCCGCGTCGCCGTGCCGGCGCGCGACAGGCCCTCGGCCGCCTCGACCCACAGCATCGGGTCCAGGATCGAGAAGCTGCGGTCGAAGATGCGGGCGGTGAACAGCGAGCGCCGCGTGCGCGTCACCGTCTCGATCGCCTGCTCGGCGCGCACGAGCAGCAGCCGCGCCTTTTTCTCCTCGGCCTCGACCGCCTGCTGCGCCTTCGTCTCGGCCTCGCGGTCGCGGGCGACCTCGGGCGCCTCGGCGGCGCCTTCGGCCGGCGCCGGGCCGATCTCCTTCAGCCGGCGGTCGGCGGCCTCGCGGCGGGTCGTCAATCCGGCGGCGACCTCGGCGAGCTCGCCGCGCAGCGTCTCCAGCCTGGCGCGATAGGCGGCGAGCGCCTCGTCGCCGAGGTCGGGCTGCTCGAAGCCCTTCTCGATGGCCTCGATCTCGCGCGCGGCGGCATCGAGCACCGCCGCCGGCGGCGGCGACTGAGCGAGGGCGGGGATGCCGCTCGCGATCGCCCAGAGGAGGATGGCGAGGAGGCCGGGGAGAGCGCGCCGCATGGCCCGAGGATTAGCGGAAGCGGGCGCCCGCGAACAGGCGGGGGTTCGCCCGCCCGCTGCGCTCCCTGGACCGCAGCGTCGGATGAGGTCTCCGAGCCCCGGCCCGAGCGGAGAGGCGGAGTCTCACACGGCCAGCGCCTGCAGGATCCGCGCCCAGGACCGAATGCCGCGGTGGAAGCTCGTCAGCTCGTACTTCTCGTTCGGCGAATGGATGCGGTCGTCGTCGAGCGCGAAGCCGACGAGCAGGGAGTCCATGCCGAGCTCGCGCTTGAAGGCGCCGACGATCGGGATCGAGCCGCCGGAGCCCATCAGAACAGGTTCCCGGCCCCACTCGGCGGCGAGCGCCCGCCGCGTCGCGTGCAGCGGCTGGCTGTCGAGCGGCAGCGCGAGCGCCGGGCTGCCGCTGTGCGGGATGAACTCCACCTTCGCATCGGCCGGCAGCTGCTCGCGCACGAACTGTCGGAACGCCTCGCGGATGGCGGCCGGGTCCTGCTTGCCGACGAGGCGGAACGAGATCTTCGCCGACGCCTGGCTGGGGATGACGGTCTTTGTGCCGACGCCGGTATAGCCGCCGACGATGCCGTTGACGTCGCAGGTCGGCCGCGCCCAGACGAGCTCGAGCACGCTGCGGCCGCTCTCGGCGGCGGTACCGGCGAGGCCGACATCGGCGAGGAACGCCGCCTCGTCGAAGGGCAGCGCCTTCCACTGCGCGGCGACCGCCGGGTCCAGCTCCGGCACGCCGTCGTAGAAGCCGGGCACGGCGACGCGGCCGTCGGCGTCGTGCAGCGAGGCGACGATCTTCGCCAGCACGCGGATCGGGTTGAGCGCGACCCCGCCATACATGCCCGAATGCAGGTCGCGGCTCGCCGTGGTGACGACGATCTCCTCGCCCACCATGCCGCGCAGGCTGGTGGTGATCGCCGGCGTCTCGGCGTCCCACTGGCCGGTGTCGCAGACGAGGGCGATGTCGGCGCGCAGCTCCTCGCGGTTCGCGTCGAGGAACGGCTTCAGGCTGCGGCTGCCGGATTCCTCCTCGCCCTCGAGCAGGATGGTAACGGCCACCGGCAGCTCGCCGGTCGAGGCGATCCAGGCGCGGGCCGCCTCGATGAAGGTCATCAGCTGGCCCTTGTCGTCGGAGGCGCCGCGGCCGGTGATCTGCGTGCGGCCGCCCACCTCGACGAGCTCCGGCTCGAAGGGCGGCCGCGTCCACAGCTCGAGCGGATCGGCCGGCTGCACGTCGTAATGCCCGTAGAACAGGACGTGCCGCCGCGCCCGCTCCGGCCGACGGTGGGCGACCACCATGGGCTGGCCGGCGGTCGGCGCCACGCGGGCATCGAAGCCGAGGTCGCGCAGATCCTCCACGAGCCGCTCGGCGGTCAGGCGGCAGTCCGGCGCATGCTCGGGATCGGTCGAGATCGACGGGATGCGCAGGATCTCGAACAGCCGCGCGAGGCTGGCCGGAAGCCCGTCGTCGACCGCTGCGAGCACGCGCTCGATGGTCACCATGCCGGCGCGCGGCTCGCTCATGCTCGGGGCTCCGGTCATTTCTTGCTGATGCCGCCGAGTATGCCGCGCAGGATCGCCCGTCCGAGCTGGTTGCCGACCTGCGTTGCCACCGACCGCGTCACCTGGCGGGTGATCAGCTCGCCGGTCGACATGCGGGTCGAGGCGCGCGTCGTCGTGGTGCGCGCGGTCGTCGTGGTGGTCGGCGTGCCGGTGCCGAACAGGTCGCCCAGGATACCGCCGAGGAAGCCGCCGCCGCCCGGCTGCTCGGCCGTCTGCGGGGCGCCGGGCGCCGGCGCCGCCTCGGCCGCCTTCTCGGCGCTGCGCTTGCCGAGCATCTCGTACGCCGACTCGCGATCGACCGGATCGTCGTACTGGCCGGCGATCGGGCTGTTCTGGATGATCTGCCGCCGCTCCTGCGGGGTCAGCGGACCGAGGCGGCCCATCGGCGGCCGGATCAGCGTCCGCTGCACCATCGACGGCACGCCGTTGCCTTCCAGCATCGAGACGAGGGCCTCGCCGACGCCGAGCTCGGTGATCACCTTGGCGGTGTCGAGCTTCGGATTGGGCCGGAAGGTCTCGGCGGCGGCGCGTACCGCTTTCTGCTCGCGCGGCGTATAGGCGCGCAGAGCGTGCTGGACGCGGTTGCCGAGCTGGGCGGAAACCTTGTCGGGAACGTCGATCGGGTTCTGGGTGACGAAGTAGACGCCGACGCCCTTGGAGCGGATCAGCCGCACCACCTGCTCGACCTTGGTCAGCAGCGCATCGGGCGCGTCGTCGAACAGAAGGTGCGCCTCGTCGAAGAAGAAGACGAGCTTCGGCTTGTCCGGATCGCCGACCTCGGGCAGCTCCTCGAACAGCTCCGACAGCAGCCAGAGCAGGAAGGTGGCGTAGAGGCGCGGGCTGTTGATCAGCTTGTCGGCGGCGAGGATGTTGATGTAGCCGCGCCCGTCGCGCGTCGTGCGCATCAGGTCCTCGAGCTTCAGCGCCGGCTCGCCGAAGAATTTCGCGCCGCCCTGGTCCTCGAGCACCAGCAGCTGGCGCTGGATGGCGCCGATCGACTGCTTGCTGACATTGCCGTAGCGCGTCGTCAGCTCCTGCGCCTGCTCGGCGACGAAGACCAAAAGCGCCTGCAGATCCTTCAAGTCCAGCAATAGGAGGCCGTGCTCGTCGGCGACCCGGAAGGCGATCGACAGCACGCCCTCCTGCACCTCGTTGAGGTTCATCAGCCGCGACAGGAGCAGGGGCCCCATCTCCGAGACCGTGGTGCGGACCGGATGCCCCGCCTCGCCGAACAGATCCCAGAAGATCACCGGCGATTTTCCGGGCTGCCAGCCGCCCGGAAGGCCGACCTCCTCGGCGCGCTTGAGGAGAAAGTCCTTCGCCACGCCCTCGGCGGCGATGCCGGCGAGGTCGCCCTTCAGGTCGGCGGCGAAGACCGGCACGCCGGCGTCCGAGAAGCCCTCGGCCAGCACCTGCAGGGTGACTGTCTTGCCGGTGCCGGTGGCGCCGGTGACGAGGCCGTGCCGGTTGGCGAGGCGCAGCGTCAGCTGCTCCGGCCCGACGCTCTTGCCGATGAAGATCTTGCCCTCTTCGAGCATGGGAGTCTCGACCTCGCTGCCAGCGCACATCAGCGGCTGGTTATAGGGGAACCGCCGGGGACGTGCCAGAAAGGCGCGCCGATTCTCCCGTTGCCTCGCTGTCGGCGCAGGCTGCGGCCGATTGCAAAGCCCGGGCTGTTCATGAAAATATACCCTCGATCGGTATTGAATCCGCTACAGCACAGAATAAGTTGCTGCCGTCATGGTCGGATATGGATTCTCGTCCTATTGCCCGATCCGGGGGAGCGACAATGCAACAGCTGGTTGATCGACTGGTAGCGGTGGCGGGGCTCGATCGCGACCGCGCCGAGCGGGCGGCGCGCATCGTGCTCGGGATGCTCGAGCGGGAAGCGCCGCCGGAGGCGGTCGAGCGGCTGTTCGGCGCCATGGAGGGCGCCCGCGAATCCGCCCGGCTCGACGGCGAGGCCGCACACTCGGGCGGCTACGGCGCCATGTCGGCGCTGAATGCCCTCACCGCCGCCGGTCTCTCGGTGCGCCAGGCGCAGGCGGTGACGCGCGAGATCGTCCTTTACGCGCGGGAGAAGGCTGGCACCGAGCTCGTCGATCCGATCGTCCGGGCGGTGCCCGGCCTGCCATCGCTCAGCTGACCGCTCAGGCGCGCTTGGCGAGCCCGCGCATGGCGTGCGACCACTGCCGCGTGGCCTTGCCGCAGGTGACTTCGACCGTGCCGCCGACGACGAGAGCGGCACCACGGCCGATCAGCAGCGGATCGCCGACGAGGCGTCCAAAGGACTGGATCAGCCGGCCGCGAACCTGCTTGGCGTAGCCCGCTACGAGCGAACGGTTCATCCCGACTCTCCCTGCCTTCGCCGATACCCGCCTCGCTGCAACGTGCGACCCGGCGCCTCGTTCCTGCGTCCCAGCGCGATCACGCGAACTTGCCCGAGCGTCCCTCTTCTCTCCCCTCTCCCAAGGGGAGAGGGTGCCCGCGAAGCGGGCGG
The DNA here is from genome assembly GCA_023430145.1 of Pseudomonadota bacterium. Classification (GTDB taxonomy): domain Bacteria; phylum Pseudomonadota; class Alphaproteobacteria; order Rhizobiales; family Methylopilaceae; genus JAEZCD01. The sequence continues at coordinate 31,696 of JAEZCD010000155.1, forward strand.
GTGAGGGGTTACGGAGCATCAGGACGAGCGCCGTACCCCCTCATCCGGCCGCTTCGCGGCCACCTTCTCCCCATGGGAGAAGGGAGAGAAAGAGTGACGCGGATTCACCTTCCGGTCATCGGTCCATCATGATGCGCCCGCTTCGTGATAGGCGTGCGACACGGGATCTCGACATCCCGAGAGCCGGAGCCGCCGTCATGCCCCCGAGCCGCCGACATGTCATCGCCGCCGGCGCCATATCCTCGGCGGCGCTGCTCGGCAGCGGCGCCTTCGGCGAGGCGGTGGCGCAGGCGAGCGGGCTGAAGCCGGGCAGCCCGGACGATCAGTCGGCCGCCCTCTCGCGCGCGCTCGCCGCCGCCGCCCGGCAGAGCCGGCCGCTGGTGCTGGCGCCGGGCGTCTACAGGGTCTCGCAGGTCGCCCTCCCGGACGGCACCCATCTCGCCGGCGTCCCGGGGCTGACGCGGCTGGTGCCGGCCGGCGACGGTCCGCTGCTGCGCGCCGAGAAGGCGGCGCGCATCGGGGTGACCGGCCTCGTGCTCGACGGCATGCTGGCCCCCATCCCCGAGCGCGCCGGCATGCTGCATCTCGAGGACGTCGACGCGGTCGACCTGTCGCAGCTGAACCTCCTGCGCGCCGGCCGCAACGCCGTCACCCTGATCCGCTGCGGCGGCCGCATCGACCGCTGCCGCATCGCGCGCGCCCTGAAGGCCGCCATCTGGTCGCTCGATGGAAAGGGCCTCGCCATCACCGGCAACCATGTCGAGGGCTGCGCCAACAACGGCATTCTGGTGCACCGCCTCGTGCGCGGCCTCGACCGGGCGATCATCGCCGGCAACCGCGTCGACGACACCGCCGCCCTCGACGGCGGCACCGGGCCGAACGGCAACGGCATCAACGTCTTCCGCGCCGACGGGGTGATCATCGAGGGCAACTCGGTCAGAAACTCCGCCTTCACGGCGATCCGCGCCGCCGATTCCGGCGACGTCGCCATCTCCGGCAACAGCTGCCTCGTCTCGGGCGAGACCGGCATGTATGTCGAGTTCGCCTACGAGGGGGCGGCCGTCTCCGGCAACCTCGTCGACGGGGCGGCGACCGGCATCTCGATCACCAATTTCGACCATGGTGGCCGGCTCGCCGCGGTCACCGGCAATGTCGTCCGCAACCTCTTCCGCCGCGAGGTGCCGGAGGGGGGTGCGACCGGCTACGGCGTCGGCATCGCGGTCGAGGCCGATGTCGCCGTCACCGGCAATGTCGTCGAGGAGGCGCCGACCGCCGGCGTGCTCGTCGGCTGGGGAAAATTCGGCCGCAACGTCGCCGCCACCGGCAACATGATCCGCAGAGCCGAGGTCGGCATCGCCGTCTCGATCGTCGAGGGAACCGGCCGCGTGGCGATCGCCGGCAATGTCATCGCCGAGGCGCGGCGCGGCGCCATCGTCGGCTTCCGCTGGCACGAGGCCGTGACGGGGGACCTTTCCCGCGCCGGCGCGGAGGTTTTTCCGCAGCTCGCCATCGGGGTGAACGCGGTGGGGTGAGGGCCGGGCCGTTGCGTTCGTCACTGCGAGCGAAGCGAAGCAATCCAGCCTTCCTCCCGGCGCCGAAAGGCTGGATTGCCCCGTCGCTGACGCTCCTCGCAATGACGGCGAGGCCCCGGATCCCGCTTCCCTTGCGGCGGCGCGTACCGGCGGGGACCCACGCGGGTGGCCGTGTCATCCGAAACCATTATCCCTCGCCAGAAATTTGCCCGACGGCGGCCATGATCGTACACTCTTCGGCGTGGGGGCTCCGCATCGCGTCGCAAGACGCGCGTGCACAGCGAACGTGGCTGGTTGACATGCGAACCCAGGCCCTCGTCCTCGCGGCGTCCCTCCTTGGTGCCTCGACCTTCGCCGCATCGCCGGCCTTGGCCGCCTGCACCCAGATCAACAACTACGCGCAGCTGCAGGCCATGCAGGCCGATCTCGCCGGCTCGTACTGTCTCGCCAGGGATATCGACGCCGCCGGCAAGCCGAGCTTCGTGCCGGTCGGCTCGGGCGCCGGCCTGTTCACCGGCCGCTTCGACGGCAAGGGCCACGCGATCAGCAACCTGTCGATCGACAGCGCAACGAACTACGTCGGCCTGTTCGGCCTCACCGACGGCGCGACCATCGAGAATCTCCGCCTCGTCAACGCGCGGGTGAAGGCGACCGGCGACAATGCGTCGGCCGGGGCCGTCATCGGCCTGATGGACGGCAATGGCGGCACCGGCGTCGTCCGCCGCGTCGAGGTGAGCGGCCGCGTCGAATGCACGGCGTCGAACTGCTTTCCGGGCGGCATCGTCGGCTCGGCCAGCGGCCTCGGAAAAATACTGCTCTCGTCGAGCTCGGCGCGGGTGATCGGCACGACCTATGCCGGCGGGGCGGCCGCGTTCGCCCACAAGGCCACCATCAGCCGGACGCACGCGACCGGCGCGGTCACCTGCTCGGCGAACAACTGCATGGCCGGCGGGCTCGTCGCCCGGGCCGCCCTCGACGCGGTGTTCGACCAGTGCTTCGCCACCGGCGCTGTCGCCGCCTTTGGCGGCACCGACAGCCGCGCCGGCGGCCTCATCGCCTATACCGAGTCCGGCACCAAGATCTCGCGCTGCTATGCCGAGGGATCGGTGCGCATCGGCGCCACCGGCTTCGCCGCAGGGCTGATCGGCCAGCACAACAGCGGGGGGCCGATCGACCAGGTCTATTCGGTCGGGCCGGTGAGCAGCACCGGCGGCCAGACCGGCGGCCTCATCTACAATTCGGGCGGCAACCCGACCATCACGGCCGCCTATTGGGACACGGAGACGAGCGGCCAGGCGACCAGCAATGGCGGCGGCGCCGGCATGACCACCGCGCAGCTGCAGACGGAGCTGCCGCCCGGCTTCGGCGGTGCCTGGTCGATCACGCCCGGCCTGTCCTATCCGTTCCTCGTCAAGACGACCTTCCTCGCGCCCCTGGCGACGCTGGTCGACGCGAGCAAGGTGCTGGTGTTCGCCCCGCTCGGCCAGTTCGACGACGGCAATTACGGCAAGCCGCCGGAGCACCCGGACGGTGCAGCGCTCGCCGCCGTCTACACCATCATCGCTCGCGGCGTCGGCTCCGGCCTGAAGGTGCCGAAGCTCAGCGGCGTCGCCATCGACAAGCATTTTTGGGACGACGCGGCCGAGAAGACGAAGTTCAAGGGTCCGCTGACGGATTACGCCACGCTCGGCAAGCTGACCAAGATCCCGGCCGGGGATCGCCTTTCGGACGGCAACGTCATCGGTGCCTTCGCGCTCGGCAAGCTCGTCATCCTGCGCGGAAAATTCAAGCGCGAGGGCGGCGGCACCGGCACGCACTGGATGCTCGGCACGCTGCACACCGAGAAGAGCATCGGCAAGGTGACGGCGGTGCTGGCCGACGATCCCTGGACCGGCCGCCAGGTGTCGATCGACCCGAAGACCAAGCGCGTCACGACGCCCGGCTTCCCGCTCGAGGATTTCGAGGTCGACGCCTTCCAGGAGGTGACGCTGAACTGAGTCTCTCCCTCTCCCTAGGCCCCCTGGGAGAAGGAAGAGGCGCTCACCCCCTCCGTTCGAGCCAGCCCTCGGCCGGCCGCATCCCGCCGACGGCCATCCCGTTCCAGTTGCGGATCTCGGGCGCGAGATGAGGTTTCAGCGCGGCGCGCTGCTCGTCCGACATCGGCAGCAGGGCATCGATCAGCGCCGCGGTGATCACTTCGGCGGCGCGGCTGCCGCCGTCGTCGGCCTTCACCGCGAAGCCGAGGCCGTAGCGGGGTAGGGCGCCGCAGAAGACGCCCTCGGCGCCCGTCTTCACGAAAACGTCCTCACCGAACAGCCGCATGACGGAGGTGCAGAAGCGGCCGCTGCCGGCGACGTAGTCCGGATGCGCCGTGCAGGCGCTTCGCAGCCGCGCCGCCGCCTTCCTGCGCTCGGGGCCGCAGCCCTCGCCCGTGCCGAACTGGGCGAACGCGAAGGCGAGACTGTGCAGCGGGATGGCATAGGTCGGGATGGCGCAGCCGTCGGTCGCCCGGGTCTCCGGAGCGAGCCGCTCCGTGGTGAGATCGGCCAGTGCGCCGCGCACCGCGTCCTGCACCGGGTGGTCCGCGCCGACATAACCCTCGAGCGGCCAGCCCTCGGCGCAGGCGAGGCACAGGAAGCCGGCATGCTTGCCGGAGCAGTTGTTGTGCAGCTGGGTCGGCTTCCTGCCGCTCGCAGCCAGCGCCAACGTCGCCGGCTGGTGGAGCGGCCAGTGCGCGCCGCAACCGAGCGCCGACTCGTCGAGGCCGACCGAGGCGAGCATCCTTGCCGCCATCTCGACATGCATCCGCTCGCCGCCATGGCTCGCACAGGCGAGCGCCAGCGCCTCGTCGGGCAGGCCGTCGGCGGCACCGGATTCGACGAACGGCAGCGCCTGGATCGCCTTGACGGCTGAGCGCGGGAAGACCGGCCGGGCGGTATCGCCGACCGCGAGGCGCCGATGCCCATAGGCGTCGATCACCGAGGCGGCACCTCGGTGGCGGCTCTCGAGGATGCCGCCGCGAAGAACTTCGACGAGGACGGGATTGGACAAGGGATGCGCCTCTGTTCCGGTACAGCTAGCCCGGGACGGCGGCGAACGGAAGCGGTCGACGGAGCGTGAGCTGCCGCGCGTCCCCCCGCAAGCGGGGGCGGGGGG
>JAEZCD010000167.1 GCA_023430145.1 Pseudomonadota bacterium
GGGGGGGGCCGCCCCCCCCCCACCCCCCCCCCCCCCGGGCGGCGGCCCGCCCCCCTCGGCCCTCTCCCACGAGGGGAGAGGGAAGATGGAGCTACTCCACATATTGCCGCAGCCCCCGCCAGATGACCTCCACGGTGTCGAGGTAGTGGGCGTCGCGGCGAATCTTTTCGGGGTCGCCGCTGCGGTCGATATCCGGCTCGATGATCTGCGAGATTCTCCCGGGCCGGGGCGACAGGAGCACGATGCGGTCGGAGACGTAGACCGCCTCCTCGATCGAATGCGTGACGAACAAGAACGTCTTGTTCTGCGTCGCCCGCAGCCGCAGCAGATCCTCCTGGAATTTTCTGCGCGTCTGCTCGTCCACCGCAGAGAACGGCTCGTCGAGCAGCAAGACCTCGGCGTCGACGGCGAGCGCGCGGGCGAGGCCGACGCGCTGCCGCATGCCGCCCGAGAGCTGGTGCGGGTACTTTTGCTCGAAGCCCGAGAGACCGACCTCGTCGATGTAGTGCCGGGCGATGGTTTCGCGCTCGGCCCGGGGCATCCCGCGCAGCTCGAGCCCGAAGGCGGCGTTGCGCAGCACTGTCGCCCAGGGAAGCAGCGCGAAGTCCTGGAAGACGAAGGCACGCTCGGGGCCCGGCCCGTGCACGACGCGGCCGTCGACACGCACCTCGCCGGCGTCCGGCTCGATCAGGCCGGCGATGATCTTCAGGAGCGTGGTCTTGCCGCAGCCGGACGGGCCGAGCAGCGTCGTCAGCTTGCCGCGCGGGACATCGAGGTCGATCGAGCGCAGCGCCTCGACGTCGCCGTAGACCTTTCCGATGCCGCGCACCTCGACGATGGCGCCGGAGGCGGCGCGCATGGTCGGGGCGGCGGGACGCACCGCCTCGGTGAGTGTCATGCAGAAACTCCCTTGCGCTCGGGCCGCAGGAAATTCGTCTCGAAGGCCTGCAGGGCCCACAGCGTCAGCGCCGAGAAGACGATGATCGAGGCGATCGTGGCGTACATCTCGGGATAGTCGGCCACCGAGCGGTGATAGGTGATGAGGTCGCCGATGCCGGTCGGCGTGATCAGGAGCTCGGCCAGCACGACGCCGATGAAGCCGGCGGCGATGCCGAGCCTGAGGCCGGCGAAGATCACCGGAGCGGCGTCGGGCAGGATTACCTTCACTATCTGCTGCCGGCGGGTGCCGCCGAAAGAGCGGCACATGGCGACCAGTGACGGATTGGCATTGCGCACCGCCATGTAGCCGTTCAGCACGATCACCGGCAGCGCGAGGAGGATGACGGCGAGCGTCTTCGACAACAGGCCGATGCCGTAAACGAAGGTGAGCAGCGGGATGATGGCCGCCATCGGCGCCGCCTGCAGCACGATGAACACGGGCGCCACGAACCATTCGGCGGCGCGCGACAGGCCCATGAAGACGCCGAGCCCGACGCCGAGGACGGTCGAGACGACGACGCCGATGGCGAGCGGCTGCAACGTCGAGAGGTAGGCGAGCGGCAGGCTGCCGTCGGCGATCAGCTTCACGAGGGCGACGAAGGTCACCGAGAAGGGCGGGAAGGCGATGTTCACCGGGATGCGGCCGGCGATCTCCCAGATCGCCAGCACGAGCACCACCGATGCGAGGTTCCAGAGCTTCGGATGGTCGAAGAACAGGCGGCGTCCGCGGGCGCGCGCGACGACCGGGGCGGCGACCGCCCCGGCCTGTTTGCGGATATCCGTGGATGCCGCCATCGACGATCAGAGCCCGAGCTTGGCCTTGGCGCGGGTCACCGGGCCGAGGTCCCAGAAATCCTCGACCTTCAGTGTCGCCGGATCGCCCTGCAGCTGGCCGGCGAGGCTGTAGAAGGTGAGGTCGTCCTTCACCCCGGCCTCGTTGCCGCCGTCGACCGGCAGCGCCTTGGAGGTGGCGATCTCGGTGAAGTAGGGCGTGATGCCGCTCGCCATGTTGGCCGGCAGGTCGGGCAAGAGCTTGTACTTGGTCCGCCACTCGACGACGACGCCCGGGTTCTTGGCGACGTCGTTCCAGGTCTGCAGCAGCGCCTCGACGAGGATGTCGACGGCGGCGGCGTTGTTCTTCAGGTAGTCGGTGGTGGCGAACAGCGTGTCGTCGCTGGCGCTGACCTCGCCGGTTGACAGGAAGATGAACTTTCCGGGCGCCTTCTCCTCCAGCATGCGCTTCTCGGGCGCGCCGACGATCGAGGCTTTTACCGTGCCCTGCAGCAGCGCGCCGGCACGCACTTCCGAGCCCGGCACGTAGCTGATGGTCTTGTACTTGATGCCCTGCTTGTCGGCCATCAGGCGCATGATCGCCTCGGTGCCGGAGCCGCGCGAATGCACCGCGACCTCCTGGCCGTCGAGATCCTTCCAGGTCTTGTAGGTGTCGGCGTTGACCACCGGGTAGAAGCGCAGCTTGGAGAGCTGGAAGAAGATCCGCACCGGCGCCTTGACCTTCTGCATCAGCGCGTAGGGGCCGCCGATGCCGACGTCGGCCTGGCCGCCGACCACCGCCTGCGCGGCGAGATCCTCGGATTTGAAGGTCGTCAGCTGGACGTCGAGCCCCTTCTCCTTGGCGCGCTCGAGCGCGACCAAGAGATGCAGCGACTCGACGCTGGCGATGTCGCCGAAGGCGATCCGCATCTTCGACTGCGCGAGCGCCGGCGAGGCGAGAGCGAGGCCGGCGACGAGGGCGAGGGCCGTTCCCATGCCCGCAAGGCTGGTGCGCATGCATTCCTCCCTGGATGGGCCGGCTTCCGGCCGGCTTCGAAACCTTTGGCCGTTTGGTTGTGGGTCAGTCGTGAGGCCCTGTCAAGAATTCGGCTTGACGCAGAGAGCAATATCGACGATGCATACAACCAATGCAGCAGTTGGTCGTACATGATTTCGGGAACGGCGCGCCCGCCCAGCGCGAGGCGCTGCCCGGCCTGCGCGCCTACCTGGCCGGCATGGAGCTGCCGCTCGACGGCCGCCTGCCGCCCGAGCGCGAGCTCGCCGCCCGGCTCGGCGTCACCCGGGCGGCGCTGCGCAAGGCTCTCGCGGTGCTGGAGAGCGAGGGCCAGCTCTGGCGGCACGTCGGCAAGGGCACCTTCGTCGGCAGCCGGCCGGTCGACACGCTCGCCGACATGTCCGCCCTCGTCCGGCGCACCAGCCCGTCCGAGGTGATGGCGGCGCGGCTGGCGATGGAGCCGGAGATGGCGCGGCTCGCGGCCCTGCACGCGACCAACGCGCACATCGCCGAGATGAAGAGCACCATCCACCGCTCCAAGCAGGCGGCGACCTGGCGGCAATACGAGAGCTGGGACGCGCGCTTCCACCGCATCGTCTGCGAGGCGACGCAGAACGAGCTGCTGCTCGGCCTGATGGACACGCTGCACGCGGTGCGGCGCGCGGTGACCTGGGGCCGCATGCGCGGCACGCTGCAGCGGCCCTCGCCCGACCACCACAGCTTCGGCGAGCACGAGGCGATCGTCGCCTCGATCGCCGAGCGCGACGCCAACGGCGCCGCCGCCGCCATGCGCTCGCATCTGCGCACGGTCGAGCGCAACCTCCTGTCGCGCTTCGACCCGCAGGGGGGGTGAAGTCGTCCCCGGGAGGAGCGCTCCGGCACCGGGCCCGGATTGCCTGCCGACTAGTTCGTATCCAGCAGGCGCTCGAGCCGGCGGCGGCGCTCCGCATACTTGCCGTCGTACGCGAGATTGCGCTCCTGCGCGGCATCGTCCTCGATGCTGTAGAGTTCTCGCTCGCCGTTGTCGTGACGGACGTAGACCCAATCCTTCTGGCGGATGCCGTACGAGAAGCCTTTCCCCGTTCCGCTCGTCTCGTTCTCGCCCCAGCGGCCCATCAGCCTCACCTCCGATCGCGCCGGCGCAAACAGGGAGCGGCCATCGAGCGGCCGCCCCGGCCGAGCGCCGGCGAGCTCGAGAATCGTCGCCGGCAGGTCCGTGTTCGACACGAGCCGCTTCTCGATCCGGCCTTTTTCGGCGCCGCACCCCCACATGATCAAGGGAACCCGGATGCTCTCCTCATAGAGAAGAAGCTTCCCGGTCACGCGATGCTGGCCGAGCATGAAGCCGTTGTCGGCCGTGAGAAAGACGCATGTGTCCGGGCCGGCCAGTCGGACGAGTTTCGGGATCCAGTCGTCGTCTGTCTGAAGCACGTCGCATTTGGAGTTGAAGCGAATCCGGATGCCGTCGAGCTCGGATTGAGTAAGGAGCGCGACCTGCCGCATGAACGAGGGCTTGTCGGCGACGTCCGCCTCGTTGAATGCCGGGCCGGGATCGAAAGGCTCGAACAGGCAGCTTCCTTCGTGACGCCGCTCGGGGATCGCCGGTGCGTGCGCGCTCGGCGAGGCGATCCAGGCGAAGTAGGGCCGGTCGGTCCTGGTCGAGAACCGCAACGCCCAGCGATAGACGAGGTCTACCGTGTAGCCATGGAAGCGCCGCTTCCGTCCGTCCACCTCCATCAGCGGATCGAAATAGCGGCCGTCGCCTTGGCCGAGCACGAACGAATGATCGAACCCGAGCTGCTCCATCCGTCCCTTTGTCGGCTTCGGCTTCTTTCCGAACAGAGCCGTCCTGTAGCCGGCCTCCTGCAAGGCCTGCGGCACCAACCCGACGGGCTCCAGGCCGCCGCTCTCGTCCCATCGAACTCCATGATAGCGCGCTTCCTGGCCGGTCAGGAACGTGGCTCTGCTCGGGCCACAGAGTGGAAACTCGACGAAGCTGTTGACGTAGCGCGTGCCCGACCGGGCGGCCGACATTGTCCGGTGCATGAAATCGATATCGTCGGAGACATCGTCGAGCATGATGACGACGATGTTCGGAGCCTTCTTCGCCTGCACGACATCGCCGGCCTGCGCGGAGCAGAGCGAATGCAACGCGGTCATCATCACGGCCGAGGCGGCGGCACGAAGCAACGCGGATTTCATGGCCACTCCCTGTGGGGCCGACTTCGAAGCCGGACGCGTAGTCTGCATCAAAGGCGCGATTGCGCCCCGGAAAGCGGCACCTCGACAGCCGAGTGCGACGGCCGAGGCGTCTCGTCGTCTGCGCCCCCGACGAGATGACATGTCGATGACATGCCGTCGTCTGCGCAGCGGAGGCGAGCGGCAAGTCTCTTCGCGCAGTTGACGTCCACGCGCAATCGCTTCCCTCGGCCCGTCGAGATCCCGGCGTGCTTCGTCACCGGCAAGGATCTCGCCGAACTTCCGGCGGCGCCAGCGCGCTCTGCCGGGCGGGGAGCGCCGCTGCGGCCTTGCGACCCGCAGGGCGGGTGAAGTCGGACGGCCCTCAGCGCGGCTGGGCGTCGTAGCGCTGCAGGACGGGGCTGCCGGTGACGCCGAGACTGCGCAGCGCCTGTGCCACCGCCGGATCGACGGGATCCTGCGCGCTCCGCGCACGCAGCGCCTCCACCGCATTGCCCGGCTGCGGCGCGACCGTGGAAGCGGCGGCGCCGGGCGTGTTGGCCGACAGGGCGACGGCGGCGAGCTCGTCGAGAAAATCCTGGTCGAAGGCAGCGCCGACCGCGGCCGCCGCCGGCGCGGCACGGGCG
>JAEZCD010000185.1 GCA_023430145.1 Pseudomonadota bacterium
GCGGCGAGGGCGTCGCCGGTCCCTCGATGCCGCGCACGGCAAAGATGGTGACGAGCAGCGCCGCGGCGGCGACGGCGGTCGCGACGGCGACGAGGCGTGCGGGCGAGAACGGATCGAGCAGCTTGCCGGCGATGCCTGCGGTGAGGACGAAGCCGGCGATCATCATCACCCAAACGATGGTCGCCGCGACCGGCCGGCGCCGCTCCTCGGTCCGCTTGGCGAGGAGGACGAGCAGCGTCGTGCCGGCGGCGCCGACGCCGAGGCCGATCATCACGAAGGCGAGGACGGCGAGCAGGATTCCGGCGAGCGGATCCGTCGTCATCCAGGCGGTGGCGACAGCGGCGAGGATGCCCCCGGCCGCCAGCACCGCCATGCCGCCGACGATCCAGGGCGTGCGCCTGCCGCCGAGGTCGGAGCCGAAGCCGAGCCGCGGCCGCAAGAGCTGCACGCCGTAGTGCAGCGCCACCAGGAGGCCCGGAACGATCGCCGGCAGGGCGATCTCCACCACCATGACGCGGTTCAGCGTCGAGGTGGTGAGCACGACGATGGCGCCGAGCGCGGTCTGCACGAGGCCGAGCCGGACGATGCCGAGCCAGCCGAGCGGCGGGGGCGCGGTCACGCGGCACCCGCGATCGCCGAGCGCACCGCCAACGCTGCCACCAGCATCCCGAGCACGTAGAGCGTGATGCCGGTCGCATTGTACCAGGCAGCGCGTTCGCGCGGCGCCCGCAGCAGCGGCGGCATCAGCGTGAGCTGGGCGGCGAGCGAGGCGGCGACGAGGCCCGCGTGCCAGGGCTGGCCCCAGGCGAACAAGAGCGCGACGACGGCGAGCTGCGGCACCGCCATGACGATGCAGGCGAGCCGGGCGGCACGAACCGGCCCGAGCAGGACCGGCAGCGAGCCGACGCCGGTGCGCAGGTCGCCCTCGATCGACTTGAAGTCGTTCAGCGTCATGATGCCGTGCGCGCCGGCGCTGTAGAGCGCGGCGAGCGCGAGGATCCGCGAATCCGGCAGCGTGCCGATCATCACCGCGGCGCCGGTGAACCAGGGCAGTCCCTCGTAGCAGGCGCCGACGGCGGCGTTGCCCCACCAGCCGTTCTTCTTCAGCCGCAGCGGCGGCGCGCTGTAGGCCCAGGCGAGGGCGAGGCCGACCAGGGTCGCCGCGAAGGCCCACGCACCGAGCAGCGCGCCGACGAGCAGCGACAGCAGCGTCCAGGCGAGTGCGATGTAGAGGCCCCAGCGGCCGGGGATGCGGCCCGAGGGGATCGGCCGTCCGGGCTCGTTGATCGCGTCGACGTGGCGGTCGAACCAGTCGTTCACCGCCTGCGAGGTGCCGCAGACCATCGGCCCGGCGAGCAGCACGCCGCCGGCGACGAAAAGCCAGCGGTCGGCCGACGGCACGCCGACCGAGACGACGCCGCAGCCGAACGCCCACATCGGCGGGAACCAGGTGATCGGCTTCAAGAGCTCGAGAACGGCGCCGGCGTGCGGCAGCGACCGCGGCAAGGGAGCTGTGGTCGAGCCCGGGAGGGTCATGACTCGCTCGGCGCCTCGGCGCCGTCGAGGCCGTAGCGGCGCAGCTTCACATAGAGGCTCTGGCGGCTGAGGCCGAGCATCTCGGCCGCCGAGGCGCGATTGTCGCCGGTCAGCTCCAGCGCCGCCTCGATGCACAGCCGCTCGATCATGTCGGTCGATTCGCGGACGAGATCCTTCAGGCTGACGCGGCCGATCAGCTCCTTCAGCTGGTCCACGGACCTGTGCAGCTGGATGCTGCCGGACGTCGAGGCGATGCGCCGCTCGACATTGCGGATGGCGAGGCCGATGGCCGGACGGTCGCCCTCGCCGAGCGCGAAGGCGGAGACCTCGACGCTCACGCTGGTGCCGAATTCGCCGCGCAGCAGCGTCGGGAACATCGTCACCGTCTCGTACTGGCGCACATTGGCGATCAGCACGTCGACATCGACGCTGGATCGGCCGAGCCAGCGCTCGAGCCCTTCGCCACGGGCCTGATCCTCGGTGAGAATCTGGGTCATCTGCAGGAATGCCGGATTGGCTGTCAGGATTCGCCCGTCCTGATCGATGACCACATAGGCATCCGTCGACCAGCTGACGAAGCCGAGCCGGCGCGCATCGGCGTTCGACCGAGGCGCCGCAGCGGCGCCGGCCGTCTCGCGCGAGAACCGCATGAGATAGAACGCCGCCGCCCCCTGGCGGAACATGGTCGCCGCGACGGTGAGCTCGGTGTCGGTGCCGGCGACGCGCACGCGCGCCGGTTCCGCAGGCCGGCCGGAGCGCACCGCGGCGACGTGGCCGAGCAGCACCTGGAGGCCGTCGCCATCGAGCGCCGGCGGGAACTTTCGGCCGATCGTCCGGCCGACGCAGTCGCCGAACGTCTGCACGGCGGCGGGATTGGCCTCGACCACACGATCGGTCGCGGCGTCGACGATCAGCACCGGCTCGCTCGAGAGCTGAAACAGCATTCGGTAGCGCGTCTCGGCATGGCGCAGGCGCGAATACTCGCGCTCCATCGCCATCTGCGTCTCGACGAGCCGCTGCTGCAGCGTGGCGAGGCTGCGCATGTCGCGGCCGAGGACGACGAGCCGATCGTCCCGGCCGAGTCTGGCGATGCAATAGAGGATCGGAAGCTCGGCGGCGCCGACGGAGGGATGGTGCAGCTGCCGCCAGCGCGGCCGCTCGGCGGGCGCCGCCCGCGCCGCCGCCGCGACCATGGCCACAGCCTTCGGCCGCGTGTCCTCGGTCACGATGTCGGCGAAGGCCTGGCCGAGCCAGCGCGGCGCGCCCTCGAGCTCAGCCGCCAGCTCCTCGGTCTGGATCGAGCAATCGAGGATCAGGCCCTCGCGATCGAGGACGAGCGCAACATCGGCGGCTGCCGCGAGGACGGCCGCTGCTGCATCCGCATCGAGGTCGCCGATCGTGTCCTTCGGTGCCTTGAACGACTGCACGGGCGCCTCGATCCTCCACGATGCGAACACCCTCCCATCCCCGCTGCCTTCCCGACCGCGCAAGATTATCGCCGTGACATCCTCCTTCATTCTCTGCTCGCGATGGTCCGCACGAGCTGCTGCGCATCCTTGGCGGCGTCCTTGGGATCGGCGGCGATCATGTCGCCGCCGACGAGCAGGACGAGCTCCGGATGCTCGACGAACAGCTGGCCGCAGACCAGCACGCCGACGGATTGGTTGAGCGAGGCCTTGCGGATCGTCTTGATGGTCGCCGCCAGCTCGTCGAGCCGCTTGCGGCCGCTGACCATGAACTCGACGACGTCGAACCACTCGTTGTGGATGGTGTCCGACAGCTCGCGGAAGGCCGGCGACGGCTCCACGAACGCATCCCAGCCGTCGCGTCGGAAGAACTCCCCGAGCAGGACGAGGCCGAACATCAGGTAGCCGAGATCGTGCGGCTCGCTCGGGCCCGGCGCCAGCAGCGCGCGCAGGCCGCTCGCCCGCTGGTGCTCGTTGCGGAACGCGGCGCTGAAGGTCCGCAGCAGCTGCTGCAGGCGCCACAGGCCGAGCGTGACGTCGGCGAAATCGCGCTCGTCCTCGAGCCACTGATATTTGAGATAGCGGGCCGCCGGATGCAGCAGCGTGAGGTAGATCCTCTCGAGCGGAACACCCGCCGACAGGAGCGATTGGACGCGCGCCGCCGCCGCATCTTCGCTCGGGGCGAGCACCAGCTCGGCGAAGGCCTTCACCTCGTCCGGGCTGTCGAGCCGCGCCGGCGTCGGAACTCCCGGCCTTGCCTGGGCGGCGTTGGCGCGATCGTGATTGCGGCGCGCGAGGACGAGGCGCGGCACGATCTCGAACTCCATCGCCCGCTCGAGCGTCACCGTGCTGCCCGCGGCGGCATCGGCCTCGAAGGCACGCCGGACCGAAAAGCGCAGCAGCTCCCTGCCCGCCTCGCGCCCGTCCGCTTCGAAGTCGTTCGAGAATACTTCCATCACCGGCCGCCTCAGATCGGTCATGGGCCCTTGTCTCCCCACTTCAAACGGCCCGCTGCGAAATGTCAATATGCCTTGACGTCTTGACAAGTTGACACTTCGCGGGAACCTGTTTAGCGTTTCTTCGGCTGGCCAGATGCAGGCGGCCGGCGCGCCTGGGGAGAGCGCGAATGGAACGGCGAGTCACCGGTCCGACTCCGTTTGGACGCCACGTTGGGCGGACCGACAGCGCATGTGATCTCCCTCGCCCGGCATCGAAAGACACCGCCGAAAGTCTGTCAAGCAACCTTTACAAAAGCGGTGCAAATCCCGCGCGTACAGCCTGGCCTGCCCGGCGGCCGCTGTATTCCCCGGCCGAGCGGCGCCGGCGCGACGCGACCCGCTGGACCCTCGTCCAGGGGGTGCTGGCGCCACTCCAGTTCGCGATCTTCATCGTCAGCACCGCGCTCGTCGTGCGCTACCTCGCCACCGGCGAGGGCTTCTTGCTGGCCACCGCGTCCGTGGTCGCCAAGACGATCGCCCTCTACGCGATCATGATCACCGGCAGCATCTGGGAGAAGGTCGTCTTCGGACGCTACCTGTTCGCGCCGGCGTTCTTCTGGGAAGACGCCTTCAGCATGCTCGTGCTGGCGCTGCACACCGCCTATCTCGCCGCGCTGGCGACGCAGGCGCTGGCGCCGGACGCGCAGATGTATCTCGCGCTCGCCGCCTACGCCGCCTACCTCGTCAACGCCGCCCAGTTCGTCCTGAAGCTCCGCGCCGCCCGGCTCGATGCCGCCGGCGGGCAGGACGACACGGCCGAGCTCGTGGGATTCGTGCGGTGAACGCGCCGGCCCCGCTCCTCCCTGCGGGCGGCTGCGCGACGGCGCCGGTGCTGCGCGAGCGCGGCCAGCGGGAGGTGTTCTGCGGCCTCACCGGCATCGTCTGGCTGCACCGGAAAATCCAGGACGCGTTCTTCCTCGTCGTCGGCTCGCGCACCTGCGCGCACCTCATCCAGTCGGCCGCCGGCGTGATGATCTTCGCCGAGCCGCGCTTTGCGACCGCGATCATCGACGAGCGCGATCTCGCCGGCCTCGCCGACGCCAACGAGGAGCTCGACCGCGTCGTCAGCCGCTTGATCGAGCGCCGGCCGGACATCCGGCTCCTGTTCCTCGTCGGCTCGTGCCCATCGGAGGTGATCAAGCTCGACCTGTCGCGCGCCGCCGCGCGGCTCTCCGAGAGGCATGCGCCGCGCGTGCGGGTGCTGAACTATTCGGGCAGCGGCATCGAGACGACCTTCACCGAGGGCGAGGACGCCTGCCTCGCCACGCTCGTGCCGACGATGCCGGCGGCGGTGGCGGGAGCACCCCCTGCCCTCCTCGTCGTCGGCGCCGTCGCCGACATCGTCGAGGATCAGTGGGCGCGCACCTTCGAAACGCTCGGCATCGGCTCGGTCGGCTTCCTCCCCGCCCGGCGCGCCGACGCGCTGCCGCCGGTCGGCCCGTCGACCCGCTTCCTGCTTGCGCAGCCGTTCCTGCGCGACACCGCCCGGGCGCTCGAGGAGCGCGGCGCCCGCCGCATCGCCGCCCCCTTCCCGCTCGGCGCCGAGGGGACGACGCAGTGGCTGCGCGCCGCCGCCGAGGCGTTCGGCGTCGACCGGGGGCTGTTCGAGCGCGTCACCAGCGCCGCGGCAGCCCGCGCCCGGGCGGCCGTCGCCCGTCACGCCTCGATGCTCGCCGGCCGCAGCATCTTCTTCTTCCCCGACTCGCAGCTCGAGATCCCGATGGCGCGCTTCCTGTCGCACGAGCTCGGCATGCGGCTCGTCGAGGTGGGCACCCCCTACCTGCACCAGACGCACCTCGCCGAGGAGCTGCGCCTCCTGCCGCCCGGCACATTCCTCAGCGAAGGCCAGGACGTCGAGCGGCAGCTCGACCGCTGCCGCGCCGCCCGCCCCGATCTCGTCGTCTGCGGCCTCGGCCTCGCCAATCCGCTGGAAGCCGAGGGCTTTGCGACCAAGTGGTCGATCGAGCTGATGTTCACGCCGACGCAAGGGCACGAGCAGGCCGGCGACCTCGCCGAGCTGTTCGCCCGCCCCCTGCTCCGGCGGGCAAGGCTGGTGGCCTAGCCATGCAGCTCACGCTCTGGACATACGAGGGCCCCCCGCATGTCGGCGCGATGCGCGTCGCGACCGCGATGCAGGGCCTGCACTACGTCCTGCACGCGCCGCAGGGCGACACCTACGCCGACCTGCTCTTCACCATGATCGAGCGCAACGCCGCGCGGCCGCCGGTCACCTACACGACCTTCCAGGCGCGCGACCTCGGCGGCGACACCGCCGAGCTGTTCAAGCGCGCGGTCGTCGACGCCTACGAGCGCTTCCGGCCCGAGGCGATGATCGTCGGCGCCTCGTGCACGGCCGAGCTGATCCAGGACGATCCCGGCGGCCTCGCCCGGGCGATCGGCTTGCCGATCCCGGTGATCCCGCTCGAGCTGCCCGCCTACCAGAAGAAGGAGAACTGGGGCGCGGCGGAGACTTTCTACCAGCTGTCCCGCGCGCTCGCGGGACGTGCAGCGGCGTCGGCGGAGGCGCGCTCTCCCCTGCCCGGCGCCCGGCGCCGCTGCAACATTATCGGCCCGACGGCGCTCGGCTTCCGCCATCGCGACGATGTGCGGGAGATCACCGGCCTGCTCGGACGCCTCGGGATCGAGGTCAACGTCACCGCTCCACTCGGTGCCCGACCGTCCGACATCGCCCGCCTCGGCGACGCCGACTTCAACGTCGTGCTCTATCCCGAGATCGCCGGCCCGACCGCGCAATGGCTGCAGCGCACCTTCGGCCAGCCGGCAACCAGGACCGTCCCGATCGGCGTATCGGCGACGCGGGCCTTCATCGCCGAGGTGGCCGCGCTCGCCGGCGTCGACCCGCGGCCGGTGCTCGAGGCCGAGACCTCGCGCCTGCCCTGGTATTCGCGCTCGGTCGACTCGACCTACCTCACCGGCAAGCGGGTCTTCGTCTTCGGCGACGGCACGCACGTCCTCGCCGCCGCACGCGTCGCCGCAGAGGAGCTCGGCTTCGACGTCGTCGGCATGGGCACCTACTCGCGCGAGCTCGCCCGCGACGTGCGCGAGGCGGCGGCGCGGCTCGGCCTCGAGGCGCTGATCACCGACGATTATCTCGACGTCGAGGAGAGGATCGCGGCGCTGCAGCCGGAGCTCGTGCTCGGCACGCAGATGGAGCGGCACATCGCCAAGCGCCTCGGCATAGCCTGCGCGGTGATCTCGGCACCGGTGCACGTGGAGGATTTTCCCGCCCGCTACTCGCCGCAGATGGGCTTCGAGGGCGCCAACGTCATTTTCGACACCTGGGTGCATCCGCTGATGATGGGCCTCGAGGAGCACCTCCTCGGGATGTTCCGCGAGGACGCCGAGTTCCACGACGGCGCCGGCGCCTCGCACCTCGGCGCCCAGGCGACCTCGCCCGCCCCGCGCCGCGCCGATCCCGTGCCGGAGGCGGCCGGCGCGGCCCACTGGTCGGCCGACGCCGAGACCGAGCTGAAAAAGATTCCCTTCTTCGTCCGCGGCAAGGCGCGCCGCAATACCGAGGCGTTCGCGCAGGCACGCGGCCTGCCGATCATCACCATCGAGACCCTGTACGATGCCAAAGCGCATTTCGGCCGCTGAAACGACGCCGATCCGCGTCGTCATCGTCACGATGGACAGCCATCTGGCGGGCGCCGCCGCGCGCGCCCGGGCGTCGCTGCAACGGGAGCTGCCGGGGCTCGAGATCGCCGTGCACGCGGCCGACGAATGGGGGGAGGATTCTGCCGCCCTCGCCCGCTGCAAGGCGGACATCGCCCGCGGCGACATCGTCATCGCCACCATGCTGTTCCTCGACGAGCACATCCGCGCCGTGCTGCCGGCGCTCGCCGCCCGGCGCGAGAGCTGCGACGCGATGATCGGCTGCCTGTCGGCCGGCGAGGTCGTGCGGCTGACGCGGCTCGGCAAGTTCAGCATGGCGGGTGAATCGCAGGGCGTGATGGCGCTGCTGAAGCGCCTGCGCGGCAGCGGCAAGGGCAGCGCCGCCCGCGGCAAGGGCCAGATGAAGATGCTGCGCCAGCTGCCGCGGCTGCTGCGCTTCATCCCCGGCACCGCGCAGGACGTACGTGCCTATTTCCTGACGCTGCAATACTGGCTCGCGGGGTCGGACGAGAACCTCGCCAACATGATCCGCCTGGTCGTCTCGCGCTACGCGACCGGCGACCGCGCCGGCCTCACCGGACGGACGAAGTTGGCGCCGCCGATCCACTATCCCGAGGTCGGCCTCTACCACCCGCGGGCCGACGCCCGCATCGTCGAGGATCTCGCGGCGCTGCCGCGGCCCGACCGTCCGGCCGGGACGGTCGGCCTCCTTCTGATGCGCTCCTACCTGCTCGCCGGCAATGCGCGGCACTATGACGGCGTCATCGCCGCGCTCGAGGCGCGCAACCTGCGCGTCATCCCAGCCTTCGCGAGCGGCCTCGACCAGCGGCCGGCGGTCGAGCGCTACTTCTTCGACAACGGCGCGCCGACCGTGGATGCCGTCGTCTCGCTGACCGGGTTCTCCCTCGTCGGCGGCCCGGCCTACAACGACGCCCGCGCCGCCGAGGACCTGCTCGCCCGCCTCGACGTGCCCTACATCGCCGCCCACCCCGTAGAGTTCCAGACGCTCGAGCAGTGGCAGGCCGATCCGCGCGGCCTGATGCCGGTGGAAGCGACCATGATGGTGGCGATCCCCGAGCTCGACGGGGCGATCCTGCCGATGACCTTCGGCGGCCGGGCGACCGGCGACGGGCGCTCGCGCGACATGACCGTGCATCCGGAGCGGGCGGCCATGCTCGCCGCCCGCGTCGCCAAGCTCGTCGTCCTGCGCGCCAAGCTCCGGGCCGAGCGCAAGATCGCGATCGTCCTGTTCAACTTCCCGCCCAATGCCGGCAGCACCGGCACCGCTGCCTATCTGTCGGTCTTCAAGTCGCTGCACAACACGCTGCGCACCCTCGCCGCCGCCGGTTACACCGTCGACGTGCCGCCGTCGGCGGAGGATCTGCGCGAGCGCATCCTCGACGGCAACGCGGCCATGTTCGGCACCGACGCCAACGTCGCCGCGCGCATCCCGGCCGACGATCATGTCCGCCGCGAGCCCCATCTCGGCGCCATCGAGAAGCAGTGGGGCGCCGCGCCCGGGCGGCACCAGTCGAACGGCCGCGACATCCTCGTGCTCGGCGAGCGCTTCGGCAACGTCTTCGTCGGCGTGCAGCCGGCCTTCGGCCACGAGGGCGACCCGATGCGCCTGCTGTTCGAGGGCAGCTTCGCGCCGACGCACGCCTTCTCGGCCTTCTACCGCTGGATCCGCGAGGATTTCGGCGCCGACGCCGTGCTGCATTTCGGTACCCACGGCGCGCTCGAGTTCATGCCGGGCAAGCAGGCGGGGATGTCGCAGGACTGCTGGCCCGACCGGCTGATCGGCGACGTGCCGAACTTCTACCTCTACGCCGCCAACAACCCGTCCGAGGGCACGCTCGCCAAGCGCCGCACGGGCGCGGCGCTGATCAGCTATCTCACGCCCTCGGTCGCCCGCGCGGGGCTCTATCGCGGCCTCGCCGATCTCAAGAGCTCCATCGACCGCTGGCGGTCGCTGCCGCCCGACACCGAGGCCGAGCAGCGGACGAGCCTCGCCATGCTCGTCCAGGCCCAGGCGGCCGCCGTCGATCTCACCGAAGGCGAGCCGGCCTGGACGAATCCGGCCGCCCGGATCGAAGCGCTGCGCACGAGCGTCATCGAGCTCGAGCAGACGCTGATCCCGCACGGCCTGCACGTCATCGGCGAGCCGCCCTCCGCAGCCGCCCGGGCGGAGCTGCTCGACGCGGCAGGCATCGGCGAGACCGAGGACCGGGCGCGTCTCGACCGCCTGCTCGCCACCGACAACGAGCTGCCCGCGCTCCTGCATGCGCTCGACGGCGGCTACCTGAGGCCCGCGCCGGGCGGCGACCTCGTCCGTACCGTCGACGTGCTGCCGACCGGGCGCAACCTCCACGGCTTCGACCCGTTCCGGCTGCCGAGCGCCTTCGCCATCGCCGACGGCGCCCGCCAGGCCGAGCGGCTGCTCGCCCGCCACCTGGCCGAGGCCCGGGGACTGCCCGAGACCGTGGCGATGGTGCTCTGGGGCACCGACAACCTGAAGACCGAGGGTGGCCCGATCGCCCAGGTTCTCTGGCTCATGGGTGCCGAGCCGCGGCACGACAGCTACGGCCGGCTCGCCGGCGCGAAACTCGTGCCGCTCGAGCGGCTCGGCCGGCCACGCATCGACGTCGTGGTGACGCTGTCCGGCATATTCCGCGACCTCTTGCCGATGCAGACCAAGCTGATCGCGGAAGCGGCCCTGCTAGCGGCCGAGGCGGACGAGCCGCCTGCGCACAACTTCATCCGCAAGCACGCCCTCTCCTACCAGGCCTGCAGCGGCGGCGATCTCGCCGAGGCGGCGCTGCGCGTGTTCGGCAATGCCGACGGCGCCTACGGCGCCAACGTCAACCATCTCGTCGACCACGGCGCCTGGACCAACGAGGCCGAGCTCGGCGACGCCTTCCTCCGCCGCAAGGGCTTCGCCTACGGCACCGACGGCCGCGTGGCTCGGCAGCCCGGCGTGCTTGCGCATGTGCTCCGCGAGGTCGACGCCGCCTACCAGAACCTCGACTCGATCGAGCTCGGCGTCACCACGGTCGACCACTATTTCGACACGCTCGGCGGCATCAGCCGCGCCGTCCGCTCGGCCCGCGGCGAGGCGGTCCCGGTCTACATCGGCGACCAGACGCGCGGCGACGGCCGCGTCCGCACGCTCGCCGAGCAGGTGGCGCTCGAGACGCGCACCCGGGCGCTGAACCCGAAGTGGTACGAGGCGCTGCTCGAGCACGGCTACGAGGGCGTGCGGCAGATCGAGTCGCAGGTCACCAACACGCTCGGCTGGTCGGCGACCACCGGCGAGGTTGCGCCCTGGGTCTATCAGCAGCTCACCCAGACCTTCGTCCTCGATCCGCAGATGCGCGATCGCCTGGCGACGCTCAACCCGGCCGCCTCGGTGAAGATGACGACCCGGCTGATCGAGGCGCACGAGCGCCAGTACTGGAAGCCCGACGAGAGCGTCCGCGAGGCGCTGCGCCGCGCCCACGAGGAGCTCGAAGACCGCATCGAAGGCGTCGGCACGGCCGTCGGCCGGGGGCTCGCGCAGGGAGTGGCGGCATGAACGTCTACATCAATCCGAGCGTCGCCGCCGCGCAGGCGCGCCGGCCCGACGGCGAGGGCAGCGTCCAAGTCGGCCTCGATCCCGCCGTCACCATCGGCAAGGCGAAGGTCTTCTCGGTCTACGGCAAGGGCGGCATCGGCAAGAGCACCACCTCCTCCAATCTCTCGGTCGCGTTCAGCAAGATCGGCAAGCGCGTGCTGCAGATCGGCTGCGATCCCAAGCACGATTCCACCTTCACGCTCACCAAGCGCCTCGTACCGACGGTGATCGACGTACTGGAGAGCGTCGACTTCCACTCCGAGGAGCTGCGCGTCGAGGATTTTGTCTACGAGGGCTACAACGGCGTCATGTGCGTCGAGGCCGGCGGGCCTCCGGCCGGCACCGGCTGCGGCGGCTATGTCGTCGGACAGACGGTGAAACTGCTCAAGGAGCATCACCTCCTCGAGGATACCGACATCGTGATCTTCGACGTGCTCGGCGACGTCGT
>JAEZCD010000263.1 GCA_023430145.1 Pseudomonadota bacterium
CTCCATCGACGAGACCATGGCCCGCATCCTGGAGCAGTGGCAGCGCGGCCTCGACGCGGGCTGAGCCTGGCGGGGCCGGCTCCCCGCCGGCCCCACCCCCACCGATCGCGTGGATGCGAGTTGCGTCGATGTCTTCAGCCACGCTCCGGTCAGCCCCGTCGACGGACGCGTCCTCGCGCCGGCACGATCCGGTCGCCTACCTTTTCGTCGCCTTCTTCACCGTCCCCTTCTTCGTCTTCAACGTGCTGCCGGTCTTTTTCGGCGCCTATGTCTCGCTGACGCGCTGGAGCATCATCGGCACGCCGCGCTTCATCGGCCTCGAGAATTTCTCGCGCGCCTTCGGCGACCCCTGGGTGTGGCTCGCCTTCAAGAACGTGCTCCTCTACGGCCTCGTCATCGTCCCGGGCGTGACGGCGCTCGGGCTCGTGTTCGCCCTGTTCGTCAACCAGCGCTATCCGCTCTCGGGACTGGCGCGCACCCTGTTCTTCGCGCCGAACGTCGTCTCGGCGACCGTCATCGGCCTCGTCTGGGTGTGGCTGCTCGACACGCAGTTCGGCCTCGTCAACCAGCTCATGGGCCATGTCGGCATCGGCCCGATCCCGTGGCTCACCTCCACCTCCTGGTCGCTGATCGGCGTCAGCATCGCCTCGATCTGGTGGGATCTCGGGCTCGCCTTCGTGCTCTTCCTCGCGGCGCTGCAAGATATCCCCAAGGATCTCACCGAGGCGGCGACGGTCGACGGCGCCGGCCGCTTCAGCCGCTTCTGGTTCATCATCCTGCCGGAACTCAGGCCGGTGCTCAGCATGGTGGTGACGCTGCAGCTGATCTCGACGCTGCGCATCTTCAGCCAGGTTTACGTGATGACAAGCGGCGGGCCTGCCGGCGCCTCCTCCTCGCCGATCTACTACGTCTACAGCATGGCGATCGTGCGCAACCTGTTCGGCTACGCCTCGGCGATCGCCATGATGCTGTTCGTCGTCATCCTCGCCGTCACCCTCGTGCAGCGCCTCGTCCTCAAGGAGCGCGCGCGATGAGCGCCGGCCTGCGCCGCTGGCTCGCGGCCCACAACCTCTCGCCGGTCGACGTGCCGATCTGGATCGTCGGCATGCTGGTCGCCGTCGCCTGGGCGATGCCGTTCGTCTGGATGGTCTCGACCTCGCTGAAGTTCCCCGGCGACGTGATGACCGCCGATATCGAGTGGATCCCCCGCCGCATCACCTTCGACAACTATGTGCGCGTGTTCGAGTATCCGGTGCTACGCTGGGGCTTCAACAGCCTCGTGCAGGCGACGGCGGCAACGTTCCTCTGCGTGCTGTTCGGGGCGATGGCGGGCTACGCCTTGGCGCGGATGAACTTTCGCGGCCGCTCGGCGCTGTTTGCGATCTTCCTCGCCTCGCTGATGATTCCGACCGAGGTGTCGATCATCCCGATGCTGCTCGGCTTCATCAAGGTCGGCTGGGCGAGCAGCTACCAGGCGCTGATCCTGCCCGGCATCGCCAACGTCTTCTCGGTCTACATCTTCCGCCAGTTCTTCCTGAATTTTCCGACCGAGATCGAGGAGGCGGCGCGCGTCGACGGGGCAGGGCCGTTCCGGCTTTTCTTCCTGATCGCGCTGCCCCTCGCCCGCGCCCCGATCATCGCCGCCTCGGTGATCATCTTCACGCTCAACTGGAACAATTTTCTCTGGCCGCTGCTGGTCACCTTCGACGAGAGCATGAAGACGCTGCCGGTCGGCATCGCCGCGTTCACCCCGGTTTCCGGCACGCGTACACAGCTCGAGGGCTTCAGCGTCGCCATGGCGGCGATCACGGTGCTCAGCGTGCCGAGTCTGCTGCTGTTCGCCTTTCTCCAGCGCTACTTCATCACCGGCATCTCCCAGGGAAGCATCAAGGCATGAGCAACGTGGGCGAGCTGCCGGCGGGCTTTGCCGCGCGCCTCGAGGCGGGGACGATCTTCGTCGACGGCGAGGCGGGCCGGGCCGCGTCGGGCGAGACCTTCCCGACCATCGATCCGAGCAGCGAGCGGGTGATCGTGCATGTCTCGCGCGGCGCCGCTGCCGACGTGGACCGCGCCGTCGCGGCCGCCAAGGCGGCGATGCACGGGCCATGGCGGCAGATCACCCCGCGTGCCCGGGCGGACCTCATGCTGGCGCTCGCCGACCGCCTGCTCGCGCACAAGGAGGAGATCGCCCTCGTCGAGACGCTCGACGTCGGCAAGCCCTTGAAGGAGTCGCGCGGAGACGTCGGCGGCGTCGTGCAGACGATCCGCTTCAATGCCGGCGCCGCCGACAAGATGGAGGGCGCGACGATCCCGCTCGGGCCGGACGTCGTCGACTTCACCCTGCTCGAGCCGCTCGGTCCCACGGCGCACATCATCCCCTGGAACTATCCGCTCGGCATGCTGGCGCGCTCGGTGGCGCCGGCGCTCGCGGCCGGCTGCACGGTGGTGATCAAGCCGGCCGAGCAGTCGCCGCTGACGGCCATCCTGTTCGCGGAAGCCTGCCGGGAGGTCGGCTTCCCGCCCGGCGTCGTCAACGTCGTCACCGGTTTCGGCGAGGAGGCGGGCGCGGCGCTGACCGCCCATCCCGACATCCGCGGCATCACCTTCACCGGCTCGGTCGAGACCGGGCGCCGCGTCTATCTCGCCGCCGCCCGCGGCATCAAGCCGGTGGTGCTCGAGCTCGGCGGCAAGAACCCGATGATCGTCTTTCCGGACGCCGATCTCGACCGCGCCGCCTTCGATGCCGTCGATGGCACCTTCGGCAATTCCGGCCAGGTCTGCTCGTCCTCCTCGCGCTTCATCCTGCACCGCTCGATCCGCGACGCCTTCCTCGACCGGCTCGCTGCCCATGCCGGGAAGCTGACGGTGGGAGCGGGCGTCGACGATTGCGATCTCGGCCCGGTCGTCTCGGCCGAGCAGCATGACAAGGTCCTCGGCTATCTCGATGCCGGCCGCGCCGATGGCGCCCGGCTGCGGCTCGGCGGCGGGCGGCCGGCGCATCTCAACCGCGGCTACTTCGTCGAGCCGACGATCTTCGACGCCGTCGATCCGTCGTCGCGGATCGCGCGGGAAGAGATTTTCGGGCCGGTGGCGGTGGCGATCGACTTCGAGACGCCGCACGAGGCGCTGGCGCTCGCCAATGGGCTCGGCTTCGGCCTCGTCGCCGGCGTCTACAGCCAGGACATCTCGCGCGCCCTGCGCCTCGCCCGCGAGATCGAGGCCGGGTCGGTCTGGATCAACGGCTGGTTCCTCGGCGGCGTGCAGGCGCCGACCGGCGGCATCAAGGAAAGCGGCATCGGCCGCGAGCGCGGCCTGCCCGGCGTCCGCAACTATCTGCAGATCAAGAACGTGGCCGTCCGGCTATGACCGGCGGCCGAAGCATCAAGGCGGAGTGGAAGACCAAAAATGACGATCATGAAAGACGTCGAGACCGTCCGCATCTTCAAGCACGACGCGCATTGCATCAACCAGATCGCCACGCGCGTCCTGAAGAACGGCGACATTCTGGCCGTGTTCAACGAGGAGCGCTTTCCGTTCCACCACGACAGCGGGCAGACGTTGCTCGCGCGCTCGAGGGACGGCGGCAAGACCTGGAGCGCGCCGGAGGTCGTCCTTCCCTGGACCGACACAGAGGGCAACTGGGACTGCGGCATCTGCGAGCTCGACGACGGCACGCTGATCGTCAACATGACGATCACCGGCTTCTTCAAGCGCGGCGTGAAGCCCGAGCAGCCCTCTTGGAGCACCCATCCGCACACGCCCGAATGGGGCGACTGGACCTGGGCGTACAAGACGCAGGGCTGGCTCGGCACCTATGTCGTCAAATCGACCGACAGCGGCAAGAGCTGGACGCGGCCGATTCCGGTGAATGTCCGGCCGCTGAAGCATGGCGGCTGCCGGCTCGGCTGCTGGCAGCTGCCGAGCGGCTCCCTGCTGATGGGCCTCTACGGACGCATCCACGGGTACGAGGAGGAAGGCGAGGGGGAAAGCACCCGCTCGGCGCTGATGCGCTCGGACGATGGCGGCCAGAACTGGGAGTATTTCTCCACGCTCGCCTACGATCCGGGTAGCATCATCGACTACGAGGAGCCGGCGCTGCTGCGGCTGAAGGACGGGCGCCTCGTCTGTTTCATGCGCACGCATGTCAATCCGAGCGGCGATGCCAAGAACATGGTGATGACCGTCTCCGACGATGACGGTTTCTCCTGGACGCCGCCGAAATGGACAAAAATCTGGGGCTATCCGGCGGAGATGATCCCGCTCCAGGATGGTCGCTATTTGATGGTCTACGGCTACCGCCGGCCGCCCTACGGGGTGCGCGCCATCGTCTCCGACGACGGCCTGAATTGGGATGTCGCCAACGAGTTCACGATCCGCGAGGGCGGCCTGCCGCCGGCGACGGTGACGGAGACGCCCGGCTCGAGCCGCATGACGCCGGCCTCGGGAAAAATCGCCGGCGGCGGTGTCGACTGGAGCAATCCCGGCATCTACCAGCACATCGGCTATCCGAGCGTCGTGCAGATGCCGGACGGCACGATCGTCTGCTCCTACCACGAGTGGAGCGACGACCCGAAGCCGCTGCAATACGTGCTGTGCACGCGCTTCAAGCTGGCATGACCGGGATGAGCGCGCAGGCGGTGCACGCGACCGTCTTCGCCGACCCGTTCAGCTATTGCGCGCATCCGCACCTCGCGGTGACGGCGGCCGGCACCTGGCTCGCGGTGTTCAACCGCGCGCCGCGGCGGGCCGTCGTGCTGCATCCGCCGCAGGATCCGGAATACCGCAACGTGCTGGTCCGCTCGCACGACGAGGGCCGCACCTGGAGCGCGCCGTCGGTCGTGCCGAGCTATGATTTCTCGGGCATCGAATGCGCGGGCCTGACGGCCTTGCGCGACGGCCGCGTGCTGCTCAGCCAATGGCGCTTCGGCTGGGTGCCGGCGCCGGAAGGCAAGGTGCCGTCATGGCCGCCGGGCTCCCCGTCATTGCGAGCGCAGCGAAGCAATCCAGCTTCTCTTTCGGGCGCCGCAAGCCTAGATTGCTTCGTCGCTGACGCTCCTCGCAATGACGGCGGGGCCGCGGACTTCGTCCCCGCCTCCCGCCTCATGGTGGGCCTCGTGCAGTCCACCGAGATCGGCCACTTCGCCGGCGGCTCGCAGGCCGACCTCACAAAGGCCTTCCCCTGGGCGCGCGGCCCGGGAAAAACCTTCGTGCACGTCTCCGACGATGACGGGCTCTCCTTCGCGATCGGCGCGCCGATCGACACCGCCCCTTACCCGGGCGGCTACGGCATGCGCGGCGCCGTCGAGCTGCCGTCCGGCGAGCTCGTGCTGCCGCTGAGCGATGTGCCGCACTACCGCACCCTGTTCGTGATCCGCTCCGCCGATCGCGGCGAGACATGGTCGGCGCCGATCCATGTCGCGAGCGGGGAGGGGCACGAGTTCGAGGAGCCGACCGGCCTTCTGCTGCGCGACGGCCGCATCCTCTTGCTGCTGCGCGACAACATCACACGCATCCTGCACGCGACGATTTCCGCGGATGGCGGCTTCACCTGGTCGTCCGCCGCGCCGACGGCCATCACCGCCTATCCGGGCCACCTGCTTCGCCTCGCCGACGGCCGCATCGCCTGCGTCGCCGGGCGGCGCGAGCCGCCCTTCGGGATCGTGCTGCATCTCTCCGAAGACGAGGGCGCGACCTGGAGCGATCCGATCGCCGTCCGCGACGACTTTTCGGACGCCGACCTCGGCTATCCGGCGGTCGCTCAGCGCGCCGACGGCAGTCTTCTGGTCCTCTACTACGGCCGCGACAGCGCGGGCGTCACCACCATCCAGCAGAGCGTGGTGCGGCTGTGATGATCTCGGGCAGCGTAGCCGGGCTCCTCGTCATTGCGAGCGCAGCGAAGCAATCCAGCTTCTCTTCTGCTCTTCCCTCTCCCATGGGGAGAGGGTGCCCGCGAAGCGGGCGGGTGAGGGGTTACGGAGCTTCAGACCGAGCGCCGTACCCCCTCATCCGGCCGCTTCGCGGCCACCTTCTCCCCATGGGAGAAGGAAGGTGTCCCGGGCTGGATGGTCGAGACGATCCCCGGGAGGCGCGCGACGAGGAGCTCCGGCGTTGAGCGAAGTCAGCCTGATCGACGTCCGCAAATCCTTCGGCGGCTACGAGGCTGTACGAGGCATCGGCTTCACGGCCGAGCCGGGCGAGTTCGTCGTCGTCGTCGGCCCTTCGGGATGCGGGAAGTCGACCCTGCTGCGCCTCGTCTGCGGGCTCGAGGACGTCACCGCGGGCGAGATCCTCATCGCCGGCCGCCGAGTGGAAGGCCTGTCGCCGGCCAAGCGCGACATCGCCATGGTGTTCCAGTCCTACGCGCTCTACCCGCACATGACGGTCGCCGACAATATGGGCTTTGCGCTGCGCATGGCCGGCGTGCGCAAGTCCGAACGGGCCGAGCGCGTGCGCCGCGCGGCCGCCACGCTGCAGATCGAGCCGCTGCTCGGCCGTCTGCCGCGCGAGCTTTCGGGCGGCCAGCGGCAGCGGGTCGCCATCGGCCGGGCGATCGTCCGCGAGCCGAAGGTGTTTCTGTTCGACGAGCCGCTGTCGAACCTCGATGCCGAGCTGCGCGTGCAGATGCGGCTCGAGCTCGCCCGCCTGCACCGCACCCTCGGGGCGACCATGCTCTACGTCACGCACGACCAGGTCGAGGCGATGACGCTCGCCGACAAGATCGTCGTCATGCGCGACGGGCTCATCGAGCAGATCGGCTCGCCGGTGACGCTCTACGACGATCCGGACAACGCTTTCGTCGCCGGCTTCATCGGCTCGCCGCGCATCAACCTGTTGACCGGAACCGTCGAGCGCCACATCACCGGCGGCGTCGAGGTGAAGCTCACCTCGGGTGGCGGCCGGCTCGCCGTCACGCTCGCCGGCCAGCGCCCGGCGATCGGCGAGAAGGTGACGGCCGGCGTCCGGCCGGAGAATATCGAGCTCGTGGAGCCTTCGGACGAGGCGGCGATCCCGCTGCGCGTCGATTCGGTGGAGACGCTCGGCTCCACCACGCTCGTGCACCTGAAGTCGGGCTCCGAGCCGGTCTCGGTCGAGGTGCGCGCCCGCCTGCGGCTGCGGCTCGACGAGACGGTGCGGGCGCGGATCCGGCCGGACCAGGTGCTGCTGTTCGAGGCTGCGGGGAAGCGGGTGCGGTAGTCGCCGCGACGCCCGGTCAGGGCGCTACACGACATCGTAGATCTCGGTCGCCGGCAGCGCCATCAGCCTGTCCGCCATTTCGAGCTTCAGCTCCTCGAGGCGGGCGTCCTCGGCCGCGCTGCGCAGCGGCTGCATGCCGAGCCGGATGAACTCCTCGCGGACATGGCCGCTGCGGATGGCGAGTGCGACGGTGCGCCCGCGATAGCGCCAGGTGAAACGGTAGAACGCCTCCCAGAAGAGCGGCTGGCTCGCATCGATCTCGGGCTTGTCGACACGGAAGCGGCCGCCCGTCACCACGCGCGTGACCATTTCGAACGCATCGCGCCCGCCGGGTCCGCCGAAGGCCGTATCGAGGTGCAGCTCGTGCCGCTCGGGCGTGCCGCCGTCGTCGAGCAGCGGGAAGGCGCGCTGCATCACCTTGAAGGCATGAGCGATGCCGCCGGGAAAGCCGTAGCCATGATATTTCGCGAGATCGGCGAAGGTGAAGCCGATCGGCTTCCCGTTCTCCAGGACGGCGACGGTTTCGGTCGATTGGTATGCGCTCATTGACGTGCTCCCCCGAATGTCGGCGTTGCCAATGCAATCCGACATGCGGCGCTCCCGAATTGGGGACATGCCTAAGCATGACCGGGGAGAGACACAACAGGAAAGTCGCTATAGTTCGAATGATTGGAATTAAACTAGTTCATAACTGCGCTCGCCGCCAGGGCCGTCCATTGGATGCGCACAAACGAATGCCGCCGGCCCACGAGGGATCGGCGGCGAGGCGGTAAGGCCGTGAGAGGGGGGCGGGATCTCAGTAGCCGTAGCCGCCGTAGGAATAGCCGTAGTGGCGCTTCGGCGCGTAGTAGTGCTTGTAGTAACGCTTCGGCGCGACGTAGACGTAAGGCGCCGGTGCGACGTAGACCGTGTAGCCGTGGCCGTAACCATAGCCGCCGGCGGAAGCCGTGGTCGGTGCGAGAGCGGCGGCGCCGAGAGCGAGGGTCGCGGCGGCGGCGAGGAGGATCTTGGTCATCGGAAGTGCCCCTGGTTTCGTTTGGCCGAGACCGTCTCGACCGATGGGGCCTGTTGTAGAGGGGGCCGCTTGAACCGCTCCTGAGGGCAGCGTTTATTCTCGGTTCATCTCGCTTTTTTCGCGTGGCGCAGCGGCGGCGACCGGACAATGCCGCTCACCACCCTCGCCGGTCAGCGCCGGCAGTGCAGCCGAAACGCGATCGAGCCCCCTGCGGGCGCGGCGCCGAGCACTCGTCGCGCCGCGCTAATCCGGCAGCATGCCGAGCAGGGCGCGCACGGCGATCGGATAGCCCTTCGCGCCGAAGCCGGCCATCACCGCCGTCGCCACCTTCGACACGAGCGAGGCGTGATAGATCGCCTCGCGACGATGGACGTTGGAGATGTGCAACTCGATGATCGGCCGCGGAAACATCTTCAAGGCATCGAGCACCGGGACCGACGTGAAGGTGAAGCCGGCCGGGTTGATGACGATGCCGGCGCCGTCGTCGATGGCCTCGTGAATCCACTCGACGATCTGCCCTTCGTAGTTCGACTGGTGGAAACGCAGTGGCCGGTCGCCGGCGGCCTCCCGGCACGTCGCCTCGACCTCGGCGAGCGTCGTCGTGCCGTAGATCTCGGGCTCGCGGGTGCCGAGCCGATTGAGGTTCGGCCCGTTGATGACGAAAATCGGTCGGGTCACGTCGTTCTCCTCGCGGTCATCCCTGGTAGCCGAGCAGCCGCGGCAGCCACAGCACCGTCTCCGGCACGAGCGTGATCACGGCGAGTGCGGCGATCATCGCCCACAGGAACGGCAGCGTGTCGAGGACGAGCGCCTTCAGCGGCACCTCGGCGATGCGCGTCATGATGAACAGCAGCAGCCCGTAAGGCGGGGTTATGAGGCCGATCATGATGTTGACGACGACGACGACGCCGAAATGCACCATGTCGATGCCGAGCGCCTTGGCCGTCGGAATGAGGACCGGCACGATGACGAGCAGGATCGTCGTGCCCTCGAGCGCGCAGCCGAGCACGAGCAGCAGCACGTTGACGAGGATCAGGAAGCCGAGCGGCGAGAGATCCCAGCTCGTCAGCAGCGCGCGCAGCGCGTCCGGGATGTTCTCGACCGTGACGACGTAGTTGAAGACGAGCGCACCGGCGATCAGCATGCCGATCGAGGCCGAGGTGCGGGCGCTCGCCAGCACCGAGCGGTAGAAGTCGCGCCAGCCGACGCTGCGGTAGAGCACCGCGGAGACGAGCAGCGCATAGGCGGCGGCCACGGCGGCGGCCTCGGTCGGCGTCGTGACGCCGCTATAGATGCCGCCGAGGAGGACGACCGGCATCATCAGCGAGGGAAAGGCGCGGGCCGTGATGCCGGGCAGCGCGCGGAGCGGCGTCGGCGCCTCGACCGGGAAATTCTTGCGCCGCGCATCGACGGCGACGATCGCCATCTGCGCGCCGGCCATCAACAGGCCCGGCACGACGCCGCCGAGGAACAGGTAGCCGATCGAGGCGTCCGAGACGAGCGCATAGAGGATCATCGGGATCGAGGGCGGGATGATCGGCCCGATCACCGCCGTCGCCGCCGTCAGGGCGGCGGCGTAGCTCGCCGGATAGCGGCCGTCGCGCGTCATCATCGCCTGCATCATCTTGCCGGTGCCGGCGGCATCGGCGATCGCCGAGCCCGACATGCCGGCGAAGATGATGCTCTGCAGGATATTCACCTGCGCGAGGCCGCCGCGGAAACGGCCGACCAGCGCATTACAGAAGGCGAGCAGCCGGTCGGTCATCGAGCCGATGTTCATCAGCTCGGCGGCGAGGATGAACAGCGGCACGGCCAGGATGATGTAGTTCGAGTACATGCCGTTCAGCAGCTGCTCGGCGGCGGTGCCCATGTCGAGGCCGGCGAGCAAGAGATAGAGGATCGAGCCGGCGATCATCGCATGGCCGATCGGCAGGCCGAGGAAGGCGAGCGCGGTGATGACGACGAGGGCGATCGAGAACGGGCTCGCCAGACTCATAGGCCGGAGTCCGCCCGGGTCGGATCGAAGGCGGCAGGCGCCGCGCCGAAGACGGTCCTGAAGGCGAGCCAGAGGTAGCGGACGATCACCGCCACCGCGAACAGGATGTAGATCGAGAACAGCCAGTCGAAGCGGATCTTCATGTAGGCGGTGCGCTCGACGCGCATGAAGGTGACGTAGTCCCACACGGCCGGCAGGGAGATCGCATAGAGCGCGACCAGAACCGTCGCGGCGAGAAGGAACATCACCCGGCGCACCCCGGGCCGCGCCGCGGCGTAAACGAGGTCGAAGCGGATCTCCTCCTCCTCGCGCAGCACGAAGGCGGCGCCCCAGAGGACCAGCCAGATCCACATGACGACGCTGATCTCGTGCGGCCAGCCGAGCGGCAGCTGCAGGACGTAGCGGAAGACGATCTGGATGAGGAAGGCGGCGAACATGACCGCCAGCATCGCCGCCAGCGCGTTCTCAGCGCGCCTGTAGAGCCAGGCGCCGACTGCCTCGGCGGTTGAATGCAAGTCCGCTGCCCCCGGCGCCAGGTGGGGCCCGCCGCCGGGACGGCGGGCCGGTCGACGTCAGATCGCGTTGATCTTCTCGAGCATGCCCTTCGGCCAGTCCTTGGCCAAGTCGGAGGCGAGATATTTTTCCTGGGCGTGCTTGCGGAAGGCGGCGACGTCCGGCTCGTAGACTTTCAGGCCCTTGGACTTCATGAACGCGGCGAGTTCCTCCTCGCGCGCGAGATGCTTCTTGGTGCAGAAGTCGATCGCCTCGTCGGCGGCCTTGGTGAACTTCGCCTGCTGGGCCGGGGACATCGCCTTGAAGGCCTTGTCGGAGACGACGAGGAGATCGTAGCCGACGAGGTGCGAGGTCAGCACGATCTGCGACATCACCTCGTAGAACTTCATGTTCTCGACGTTCGGCAGCGGGTTGTCCTGGCCGTCGATGGCGCCGGTCTGCAGGCCGGTATAGACCTCGGCATAGGCCATCGGCGTCGGGTTGGCGCCGAGCGCGGTGCCGAGGAACTGCCAGGCGTCGCCGGGCGGCATGCGCAGCTTGATGCCGGCCATGTCGGCGGGAGTCTTGATCTCCTTGGCCGGCTTCAGCCCCACCTGCCGGCGGCCGAAATAGGTCGGTCCGAGAATGCGGATGCCGAGCTGGTCCTCGGCCATCTTCTTCATCTCGGCGCCGAGCGGGCTCGCGAAGAAGGCGAGCAGGTGATTGGAGTCGCGGAACAGGTAGGCGGCGGTGAGGATCGACCAGGCCGGGATCTGCTTGGAGACGTCCTGCGGGGCGATGTTGCCCATCTCGAGATTGCCGCGCTGCAGGGCGACGAGCTCGGTGCCCTGCTTGAACAGGTTGCCGCCGTAGTATCCCTCGAAGATGAAGTCGTCCTTTATGGCGTTGGCGAACAGCTTGATCATCTCGGCGCGTATGTCCTGCTCCGAGAAGACGGCCGAGAAGCGCAGCTTCTGCTTGTCCTGCGCGAGCGCCGGCAGGGCCGTGGCCGATGCGAGCAGCCCGGCCGAACCGATGACGAAAGCGCGGCGTGTGGTCTTCATGGTGTCCTCCCTGGGGCGCGGGCCTCGTCGGCCCGTCTTGGTGATCGGGTGCGGGTCGTCACGCGGCCGCCTCGAAGTGGCGGACCATGGCGCGCGGATCCGGCGCGAGGCCGGTGAAAAGCTGGAAGGCGCGTACGGCCTGATAGACCGCCATGCCGGTTCCGGGCAGCGTGCGGCAGCCGAGCCCGCGCGCCGCGCGCAAGAGCTCGGTCTCCTCCGGAAAGTAGATGATGTCGGCGACCCAGTGACGCGGCTCGAGCAGGGCCACCGGCAGCGGCGTGCCCGGATATTTGGCCATGCCGATCGGCGTCGCGTTGACGAGCCCGTCGGTCCCGGCAACGACTGCCGCGACGTCCTCACCGCGGGTGACGTCGGCGCCCTGCGCGCGCAGCCGTTCGACGAGCCTCTCGGTCCGTCGTGCGTCGGGATCGACAATCGTCAACTGCCCGGTGCCGAGACCGAGCAGCGCATGCGCCACGGCCGCGCCCGCTCCGCCGGCGCCGAACAGCGCGACCCGGTCGAGCGCGCATCCGGCCATGCCCTCGCGGAAGCTCTCGGCGAAGCCCCAGCTGTCGGTGTTGTGCCCGATGCGGGCGCCGCCGGCGAGAACCACCGTGTTGACGGCACCGATCGCCGCCGCCTCGGGCGACAGGCGATAGAGGCTGGCGATGATGCTCTGCTTGAAGGGATGGGTGACGTTGAGGCCGGCAAATCCCGCATGCGCGGCGGCGGCGACGACCTCGTCGAGCGCGCTGTCGGCAAGGCCGAGCTCGTCGAAATCGATCAGCACATAGGTGTAGCGGAGGCCGAGACGGGCTCCTTCCTCCTCGTGCATGCGCGGTGAGCGGGAGAGCTGGATGCCGCGCCCGACGAGGCCGATCACGGTCCGTCCGGCGTCCGTGTCCGCCGATGGCGGAGGGAGGAGTCCGCGCAGGCGCTCGACCATGCTATCAGCCGGACCGTGCACCCTGCCTCCCTGCGCCCGTCGCTCGGGCGTCCCTTGTTCTCGGCCGAACCGGGCCGGCACATGGCCCTAACCTCGGACCCGAAAATGATGTACGAACTGGTTAGTTTAGTCAATCGACAGGCCGGAGGGGCTCGGCCGTGACTGCCGCCAGATCGGGGAGCCGCACCAAGAATCGTCCCCAAGGATCGCCGGGCCGAGAGGCCGACGCCGACCGTCCGGTCGTGGCGCCGGAAAGCCCCCGCCGTGCCCAGGATCCCGAAGGAACGCGCCAGAACATCCTCGAGGTCGCCTCGCAGGAGTTCGCGGTCAACGGCCTGTCGGGTGCCCGCGTCGACGAGATCGCCGCCCGCACCCGCTCCAGCAAGCGGATGATCTACTACTATTTCGGCGACAAGGAGGGGCTGTACCTCAGCGCGCTCGAGAACGCCTACCGGCGGGTGCGCGAGGGCGAGAGCCGGCTCGACGTCGCCGGCCTGCCACCGATGCAGGCGCTGGCGCTGCTGGTCGAATTCACGTTCGATCATCACCACCAGCACGAAGAATTCATCCGCATGGTGATGATCGAGAACATCCATCACGGCGAGTTCATCGACAAGTCTGAGACGATTTCGAAGCTGAACGTCACCGCGATCGACCACATCTCGCGCATCTACGATGAGGGGGTCGCCGGAGGCGTTTTTCGGCCCGGCCTCGATCCGATCGAGCTGCACTGGCAGATCAGCGCGCTGTGCTTCTTCAACGTCTCGAACCGGGCGACCTTCTCGAAGATCTTCGGCCACGACGTCGGCGCGCCGGAGATGCAGGCACGGCTCCGCCGCAACACGGTCGACATGGTGCTGCGCTTCGTGGCACGGCGGGACGCCCTGCCACCCGACGAGCCCGGCAGGCAGATACCTCGCTGAGGCGACGCCGACCGAACGGAGGCGTTGATCGAACTCGCTCTTGGAAGTCTCCTTGACTCGATTCGACCGCTGTGTAGCTACGATCCGAGAGTCCCACCGGCCATTCGAATTCCGCGCATGCGTATCACCGACGTCACCTCCCATGCTTGCCGCCTGCCGCCTGCCTCGCCCTGGGAGGACGCTACAAATAAAGTCGACGGCCTCGAGTTGATATTCGTGGAATTGCGCACCGACACCGGCTTGGTCGGCGTGGGATTGACGTACACGGTCGATATCGGCGGCACGGTCATCAAGGCATTGATCGACGACTACCTGGCGGCGTTGGTCGTCGGCATGGATCCGCTCGACTACGAGCGAATCTGGAACAGGATGTCGCGTCAGTCGCGGCGGCTCGGGCTCGGCGTCAATTCGATGGCTATTGCCGCCGTCGACATCGCCGTGTGGGACCTGATCGGAAAGCACTACGGACAACCGCTCTACAAGCTCCTCGGCGGAGCGCGCGGTTCGGTGCCCGCCTATATCAGCGAAATCAACCTCAGCGCGAACGATACGATCGACGATCTCGTCCGCCGCATCGACGATTATGTCGCCAGGGGATTCACGAGCGCCAAGATCAAGATCGGCAAGCCTGACTTCGCCGAAGACATCGAGCGGATCACGAAGGCGAAGGAACGACTGGGACGGAACGGCACGCTTTTCGTGGACCTCAACCAGGGCTGGAGCGCGTCGGAGGCGATATCCAAGGCGACCCAGCTCGATCGGTTCAGTCTCGGCTGGATCGAGGAGCCGCTGCTCTGTCAGGACATTCAGGGACATGCGAGCTTGAAGCGCGCCGTGTCCACCCCGATCGCGCTCGGCGAAAGCCTTTACAGCCGCACGCAATTCCTCGACTACCTGCGCGCCGATGCGGTCGATGTCGTTCAGGCCGACGTCGCCTTCGTGGGCGGCATCACCGAATGGCACAAGGTCGCCCACATGGCGTCTGCCTTCGGGCGCCCGGTCGCGCCGCACTTCATGATGGAGCTGTCGCTGCAACTTCTCTGCGGCGTCCAGAATGCCTTCATGCTCGAGGACGTCGTCGGCGGCAGCCTGACCGAGTTGGGGCTGATCGAGACGCCCATCAAGGTGGAGAACGGTCGCGGTGTTCCGAGCGACCGACCCGGACACGGCATCGTTCCGAACTGGTCGGCGATCGAGGCGCACAAACTGACATCGGAGAGAGTTCGGGATTCGTTTGTCGGCGGAAGCAAGTAGCGAAGCGCGGCACCGTCGCCAAGCTGCGCGACGGCACCATTCTTGACGAGGTTCGGGAGCCGGTGCAGGGCTTACATCCAAGAGTTCCTGTGTCTTGTCGGCACGGGCCCAGCCAATGGGCAATCATCCTGGACCTCGACGGCAGGCTCGGGATGGACGACGCGGAAATCCCTCCTTCCGGCAGTCGCACCAAAGGGGATGACGATGTCCGGCCTTGACTACTCCGCTCTCGTTGCCCGGCAGCGCGCGTATTTCCTGTCGGGCTGTACGCGCCCGGCGGCGTGGCGCAAGGCGCAGCTCGAAGCGCTGAGAGCGATGTTCACCGAGCATCACGATGAGCTGTGCGCCGCGCTCTGGAGCGATTTGCGCCGCAACGTCGTCGACGCCGACCTGATGGACGTCGCCTACAACGTCAAGGAGGCCGATTACGCGCTCGAGCATCTCGACGCGTGGATGACGCCCGAGCGCGTGCATACGCCGCTGGTGGAGGAGCCGGGCCACGTTCGCGTTCGCCGCGACCCGCTCGGCGTAACGCTCATCATCGGCGCCTGGAACGAGCCGCTGATGCTGCTGTTCGCGCCGCTCGTCGCGGCGTTCGCGGGTGGGAACACGGCCGTGCTGAAGCCCTCGGAGCTTTCGGTGGCCTGCTCGGCCGCCGTGGCCCGCCTGGTGCCGAGGTATTTCGATCCGCAGGTGGTCGCGGTGGTCGAAGGTGCGGTCCCCGAAACCACGGCGCTGCTGGCGGAGAAGTGGGACTTCATCTTCTTCACCGGCAGCCCCCAGGTCGGCAAGATCGTCCACCAGGCAGCCGCGAAGAACCTGACACCGTGCGTGCTCGAGCTCGGCGGCAAGAACCCGACAATCGTTCATTCTTCGGCCGACCTCGAGGTTGCGGCGCGCCGCATCGCCTATGGCCGCTACCTCAACTCGGGCCAGATCTGCACCGCGCCCGACCACGTGCTCGTGTGGCCCGAGGTCAAGGACGCGTTCGTGCGGCACCTCGAGAAGGCGATCCGCGACTTTTACGGCGACGATCCGAAGCTCAGCCCGGACTACGGGCGCGTGATCAACCGCAAGAGCTTCGATCGCCTGGTGGGGCTGCTCGGCAGCGGCAAGGCCGTCGTCGGCGGCCAGACCGATCCGAACGAGCGCTACATCGCACCGACCGTGCTCGTCGACGTCTCGCCGGACTCGCCGATCATGCAGGAGGAGGTGTTCGGCCCGATCCTGCCGGTGCTCGAAATCGATTCGGTCGAAGCGGCCGTCCGATGGGTCAACAGCCGGCCTCGTCCGCTCGGACTGTACGTTTTCGCCGAGGATCTCGATATCGCCGAGCGCATCATCGAGGCGACGGAGTCGGGCGACGCGGCAATCAACGACTGCACGATTCACCCGCTGATCCCCGAGCTTCCGTTCGGGGGCGTCGGCAACTCGGGAATGGGAAAGTACCACGGCAGGTGGGGTTTTGAGGCATTCACCAACGCCCGCGGCGTCATGTACCACAGCGTCCGCATCGATCCCGGCGTTCGCTATCCTCCCTACGCGCAGCACGGATTCGAGCGCACGATCGAAGGAAAGCTGATGCCTTAATGGGCGAAGCCAGACATTCGGATCCCGTGGCGGCGAATCATTTTGTGAATTCCGAAATCAAGCGCCGAGCGACAACGACAGGCTTACAGCGGTGCTTTGCATTTTAAATTCTCCTTACATGCCTGCGACCGGGGGAAAGATGAAAATCAGGCTCACTCCACGAGTCGTCGAAAAGCAATTCCTCTGCTCGGTCGGCTCGCGTCTGAACCGGTCCGTAGCACTCCGGAGCGCACCATGAAGACCTCGATCGCGACCGTCTCGATCGCCGGCGACTTTGCCGAAAAGCTCGCCGCCATCGCTGCCGCCGGCTTCGACGCCATCGAGATCTTCGAGAACGATTTTCTCGCTTTCGACGGCTCGCCGAGCGAAGTCGGGCAGATGGCCCGCGATGCCGGCCTCGCCATCTCGCTGTTCCAGCCGTTCCGCGATTTCGAGGGCCTGCCGGAGCCGCAGCGCGGCCGCGCCTTCGACCGCGCCGAGCGCAAGTTCGACGTCATGCAGGAGCTCGGCACCGACCTGATGCTCGTCTGCTCGAGCGTCTCGCCGGCCTCGCTCGGCGGCATCGACCGCGCCGCCGCCGATTTCCGCGAGCTCGGCGAGCGGGCTGCGCGCCGCGGCCTTCGCGTCGGCTACGAGGCGCTCGCCTGGGGCCGGCATGTCAGCGACCACCGCGACGCCTGGGAGATCGTCCGCCGCGCCGACCACCCGTCGGTCGGCCTCGTGCTCGATTCCTTCCACACGCTGGCGAAGAAGATCGACGTCGGCTCGATCCGGTCGATCCCCGGCGACCGCATCTTCATCGTCCAGCTCGCCGATGCGCCGCTGATCCAGATGGATCCCCTCTACTGGAGCCGGCACTTCCGAAACATGCCGGGCGAGGGCGACCTGCCGGTGAAGGATTTCATGCGCGCCGTGGCGGCGACCGGCTATGACGGCTACCTGTCGCTTGAGATCTTCAACGACCAGTTCCGCGGCGGCTCGCCGCAACGGATCGCCGCCGACGGGAGGCGCTCGCTCGGCTGGCTGATGGACCAGGTGCGGCGCGAGGAGCCCGGCATCCGCATCGACGTGCCGGAGATGCCGGACCGGATCGGCGTCCGCGGCATCGAGTTCGTCGAGTTCGCCGCCGACGCCGCCGGCGCCCGCGATCTCGAGCGCCTGCTCGTCCCGCTGGGCTTCGCCAGAAGCGGCCGGCACCTCTCCAAGGATGTCACGCTGTGGCGCCAGGGCGGCATCAACATCGTCGTCAACACCGATCCGAACGGCCTGGCCCGGTCGAGCTTTCTCGCCCGCGGCACCGCCATCTACGCGATCGGGCTGCTGGTCGAGGACGCCCGCGCCACCGTGGAGCGGGCGACGGCGCTCGGCGCGACGATGTTCGAGCAGCCGGTCGGGCCGGGCGAGCTGCCAATCCCTGCGATCCGCGGCGTCGGCGGCGGCATCATCTATTTCCTCGATGCCAAGTCCGAGCTAGCCCGCGTCTGGGAGGTCGAGTTCCGTACGGTGGAGGACGACGCCCCGCGCTCCTCGGTCGGACTGACCCGCATCGACCATGTCGGGCAGACGATGAACAATGCCGAGATGCTGACCTGGGTGCTGTTCTACACCTCCATCTTCCGCACCCGGCGGACGCCGACCGTCGACGTCGTCGATCCGGCCGGCCTCGTCCGCAGCCAGGTGGTCGAGGGCGAGGACGGCGCCTTCCGGCTGACGCTGAACGGCGCCGAGAACGATCGCACGCTCGCCGGCCGCTTCATCGCCGAGCGCTTCGGTTCGGCCGTGCAGCATATCGCCTTCGCCACCGACGACATTTTCGCGACGGCGGCCCGCCTGCGCGAAACGGGCTTCCGGCCGCTCGCCATGTCCCGGAACTACTACGACGACGTCGAGGCCCGGTTCGGCCTCGACCCCGACCTCGCCGATCGGCTGCGGGCGGAGAACATCCTCTACGACCGCGACGAGCACGGCGAGTTCTTCCAGCTCTACGCCCCCACCTGGGGCGACGGCTTCATCGTCGAGATCGTCGAGCGCCGCGGCGGCTATCAGGGCTATGGGGCGCCCAACGCCCCGTTCCGCATCGCCGCCCAGAAGCGGACGATGCCGAGCCATTCGGCCGGCGTGGCCTGACCTTGGAAGCCTGCTGCCTCAGGCGGCGCGGACGAGGCTCGGCGCCACTCCCTTGCCGCGCACCTCCGCCTCCTCATACTCGGCGGCAATGATGGCCCGGTCGAGCGCGGCGCGCAGCTCCTTGGCGCTCTCGAGCGTCAGCTCGATGCCGGCGCGGGCTCCCGGGTCGAGCCTCGCATTGATGAAGTCGAGCGTGATGACGTCGGCGAGCGGCGCATGGCGCGCATGGTCGTAGGCGACCACCGCCTGCGTCAGCTCGAACCACTCGTCGCCGCGCTTGGCCATGCCTTCGGCGGCGACGATCTCGACGATGGACGTGCACATGACCGGCTCCCCTCAATTCGCCAGCTGCTTGTCGAAGAAGGCGAACACCTTGCTCCAGCCGTCCATCGCCTGCTCGGGCCGGTAGAGCGGCCGGTGCCAGTAGAAGAAGCCGTGGCCGGCGCCGTCGTAGCGATGGAACTCGTAGTCCTTGCCGTGCTTCTTCAGCTCGGCTTCATGCTGGTTCACCTGCTCGGGGCTCGGCGCGCGGTCGTCATTGCCGAAGAGGCCGAGCAGCGGGCAGGAGAGATCCTTCGTCAGATCGATCGGTGACACCGGCGTCTTGGCGTTCAGCTCCTCCTTGCCCATCACCACGCGGCCGCCCCAGAGCTCGACGCAGGCGTCCACGTCCGCCTTCCGGCAGGCATAGAGAAAGGCGTGGCGGCCGCCGGAGCAGGAGCCGAACAGGCCGACCTTGCCGTTGCACTCCGGCTGCGCCCGCATCCACTTCACCGCCGCCTCGGTATCGCCGACCACCTGCGCGTCGGGCACGCCGCCCTCGGCGCGCACCTTGGCGGCGACGTCGTCGGGATTGCCGCCGCCGACGCGCTCGTAGAGGTTGGCGCAGATCGCGAGATAGCCGTGATGGGCGAACCGCCGCGTCGTCTCGATGTAGAACTCGCTCCAGCCGGGCAGATGGTGGACCAGCACCACGCCCGGGAACGGGCCTCGGCCTTCGGGCTTGGCCACATAGGCGGTGATCGGCGTCCCGCCGTCGCCGGTGATCGTGACGTTCTCGCAGGTCATGCCGCGATAGAAAGACATCCGTGCTCCTCCTTGACGGCCGCCGCGGCCGTGCGCCGGTTCGTCGGTACAGCGCAGACTCTCGGCGCCGCCGCGTTCGGTCGTTCGCTCCGATCGTAGCATCTCGGCATCGGCGATCGCATCCCCGTGCGCGCTAGACAGCCACGTAGCCGCCGTCGACGACAAGCGAGGAGCCGGTCATGTAGGACGAGGCGTCGGCGACCAGGAACAGCACGGCGCGCGCGATCTCCTCCGGCGCCGCCATGCGGCCGAGCGGGGTGTCGTCGAGCAGGCCCTGCAGCCATTCGGGCGGCAGCGAGCGGTTGCGCGGGGTATCGATGATGCCAGGGTGGATGCAGTTCACGCGGATGTTCTCGCCCGCATACTCGATCGCTGCCGCCTTGGTCAGCATGACGATGCCGCCCTTGGCGGCGCTGTACGCCGTGCTGCCGCGGCCCGACGCCACGAGGCCGTAGGTCGAGGAGGTGTTGACGATGGCGCCGCCGCCGGCGCGGCGCAGCGCCGGCACCGAGGCCTTGATGCCGAGAAAGCTGCCCTTGAGGTCGACGTCGATGGTCTTCTGCCAGCCTTCCTCGGAGGTCGCTTCGACGCCGGGACGGCCTGGGAAGCCGGCATTGTTGATCAGCGTCGTGAGCTTGCCGAAGCGTTGCTCGGCCTCGGCGACCGCCGCCTGCCAGGCCTGCATGCTGGTGACATCGAGGTTGCGGTAGGCGATGCGGCCCGTGAAGCCGGACGCCTCGCATCGGGCGGCGAACGCCTCTCCCTCGTCGTCGCGGACGTCGCCGACCAGAACCGAGGCGCCGTGCTCGAGCAGCACCATGGCCTCGGCGGCACCGAGGCCCTGCGCGGACCCGGTGACGATGG
The DNA here is from genome assembly GCA_023430145.1 of Pseudomonadota bacterium. Taxonomy (GTDB): domain Bacteria; phylum Pseudomonadota; class Alphaproteobacteria; order Rhizobiales; family Methylopilaceae; genus JAEZCD01. The sequence continues at coordinate 20,552 of JAEZCD010000263.1, forward strand.
CGACCTTGCCGGACATGTCGCAAAACATCCTTCGTTTCCTCCGGCCGCGGCCCCGATCGATCAGCCGAGGCTTCCTGCCGACGTCACCTGTAGCGCCGCTGTCGCTCGGGCGACACTCTCGCAGCGTGCGCGGAAAGATTCTCGCGCCGTGTCGGCATCGCGAACGCTCGTCCGTCCTCGATGCATGGGTCGGCAACCACCGAGGACGAACGAAGATGCCCAGCACTGTCCGCCTGCACCGCGTTCTGACGACGAGCCCCGAAAAGGCCTACCGGGCCTTCATCGAGGCGGACGCGCTCGCCAAATGGCTGCCGCCGAACGGCTTCACCTGCACGGTGCATCATCTGGAGCCAAAGGTCGGCGGCACGTTCCGCATGTCCTTCCGCAATTTCACGAGCGGCGGCAGCCACGCCTTCGGCGGCGAGTTCATCGAGCTCGTGCCGGGCGAGCGCGTCCGCTACACGGACCGGTTCGACGATCAGGAGAACCTGCCCGGCGACATTCAGGTGACGGTCAGCCTGAAGAAGGTTTCCGTGGGGACCGACGTCTCCATCGTGCAGGAGGGCATCCCGGACGCCATCCCGCCCGAGGCCTGCTATCTCGGCTGGCAGCATTCGCTGCGCAATCTCGCCCGGCTGGTCGAGCCGGACATCAAGGACTGAGGCTCCCCGCACGCTCCTCTCCCGGCCGGGCCCGTCCCGGCCGCCTTCTCGCACCTTCGAGCAAAGAGAGACGACCATGACCATCGCGAAGAACACGATCTGTCTCTGGTACGACAAGGACGCCGAGGACGCCGCTCGCTTCTATGCCGCCACCTTTCCGAACAGCTCGGTGGACGGCGTCCACCGCGCGCCGAGCGACTATCCGTCCGGCAAGGCGGGTGACGTGCTGACGGTGAACTTCACCGTCCTCGGCATCCCCTGCGTCGGCCTCAATGGCGGGCCGATGTTCAAGCACGACGAGGCGTTCTCGTTCATGGTCGCGACCGAGGATCAGGCCGAGACCGACCGCTACTGGAACGCCATCGTCGGCAATGGCGGCAAGGAAAGCGCCTGCGGCTGGTGCAAGGACCGCTGGGGCGTCTCCTGGCAGATCACGCCGCGCGTCCTGTTGGAGGCGATGGCGGCCGGCGGGCCCGAGGCCAAGCGCGCCTTCGACGCCATGATGGACATGGGCAAGATCGACGTCGCCGCGATCGAGGCGGCGAGGCGGGGCTGACGGCGCCGCCAGGGGCCGGCGTAGCCCGCCGCCGGGCGCAGCCGGCTCGGGGACCCCGGGACGCGACTAACCCAAGACGCGCAGCCAGCCGAGTGGCTTGCCACCCGCTGGCGACCGGAGGGGACGTCGGCGGAATCCGTCTTGCACACTGAGAAACCCTTTTCCCAGCCGAAAAAATAGGCTATTGAGTTTGGAAAAGCGGTTTCTCACGAGGCTTCGCCGGAGTCATGTTCGTCGACCGTGTGACCATCTACGACGTCGCGGCGGCGGCGCGCGTCAGCACGGCGACGGCGTCGAAGGCGCTGAACGATACCGGCCGCATGTCGGTGGAGACGCGCGAGCGGGTGAAGCGGGTGGCCCTCGAGCTCGGCTTCCGGCCGAACTCCCTGGCCCGCAGCCTCACGCGTAAGCGCAGCTTCACCGTCGGCCTGCTGACGGACGACACCTATGGCCGCTTCACGCTGCCCGTGATGGCGGGAGTGTCGGAAGGGCTGATCGACCACGGCGTCTCGGTCTTTCTCTGCACCGTCGAGGACAATCCCGAGCTTGCGAAAGTCCATGTCGACGCCATGCTGGACAAGCAGGTCGACGGCATCATCGCCACCGGCAAGCGCATCGACAAGCCGTTGCCGGTCGATCTGCGCAACCTGCCGGTGCCGGTCGTCTACGCCCTCACGGCCGGGCCGGCCGATGCCGTCACCCTCGTCCCGGACGACCGGCAGGGGGCGCGCGAGGCCGTCGAGCACCTCATCGCCCGTGGCTGCCGCCGCATCGCGCATGTCACGGGCCCGCAAAACTTCAGCGTCGTTCGGGAGCGCGCGGCAGCCTACGCGGACGCGCTCGGCGCGGCCGGGCTGACGGCGACCGAGGTTTTGCGCGGCTCCTGGTCCGAGCGCTGGGGCCACGAGGCGGTGGCCGAGCTCTGGTCGAGAGCGGATAAGCCGGACGGGATTTTTTGCGGCAACGACCAGATCGCCCGCGGCGCCGTCGATGCGCTGCGCGAGCGAGGGGTCGACGTGCCGAAGGACGTCGCGATCGTCGGCTTCGACAACTGGGAGATCGTCGCCGAGCAAACGCGGCCGCCGCTGACGACCGTGGACATGAACCTGAGGGAACTCGGACGTCGGACCGGGCTCACGCTCGTGCGCCTCGTAAATGGAGACAAGGTTCCGAGCGGGCTCTTGAAGCTGCCCTGTTCGCTCGTCGTTCGCGGGTCGTGACGACCCGAAGACGCCGCTACGCAACGCCACACAAAGATAAAAGGAGGAGACTGAACATGCGCATCTTGAAAACGACCGCTCTCGTCGTCGTCGCCATGAGCCTCATGTCGGGCGCCGCATTCGCCCAGAAGAAGGTGACAATGTGGTCGCGCTCGACCAGCGCCGCCTTCATGCCGACGCTGATCGAGGCGTTCAACAAGTCGCACAAGACGCAGATCGAGCTGCAGATCGTGCCGTCGAGCGAGATGGTGCAGAAATACGCCACCGCCGCCGCCGGCGGCTCGGCACCGGATCTGCTCTCGCTCGACCTCGTCTATACGCCGGCCTTCGCGGCCGCCGACCAGCTCGAGGATCTCACCGACTTCGCGAAAAGCCTGCCCTACTTCGACCAGCTGTCGAAGGCGCATCTCGGCACGGGCACCTATGAGGGCCGCATCTACGGCCTGCCGATGTCGGCCGACGCCTCCGTTCTCCTCTGGAACAAGAAGCTCTTCCGGCAGGCCGGCCTCGATCCCGAGAAGGGTCCGACCAATTGGGACGAGGTCAAGGAGTATGCGAGCAAAGTCAACGCGCTCGGCAACGGCATCAAGGGCTTCTACTTCCCCGGCGCCTGCGGCGGCTGCAACGCCTTCACCTTCATGCCGCTCGTCTGGGCGTCCGGCGGCGACATCCTCGTCGACGGCGGCAAGCGCGCGACGCTCGACACTCCGCAGATGCGCGACGCGGTGAACTTCTATCGCGATCTCGTCGCCAAGGGTCTCGTCCCCGAGAGCGCCAAGACCGACTCCGGCTCGAACTTCTTCGGCGGCTTCGCCACCGACAAGATCGGCATCGCCCCGCTCGGCGCCTTCGCGATCGGCAACCTCGTCAAGAACTATCCGCACGTCGAGTTCGGCGTGACGTTCCTGCCCGGCAAGACCGGCGGCAAGTCCTCCTTCGCCGGCGGCGACAACTTCGTCGTGACCGCGGGGCGGAACAACATGGACGCGGTCCGTGAATTCCTCGACTTCGTCTACTCGCCGGAGGGCCAGACGCTGCTCGCCAAGGGCGGCAGCCTGCCGACCCGCAAGGACGTTGCGGACGAGGCCCTGAAATCGCTCGACCAGCGCTACCGGATCGCCACCGAGGCGATGGCGCTCGGCCGAACGCCGTCCTCGCCGGTCTACAACGATCTGATCAACAGCAGCACCGGGCCCTGGAAGCAGGTGCTGGGCGAGCTGTTCTTCGGCAACGACGTCGAGGGCTCGCTCGCCCGCGCCCAGGCGACAATGCAGTCGATCCTCGACACGTCCGGCAAATAGGTGGGGCGTCCACGGTCCACGAGGACCTTGGTCGTCGGCCCGGACGGTCCTCCCCCGTCCGGGCCATCCAGCCCCGCGCCCGGTAGATCCGCCACGATGACCAGTCAGCAGCAGCGCGCCGAGAGCAGTCCGGTTCGCAACCGCGGAGCGCGGCTGCGCCGCAAGCAGCTTGTCGGCCTCGTCTTCGTCGCTCCCGCCGTGCTGTTGGTGCTGGTCTTCTTCGTCATTCCGCTCGGCATGACGTTCTGGATGTCGCTGCACAACTGGCCGCTGCTCGGCCGGCCGCGATTCATAGGCTTCGGCAACTACACCGCGCTCGTGAACGATACCCGGTTCTGGAGGGCGATGCAGTTCACCGTCTACTACACGGTGATCGTGACCATCGCGATCTTCGCCGTCGCTTTCCCGCTGGCGCTGTTCGTGGAGAGGAGCCGGCCGCTCACCCCGTTCTATCGCACCGCCTTCTTCCTGCCCGTCGTGGTCGGGTTCGGCTCGGCGAGCCTGCTCTGGGTGTGGCTGATGAACGTCGATGCGGGCCTCTTCTCGACGCTCCTCTACCGGTTCGGCATCACCGAGAGGCCCGTCAACCTGCTGCTCGAGTTCGACACCACCTTCTGGTCGATCATCGTCATGGTCGTCTGGAAGACGGCGGGCTTCAACATGATCATCCTGCTCACCGGCCTGCAGGGGATCTCGACCGAGGTCCAGGAGGCCGCCCGCATGGACGGCGCCTCCTACTGGCAGCGATTCCGGCGGATCACCCTGCCGCTGATGCGCCGCACGATCGCGCTCGCCCTGATCCTGTCCGTCGCCGGGTCGATGCTGGCCTTCGACCAGTTCTACATCATCGCCGACGGTGGCCCGCGCAACTCGACCGTCACGGCGGTCTACTGGATCTTCAGCCAGTCCTTCGTCTCCTTCCGCCTCGGCTACGGCGCGGCACTCTCCATGGTGTTGCTGGTGATCCTCGTCGCGATCAGCGTCCTGCAGCTGCGCCTGCTCCGCACGAGGGACGCGTGATGTCGCGCAGCACCCGCTCGGCTCGGCGCAGACTGATCGACGCCCTCCGCTACCACGCCTTCGGCCTGACGGCAGCGTTCCTATTCCTGGCGCCGCTCGCCTGGAGCGTGCTGGTCAGCTTCAAGCCCTCGGCGGAGGCGCGGCTGCCGCCGCTGCCGCCTTGGCCGGTCGACGGCTTCAGCACGCAGAGCTACGACAACCTCGCCGCCTTCGGGGCGGGCCTCTGGACCTATGCCGGCAACAGCCTCACGGTCTCGGCGGCGACGGTCGTCGCGTCCGTGGTGATCAGCCTCCTCGCCGGCTACGGCTTCTCGCGGTTCAACTTTCCGCTCAAGAATTTCCTGTTCGTCCTGATCATCGCCACGGTGATGATCCCGTTCCAGTCGATCCTGACGCCGCTCTTCCTGATCCTGACCAAGCTCGGGCTGCAGAACACTTTGACCGGCATCGTGCTCGTCTATGTGACGCTGCAGATGCCGTTCTCGATCTTCATGATGCGCAACGCCTTCGACGCCGTTCCGAAGGAGATCGAGGATGCGGCGCGGGTCGACGGCGCCTCGGTGGTCGTGGTGCTCTATCGGGTCATGCTGCCGCTCGTTCTGCCGGGCGTGGCGACGGTGGCGATCTTCGCCTTCCTCGCCTCGTGGAACGAGTTCCTGGCGGCGCTGATCCTGCTCACCGACCAGAAGAAATACACGCTGCCGGTGCTGATGTCGGCGGTCCGCTCCGGCCAGTTCGGCAGCGTCGACTGGGGCGCCGTGCAGTCGGGCGTCACGCTGATGATGGCGCCGTGCCTCGTCCTCTTCCTGCTCCTGCAGCGCTACTACATCCGCGGGCTGACCGCGGGTGCCGTGAAGTGATTTCCGTCCCGCGACACGAGTGGACTTGCCAGATCATGACGCTTCCAGATGCCCGTTCAGCCGGCGGCTTCCGCCCGCCTGCGGTCCCCGATGTCGACGTGCGCGGCTTCTGGGGCGACCGGATCGATGCGGTCGCCGATCGCACGGCCATGATCCTCTACGACCGCTGCGTCGCCGCCGGCATGCTCGACCAGATCGATCCGGCCCGGCCCGTGCCTGCCGTGCGGATGCCGTTCCACACGCGCCCCGACGGCTCGCCCGACACCGTCAACGTGCAGATGTTCTGGGATTCCGACATCGCCAAGGTGATCGAGACCGCGGCCTACGCGCTCTATCGCAAGCCGAACCCGGAGCTGGAGGCGAGGATCGACGAGATCATCGACATGTTCCGCCGCCTGCAGCAGCCGGACGGCTACGTGAATTCGTGGTTCATCCGTATGCAGCCTGGAAAGCGGTGGACGAACCTGCGCGATTGCCACGAGCTCTACTGCGCCGGCCATCTGATGGAAGCCGCGGTGGCGTATTTCCATGCGACGGGCAAGCGGGTGCTGCTCGACGTCCTCTGCCGCTACGCCGACCATATCGACGCGACGTTCGGCCCGGCTCCGGGCAAGAAGCCGGGTTATTGCGGGCACGAGGAGATCGAGCTCGCGCTGGTTCGCCTCGGCCGCGCCACGGGCGAGCGGCGCTATCTCGATCTCGCCCGCTTCTTCATCGACGCGCGCGGGCAGGAGCCGCACTATTTCGACGGCGAAGCCGCGGCCCGCGGCGCCGATCCGAAGCACTTCCGGCACGGGACCTACGAGTACAACCAGTCCCATGCTCCGGTCCGCGAGCAGAGGAAGGTCATCGGTCACGCCGTGCGGGCGATGTACCTCTATTCCGGCATGGCCGATGTCGCGACCGAGTTCGGCGACGACAGCCTCACCGACGCGCTGAAGATTCTTTGGGACGACCTCACGACGAAGCAGATGTACGTCACCGGCGGGATCGGGCCGGCCGCCCGGAACGAGGGCTTCACCGATCACTACGACCTGCCCAACGAGAGCGCCTATGCGGAGACCTGCGCCGCGGTGGCTCTTGCGATGTGGGCGAGCCGCATGCTCGGCCGCGGCCCAGACCGCGTCTATGCCGACATCATGGAGCAGGCGCTCTACAACGGCGCCCTGTCGGGCCTTTCGACCGACGGCGCGACCTTCTTCTACGACAATCCGCTGGAGAGCCGCGGCACGCATCACCGCTGGACCTGGCACCGCTGCCCGTGCTGCCCGCCGAACATCGCCCGCACCGTCGCCTCGATCGGCAGCTACATGTATTGCGTCTCGGCCGACACCGTCGCGCTCAACCTCTACGGCGAGAGCACCGCGCGGCTGAAGGTCGGCGCGGTGCCAGTGACACTCACCCAGAGCACCGACTATCCGTGGGATGGGCGGATCACGGTGTCGATCGGCCTCGAGGCGCCGGCCAGGTTCGGCCTCGCGCTGCGCGTGCCCTCCTGGTGCGAGGATGCGGCGCTGTCGGTCAATGGCGAGGCGGTCGCGGCGCCCGACATGCGCCGCGGCTATCTGGTGCTCGACCGGGAGTGGCGCGACGGCGACACCGTCGTCCTCGACCTGCCGATGTCCGTGAAGGCACTGCGCGCGCATCCCAAGGTCAAGGCGGATATCGGGCGGGCCGCCATCGCGCGCGGACCGCTGATCTACTGCGCCGAGGAGACCGACAACGCCCCCGGGCTGAACGCCCTGATCGTCCGCGACACCGCGTCGGCCGGTCTCGAGGCGCTGCCGGAGCTGAAGGGAGCGGTCGCCGTCGATCTGCCGGCGCGGCGGGAGCGGTGGGCGTCCTGGGATGGCAAGCTCTATGCGCCGGAGCCGCCGGCCTTCGACGAGGTGACGGCGCGCTTCGTGCCCTATCACCTCTGGGACAACCGGGCACCCGGCGAGATGCTGGTCTGGGTCAGGGTGCAGACATGACGGCACCGCTTCTGGAACGGGCGACGATCGAGCTGCGCGGCATCCGCAAGAGTTTTGGTCCCGTGCGGGTCATCCACGACCTCGATCTCGCCATCGAGGGCGGCGAGTTCGTCGTCTTCGTCGGCCCCTCCGGCTGCGGCAAGTCCACCTTGCTGCGCATGATCGCCGGGCTCGAGGACGTCACCGACGGCGACATCCTGATCGCCGGCCGCGACGTCACCGAGCTCGATCCGGCCAAGCGCGGCATCGCCATGGTCTTCCAGTCCTATGCGCTCTATCCGCACATGAGCGTGCGGGAGAACCTCGCCTTCGGCCTCGAGATCGCCAAGACGCCACGGGCCGAGATCGAGCAGCGCGTGACCGCAGCGGCCGAGATTCTCAAGATCGGCGCCTTGCTCGACCGTCGCCCGGGGCAGTTGTCGGGCGGGCAGCGGCAGCGCGTCGCCATCGGCCGGGCGATCGTCCGCAAGCCGCTCGTCTTCCTGTTCGACGAGCCGCTCAGCAATCTCGATGCGGAGCTGCGCGTCAGCATGCGCATCGAGATCGCGCGCCTGCATCGCGAGCTCGGCAATACGATGGTCTACGTCACGCACGACCAGACCGAGGCGATGACGCTCGCCGACCGCATCGTCGTGCTTCACGACGGCCGCATCGAGCAGGTCGGCACGCCGCGGCAGGTCTACGAGGATCCGAACAACCTGTTCGTCGCCGGCTTCATCGGCTCGCCGCGCATGAACATCGTCGACGCGACCTACCGGGGAGGGGGGTCCATCGAGGTCGGCGGGACATCGATCCCGCTCGCGGGGCCGATCGAGGGCACTGCGGACGGCACGCCGATCAAGCTCGGCATCCGGCCGGAGCATCTCGTCGCCGGCGAGCGGCGGGAGGCCTCGCTGCCGGCGCGGGTGGAATTCGCCGAGTATCTGGGAAGCACCCGCTATGTGCACTGCGTCCTCGGCAGCGGCGAGGACATCACGGTCGAGCAGCGCGGCGGCGTCGAGCTTGTCCCGGGCGAGACCATCTGGCTGAGCTGTGCCGACGGCTGCTTGCGATTGTTCTCGTCAACCGGCGAGCGACTGCGCTGAGGGTGCGATCAGCGCGTCGTGTCGATCAGCACGCTCTTGCTGCGCAGGTTGGCGAGCACCGCCTCACGGCCGAGATCCTTGCCGATGCCCGACTGCTTGTAGCCGCCCGTCGGCAGGATGAAGTCGAGCGTGCGGCCGTAGCGGTTGATCCACACCGTGCCGGCCTGAAGGCGGCGCACGGCACGCAGCGCGCGCCCGACATCGGCCGTGTAGAGGCCGGCGGAGAGGCCGTAGGTCTCGTGGTCGGCGAGCGCGAAGCCTTCCTCCTCGTCGTCGAAGCTCTGCACCGTGAGCACCGGTCCGAAGATCTCCTCGCGGACGGCCGCGTTGCCTGCATCGACTCCGGCGAGCAGCGTCGGCCTGTAGAAGGCGCCCTTCTGATCGTCGAACAGGCTGCCGCCGAGCACCAGCTCCGCGCCCTGCCGGCGGCTTTCCGTCACGATCGCATCGACCCTGTCGGCCTGGCGGCGTGAGATGATCGGCGCGAAGTTGGTCGCCTCCCGCCAGGTCGCTCCCGGAACCGCCTGGGCGAGGCGTGCGGAGAGCGCTTCGAGGAGGGCGGTCTCGACGCCCCGCTGCACGATGAGGCGCGAGCCGGCGATGCAGGCCTGGCCGGCATTGGCGAGCATGGAGCCGGCGATGCAGTCGGCAGCCCGGCCGAGATCCGGCACGTCGGCGAATACCAGCTGCGGGCTCTTGCCGCCGAGCTCGAGCGTCATCGGCCGTATGCCGGCCTGCGCGATCGCCGTCATGATGGCGCCGCCGGTCCGGGTCGAGCCGGTGAAGGACACCTTGGCGATGCCGGGATGGCGGACGAGCGCATCGCCCGTGACCTCTCCGGGGCCGTGGACGACATTGAACACCCCGGCCGGGATGCCGGCCTCCACGGCGAGCTCGGCGAGACGAACGGCGGTGAACGGCGTCAGCTCGGACGGCTTCAGCACGATGGCGTTGCCGGCCGCGAGCGCCGGCCCGACCTTCCAGGACGCCATCGTGAGCGGGAAGTTCCAGGGCGTGATCGCGGCGACGACGCCGTAGGGCTCGTTGACGATCATGCCGAAATCGTCGCTGCGCGTCGCCGCAACCTCGCCGCCGAGCTTGTCGGCCCATTCGGCGAAGAAGCGGATGCCCTCCGCGGTGGCGCGCACGTCGCCCGTCACGACCTGGCCGATCGGTCGCGTCGAGCCGATGGCCTCGAGCCGCCCGAGCTCTTCGGCCTTCCCATCGATCAGGTCCGCCCAGCGGCGCATCGCGCGCAGACGGTCGCGCGGCCGCCGCCCCCCCCCCCCCCACACCCGCACCCCC
>JAEZCD010000289.1 GCA_023430145.1 Pseudomonadota bacterium
TGCCTCGGGAGCCGGTGCCGCGGGCGCGGCCTCGGGAGTCGCCGGAGGAGCGGAGGCGGGCGCGGGTGCTGCCGGAGTGGCCGGAGCCGCTGGTGCGGCCGGAGCCTCGGGCGCCGCCGGAGCGGCGGTGGCGGTCGGGATGGGCAGCGGATTGTCGGAGTTCTTGTTCAGATAGGCGAGGAGGTCGGCCCGCTCGCCCTCCCGCTTGACGCCGGCGAAGGCCATCGCCGTGCCCGGGATCGCCGTCTTCGGGTTCTCGATGAAGTGGGAGAGGTTCTCCCAGGTCCACTCGCCGCCGGCGCTCTTCATCGCCTGCGAATAAGCGAAATTGGGAAGATGGGCGCGCTGCGCGCCGACGATGCCGTAGAGGTTCGGGCCGACCTTGTTGGCGCCGCCCTTCTCGAAGGTGTGGCAGGAGGCGCACTTCTTCGCCGCCTCGGCGCCCTTCTCGGCGTTGGCGGAGGCGAGCAGCTCGGCGATCGGCTTGGCGGGCTCGGCCGGCGCCGCGGGTCCGCCGGCCGGCGCGTCTGGAACCGCGATCTCATAGCCCTGCTTGGCGGGGGCCGGTACGCTGAAGAGAATCTCGGAGAAGATGCTGAGCGCGAGGGTGAAGGTCATCGTGCCGAGCACGGCGCCGATGATTTTGTTCCACTCGAAGGAGTCCATGCCTGTTCGGGCCGCCGCTTCCAGCAAGGGGCGACATCGCCCCGGATTGGAACGGTTCGTAACCGCTTTTGCGCGGCCCGCGCAACTCTGTTAAGAGCCCGCCGCTGCGCCCTTTTGCCGCCAAGCGGCCCCGCCCGCAGGCCCTTTGATGTCTCCCCGGTTCCCGATCGTCCTCATTCCCGCGCGCATGGCCTCGACGCGCCTGCCCGACAAGCCGCTCGCGGATATCTGCGGCGTGCCGATGATCGTGCACGTCTGGCGCCGAGCCTGCGAGGCCGACATCGGCCCGGTGGCGGTGGCGACCGACAGCCCGGCGATCGCCGAGGCCGTACGAGGCGCCGGCGGCGAGGCGGTGATGACCGGCGGCCACCACCAGTCGGGCTCGGACCGCATCGCCGAGGCGCTCGGCCGCCTCGATCCGGACCGGCTGCACGATGCCGTCGTCAACGTCCAGGGCGACCTGCCGACCATCGAGCCGGCGGCGATCCGCGCTTCGCTGGAACCGCTCGAGCAGAGCGCCGTCGACATCGCCACGCTGTGCGCCGAGATCGTCGTCGAGGCGGAGCGGACGGCGCCGAGCGTCGTCAAGCTGGTCGGCTCGCCCGCCGGCGTGCGGCGCTACCGGGCGCTCTACTTCACTCGGGCCACCGCGCCCTGGGGCGAGGGGCCGCTGCTGCACCACATCGGCCTCTACGCCTATCGCCGCGAGGCGCTGGAGCGCTTCGTCGGCCTGCCGCCGTCGGATCTGGAGCTGCGTGAGAAGCTCGAGCAGCTGAGGGCGCTCGAGGCCGGCATGCGCATCGACGCAGTGGAGGTCGACGTGGTGCCGCTCGGCGTCGATACGCCGCACGACCTCGAGCGCGCCCGGCGGCTACTGACGCCCGACGAGGCGTGATCTCTCAGAAGAAGACGGACACCGACATGACTGCCGCACGGCCGACGATCGCCTATCAGGGAGAGCCCGGCGCCAATGGCGACATCGCCTGCCGCACCGTCTACCCGGACTACGCGCCGCTGCCCTGCGCGACCTTCGAGGACACGTTCGCGGCGCTTGCGGACGGCACCGCCGACCTCGCCATGATCCCGATCGAGAACTCGGTCGCCGGCCGCGTCGCCGACATCCACCACCTGATGCCGACCTCCGGCATGTCGATCATCGGCGAGTATTTCCAGCCGATCCACCACCAGCTGCTCGGCATCCGCGGCGCGACGCTCGAAGGGCTGAAGGCCGTGCAGAGCCATGTGCACGCGCTCGGCCAGTGCCGCAACGTCATCCGCCGCCTCGGGCTGACCGCGATCGTCGCCGCCGACACCGCCGGCTCCGCCCGGCAGATCGCCGAGCGCGGCGATGCTTCGCGCGGCGCCATCGCGTCCAGTCTCGCGGCCGAGATCTACGGCCTCGACATCCTCGCCGCCGACATCGAGGACGAGGCGCACAACACGACCCGCTTCGTCGTCCTCGCCCGCGAGCCGAGCTGGCCCAATCCCGGCCAGCCGGTGGTGACGACCTTCGTCTTCCGCGTCCGCAACGTGCCGGCGGCGCTCTACAAGGCGATGGGCGGCTTCGCCACCAACGGCGTCAACATGACCAAGCTCGAGAGCTACCAGCTCGGCGGCGCCTTCACGGCGACGCAGTTCTACGCCGACGTCGAGGGGCACCCCGAGGAGCGGGCGCTGAAGCTCGCGCTGGAGGAGCTCGCCTTCTTCTCGACCGAGGTGCGGATTCTCGGCGTCTATCCACAGAGCCCCGACCGGGCGAAGGTGAATGGAACCGCGTGAGCCGGTCGTTCGGAGGGCTGCGCGCGCCGACGCGGACGGCATAGCGCGCGTGCATGTCGCAGCCTGGCGGGAGACCTATGCGGGCCTGCTGCCGCAGGAGATGATCGACGGCCAGACGCTCGAGGAGCGGGCGGCGCTGTGGCGGTCACTGGTCGAGCCCGGCGGCCCGACCGTCCTCGTGGTGGAAAGCGAAGGCGAGATCGTCGGCTTCGGCTCGGCCGGGCCGGCGCGCGAGCCGGCCCTCGGGACCTCGGGCGAGGTCACGGCGATCTATCTTCTGGATCCCGCCAAGCGACGGGGAGCCGGCCGCCTCCTCATGCGCCGCCTCTTCGATGCGCTCGCGGCGGACGGCCACGAAACCGCCGGACTATGGGTGCTCGCGAGCAATGTTCCGGCGATCGCGTTCTACGAGGCGATGGGCGGCACGCGAGGCGATGCGGTGAAGGACGCGGCGACCCCCGCGCTGCTGCATGTGAGCTACCGCTTCGACCTGCGCCGATCGGATTGAGGGCGCGCCTCCGCTCCCCATCCCGCGCGAAAGCACCCCCGCTCGTATCCTGCGCGAAAGCGCCTCCACTCGTCGTGCTGCACGAAAGCACCTCCGCTCGTCGTCCTCTCGCAAAAGCCTTCCCGCTCGTCATCCTGCACGAAAGCATCTCCGCTCGTCATCCTCCGCGAAGGCGGAGGATCCAGCTTTCTTGCAACTATGACAAACAGAAAGGCTGGGTCCTCCGCCTTCGCGGAGGACGACGAAGAGTATTCGGCCCGCTCTGCGCGATCCCCTCCTTTGCGGGAGCCTAACGCGACAGTTTGAGCTCAAGCCTTCGTCTCGCTCCAGTGCTCCTGCCCCTGCTCGTTGAGCTGCAGGAACTCCTGGTCGGACAGGGTGATCGCCGCCGCGGCGACGTTCTCCTCGAGATGCTTCAAGCTGCCGGTGCCCGGGATCGGCAGCATCACCGGCGAGCGCTTCAAGACCCAGGCGAGGGCGATCCGGCTCGGCGTCGCACCGTGTTTCCTCGCCACCTGGTCGAGCAGCGAGCCGGGCTTTGCGAGATCGCCGGCGGCCAGCGGATACCAGGGAATGAAGCCGACATTGTTGGCTGCGCACCAGTCGACCACCTGCTCGCTCGTGCGGTCGACGAGGTTGTAGCGGTTCTGCACCGTGGCGACCGGAAAATGCTTCTGCGCCTGCTGAATCTGCGCGACATTCACCTCGGAGAGGCCGACATGGCGGATCAGCCCCTCCTTCCGCATCGCGGCGATGACGCCGAACTGCTCGTCGGCCGGCACTTTCGGATCGATGCGGTGCAGCTGCCAGAGATCGATCCGCTCGACCTTCAGGCGCTGCAGGCTCATCAGCACCGCGTAGCGCAGATAGTCCGGGTTGCCGAGCGGGATCCAGATGTCCGGCCCGTGGCGGACGATGCCGCCCTTGGTGGCGATGACGAGCCCCTTGTAGGGATGCAGCGCTTCGCGCAGCAGCTCCTCGCTGACTGCGGGACCGTAGGAGTCGGCCGTGTCGATGAAGTCGACGCCGAGTTCCGGAAGGCGCTTCAGCAGCGCCAGGGCCGCGGCCCGGTCGGCCGGCTCGCCCCAGATGCCGGGGCCGGTTACGCGCATGGCGCCGAAGCCGAGTCGATGAACGGGAAGATCGCCGCCGATCGTGAACGTGCCGGAAGGGGTGGCGGAGGGTGTCGGCATGGAAGGCTCCGATCGGAGAGTGCGCCGGGCGGCGCGCGGGGAGGGAATGCCCCTCTCAGATGCGGCCCGGGTGGCGGATGCGCAAGGCGGGCTCGACCCTTGGAGGGTCGGCAGTTCCCGCTTGCTCGGTCGTCATCCTGCGCGAAAGCGCAGGATCCATCTTTCTACTTCTCGTCGCGCCGAAAAGATGGGTCCTGCGGTCGAGCCGCAGGACGACGAGCGGAGATGCAGAGGACGAAGAAGGAGGGACCGCGCGCGGAGGGTCCGAGCGGACTTAGAGAGGAGGCGGCGCCCGATCAATCCGACAGGTCGAGGTCGGCGAGCGTGACCGTCAGCTCCGGCGCCGCGGTCGGCGCCAGCTGTGCGCCGGCCGGCATCGCCGTCACTTTACGATAGCCCATCTCGCCCGGGCGCGTATGCACATGGGTGACGAGCCGCACGGCGTCGATCACCCAGAGCTCTGGCAGGCCGAAGCGGGCATAGATCGCCGCCTTCGTCCCGAGGTCGTAACCGAGCGAGGAGTCGGCGATCTCGACCGCGAGCAGGGTGCGGTCGGCGGTGAGCCCGGAGAGCGGCGCTGCTTTCGGGGAAACCAGGATGTCCGGCTCGAGAAACGTATCGCCGCCGAGACGGAAGGTCGTCTCGGGGATGATTCGCAGCGTCTCCGGCGCGCTCTGGTACCAGCGTCGCAGCAGGGCCGCCTTCAAGAGCTCGTGCCGGATGCCTTTGGGGGACATGGGCACGATCTCCCCGCCGAGTAGCTCGATGCGCTCGTCGTCGCCGATGAGGCCGATCTCGGCCATGCGCTCGACGTCCTTCACGGTGAAGGCGCGGCGTGGCAATCCTTCCGCGGCGCGAGTCCAAGGGGCATTCATGGCTGGAAGGATATAGCGGGGTGGCGGCGGAGGCGACTCTGTTGCCGGCTCCTCGGCCGCGGCTTCCATGCGCGCTATGAATGACCTCGATCACAATCTTCAATTCGGCTCATGGCCCCGGCCGGGCTAAACTCCCTTTGATCGGAGTTCCGGAACTATGTCGACCATCGTCTCCACGGCCCGCGCCAACTGGCGAACGCCGCTGCTCATTCTCGCCTGCGGCGCCGCCTTCGCGGCCATCACCTTCGGGCCGCGCTCGAGTATGGGCCTGTTCCTCGCCCCCCTGTCGAGCGATCTCGGCTGGGGGCGTGACGTCTTCGCGCTCGCCATCGCCATCCAGAACCTGCTCTGGGGCCTCGGCCAGCCCTTCGCCGGCGCGGTGGCGGACCGCTTCGGCGCGACGCGCGTGCTCGCCGCGGGCGCGCTCCTCTATGCGGCGGGCCTCTTCTGGATGGCGTTCGCGCAGTCGCCGGGCGAGCTGCATCTGTCGGCCGGCGTGCTGATCGGCTTCGGCCTCTCGGGCTGCTCGTTCAACATCGTGCTCGGCGCCTTCGGCAAGCTGCTGCCGCCGGAAAGGCGGCCGCTCGCCTTCGGCATCGGCACCGCGGCCGGCTCGTTCGGCCAGTTCTTCTTCGCGCCGCTCGGCGCCGCCCTGATCTCCAGCGTCGGCTGGCAGAACGCGCTGATCGCCTTCGGCTGCTTCCTGCTTCTCATCCTGCCGCTGTCGCTCGTGCTGGCGACGCCGCGCATCATCGACGCCTCGCCGCTGCCCGGCATCCAGAAGCAGTCGATCCGCCAGGCGCTCGGCGAGGCTTTCGCCGAGCGCTCCTACGTGCTCCTGGTGCTCGGCTTCTTCACCTGCGGCTTCCAGCTCGCCTTCATCACCACGCATCTGCCGCCCTATCTCGCCGACATCGGCCTCGATCCCTGGATCGGCGGCTGGACGATCGCCGTCATCGGCCTCGCCAACATCGTCGGCTCGCTCTCCTCGGGCTATCTCTCCGGGCGCGTGTCGAAGGTCTGGCTGCTGGTCGTCATCTACGCGCTGCGCGGTGTCGCCATCGCCGTCTTCATCCTCTTGCCGCCGAGCCCCGTTACGGCGATCGGCTTCGGCATCGCCATCGGCTTCCTCTGGCTGTCGACCATCCCGCCGACGTCGGGGCTCGTCGTCGTTATGTTCGGCACCGGCTATATGACGATGCTGTACGGCTTCGCCTTCTTCTCGCACCAGGTCGGCGCCTTCCTCGGCGTCTGGCTGGGCGGCATCCTCTACGAGGCCTACGGCTCCTACGATCTCGTCTGGTGGCTGGCGGTGGCACTGTCCTTCGCCTCGGCGGCGATCAACATGCCGATCCGCGAACGCCCCGTCGCGCGGCTTTCCGGCGCGCCCGCGGCGGCCTAAAACTCTCCCCGGCGACAGGCCGGGGAGATGTCATGGCGAGCTTCCGCGCGATCCGGCTCGAGCAGTCCGAGGGCGGCGAGACCACCGCCGCGCTCGTCGACTTTCCCGAAGCCGACCTGATGCCCGGCGACGTCACCGTGCGGATCGGGCGGTCGGGCCTCAACTACAAGGATGGTCTCGCGATTCTTGGCCGGGCACCGGTCGTGCGCCGCTGGCCGATGATCCCCGGCATCGACCTCGCCGGCATTGTCGAGAGCTCCGAGAGCCCGGATTTCCGCCCCGGCGATCCGGTCATCGTCACCGGCTGGGGTATCGGCGAGACGCATCTCGGCGGCCTTGCCGGGAAGGCGCGGCTGAAATCGGCGTGGGCGCTGCCCGCCGCCTTCTCGGCCACCGAGGCGATGGCGATCGGCACCGCCGGGCTCACGGCAATGCTGGCGGTCTTGGCGCTCGAGCGGCATGACGTGACGCCGGCCGCCGGCCCGGTGCTGGTGACCGGCGCCGCCGGCGGGCTCGGCTCCATCGCCGTGGCGCTGCTC
>JAEZCD010000295.1 GCA_023430145.1 Pseudomonadota bacterium
GCGCAGCTGCTCCGACAGCGACAGCGGCCGCTATGCCGATCCGGGCGGCCGCGGGCGACGCTGCTGAACCAGGGAGCGTCGCGACTCGGCCTTAAGTAGGGGCAGGCGCGGCACAAATTTCTGTCAAGTGCGTTTATCGGTCAAAACTCAGGCACGGCAAGAGCACGGCGCGACCTCGCAGTCGCCCGCTCACGCCGGACCTGGCAGAAACGGGATAAACGACAATGTTGCGTTCGGCTTACCGCCTGGCGCGCGGGACCGGTATTGCGCTGTTGCTTGCCGCCGCGCCGCTTTCTTCCGCTTATGCTTATGAAGCCAGCACGGTCGAGGAAAGATCTTCTTCGCTCGATCCTGGAGAATACGTCTGGAACCCCGCCGGCGCGCCGGAAGGGCAGATCGAGATCGTCGTGTCGATCCCGATGCAGCTCGCCTATGTCTATCGCGGCGGCCAGCTGATCGGCGCCTCGACCGTGTCGACCGGCAAGCCCGGTCACGACACGCCGACCGGCACCTTCACCATCCTGCAGAAGCGCCGCACTCATTTCTCCAATATCTATGACAATGCGCCGATGCCGTTCATGCAGCGGCTGACCTGGGACGGGATCGCGCTTCACGCCGGCCAGATCCCCGGCACGCCCGCTTCGCACGGCTGCATCCGCCTGCCGACGGCCTTCGCCCGCGCCCTGTTCGGCGCGACCGGCCTCGGCACTCGGGTTCATATCATCGACTCCGCCGTCGCCTCCGCCGAGGAAGCGCTGGCGATCGGCCGGACGATGCCGCCCGACGCCCACGCCCAGCTCGCCTCCAGCGACTAGCGGCTGAACGCGCCGACCAGCTCGACATGGGTCGACCAGCGGAACTGGCCGACCGGTTGCACCCAGCCGAGACGGTAGCCGCCGTCCACGAGCGCCTTCGCATCGCGCGCGAAGGTGGCGGGATTGCAGCTCGCATAGGCGATTTTCGTGACCTTCGCGGCGGCGAGCTGCTCGACCTGCTCCTTGGCCCCGGCGCGCGGCGGATCGAGGACGATCGCGTCGAAGCGGTCGACTTCGGCGGTGGTCAGCGGCCGCCGGAACAGGTCGCGATGGTCGACAAAGACCTGGCGCTGGGCGCGGTTGGCGGCCGCCTTCAGGGCCGCCGCCGCATCGCGCGCGCCCTCGGCGGCATAGACCCGGCCGGGCATCGCGAGGGCGAAGGTGCCGAGGCCGGCGAACAGGTCGGCGACGATCGCCGCCTCGCCGACCGCCGCCCGAACGCCGGCGACCAAAGCCGCCTCGCCCTCTTGCGTCGCCTGCAGGAACGCCCCGTGCGGAAGCGGCACCTCGATCCCGCCCAACGTCACCGTGGCCGGGTCCGGCTCCCACAGGGTCTGCGGCCCGTAGCCGTCGTCGAGACTGAGGCGGGCAAGGCGATGCTCCTGCGCGAAGGCGGTGACGGCCTCGGCCGCGGCCAGATCGTCCGCGCGCCCACCTTCGACCAGCACGTCCACGCCCTGGTCCGCCAACGCCAGCCGCACGCCGCCGCTCGCGCGCGGACCGAGCAGGCGGCGGAGCAGCCCGCGCAACGGCCCGACCAGAGCGAACAATTCGGGGCGCAGGATGTGGCATTCGCGCATGTCGATGATTCGGTGGCTGCCTTCCTGGAGGAAGCCGAGCAGCACCGTCCCGCCGCGCCGCTCCGCCTTCAGCGCTGCGCGGCGGCGGCTGTTCGGCGGCGAGATGTGCGGCGTTCGGATGTCCGGCTCCGTGAGGCCCTGCGCCGCCAGAGCGGAGGCGATCCGGTCCGCGATGAAGACCGCATAGGCCTCGTCGTCGACATGCTGGAGCTGGCAGCCGCCGCATTCCGGAAAATGCCGGCAGGGCGGCGCCTGGTGATGCGGGCCGGGCGCGACTTCCCCGCGTTCCGACACCTGGTCGCCCGGCGCGGCAAGGGGGAAGAAGCGCCCGCTTTCCGTCACCCCGTCCCCGCGGGCGGCGAGGCGGACGATCGACTCTACAGGCATTCGAGCCGCGCCGCCTTCAGGCATGCGACCAGCTCGTCGGCGATCAGGCCCGGTCCGGCCAGTTCGGCGGCGCGCTTGTGGAGCCAGACCCCGGCGCAGGCGGCGGCGAAGGCGTCGAGCCCCCCGGCCCGCATGGTCGCGATCGCCCCTGCCAGCACGTCGCCGGTACCCGCGCTGGCCAGCCAGTGCGGCGCGGCGGCGATCGCCGCGCGGCCGTCCGGGGCGGCAACCACCGTGTCCGGCCCCTTGTAGACGATCACCGCGTCGCTCCGCCTGGCCGCCGCCCGGGCGCGTTCGACCTTGCTGCCGGCGCTCTCGCCGAACAGGGCGCGGAATTCGCCCTCATGCGGCGTCAGTATCGCGTCCCTGAGAGCGACCGCTCCCCGCTCCGCGAGCAGGCGTAGCGCGCCGGCATCGAGGACCGGGGGGTGGGGGGTGGCGAGCACGGCGTCGAGCAGCCCCCGCCCCTCGCCGTCCCCGAGCATGCCGGGGCCGAGCAGCAAGGCCCCGATCCGCGCGTCGTCGAGGCGGGCGAGCGGGTCGCCGGGCGTCTGGATC
>JAEZCD010000335.1 GCA_023430145.1 Pseudomonadota bacterium
GGACTGGATCCTCCGCCTTCGCGGAGGACGACGAGCGGTGGCGGCGGGGCGTGATTGCGTGGAACGTGGACGGCGGGGAAACCTCCTCCCCGGCCTTGAGCTGCCATCCGGGAACGGCTTGCATCCCGGCACACACATGACGACGTGAGGCGAGACGAAGAACATGCTCGACTGGTCCGAACCCGCCGCAAAGCCCTCAGCGCCCATGCCGCCCAAAGCCGTCGACATCCCCGCCGAGGGCGAGCAGACCGGGCTCGGCGCGATCGAGCGCGGCGCCGCCCGCGTCTCGGTCGACGACAAGCGGATGATCAACTGCCGCGCCGACGTGAACCAGCTCCTGCCGCTGAAATACCGCTGGGCGTGGGAAAAGTATCTCGCCGGCTGCAACAATCACTGGATGCCGACGGAAGTGTCGATGCAGGCCGACATCGCGCTTTGGAAGTCGCGCGACGGCCTGACGGAGGACGAGCGGCGCGCCATCAAGCGCAATCTCGGCTTCTTCGCCGCCTCGGAAAGCCTCGTCGCCAACAACATCGTGCTCGCCATCTACCGGCACCTCACGAACCCCGAATGCCGGCAGTACCTGTTGCGCCAGGCCTTCGAGGAGGCGGTGCACACGCACACCTTCCAGTACATCGTCGAGAGCCTCGGCCTCGACGAGGGCGAGCTGTTCAACATGTATCGCGAGGTGCCCTCGATCACCGACAAGGCGGCCTGGGCGCTGAAGCACACGCAAAACCTCGACAACCCGGAATTCCGCACCGGCACGCCCGAGGCCGACACCGCCTTTTTGCGCGATCTCGTCGCCTTCTACGTCGTCTTCGAGGGCATGTGGTTCTACACCGGCTTTGCGCAGATTCTGTCGCTCGGCCGGCGCAACAAGATGGTCGGCATCGCCGAGCAGTACCAGTACATTCTGCGCGACGAATCCATCCACCTGAATTTCGGCATCGACGTCATCAACCAGATCAAGATCGAGAACCCGCACCTCTGGACGAAGGCGTTCCAGGAGGAGGTCCGCGGCATGCTGCGCGAGGCCGCCGAGCTCGAGGCCGCCTACGGCCGGGACACGATGCCGCGCGGCTTCCTGGGCCTCAACGCCGCCGTCTGCGAGCAATACATGCACTTCATCGCCAACCGCCGCTGCGCCCAGCTCGGCCTCGGCCCGGTGTTCGCCGAGACGGAGAACCCGTTCCCCTGGATGTCCGAGGCGATGGATCTCAAGAAGGAGAAGAACTTCTTCGAGACGCGGGTGATCGAGTACCAGAACGGCGGGGCGTTGAGCTGGGAGTGAGGGGGGCGAGCTTGAGGTCGAACAAATGGCTGATGCAATAGACGTTCTTCTTCTATCCCAAGATACAAAAGAGCTGTCTCATTGCGACTTCTCGGGCGAAACTTTCGAAGATAAGACCCTTAAGGAGAGGAATTTCGATAGCTCCTTACTGAGATCAAAGTGGATTCGCTGCGACTTTTCTGAATCAACGTTTAAAAGCGCCCGCCTTGGGCCGACTGCGATTTTTGATCGATGCATCTTCCGTGGCTCAGACTTCTCACTCGCGTCCTCGACAGGTGTCGAATTCACTGATTGTGATTTTCATGACGCAATTATGAAAACCAATTTTAGCAATGCGGTTTTTCAAGGATGTGATCTACGTGGAGCTGATTTTCAACGCGCTCGCCTCAGCGGCACTAGATTTATTGACTGTATTAGTGACGATTCAACAAATTTCAATGGAGCGTTCTGCGCGAGAGCAGATTCTCGACTCTTGATCTATCAAGATTATGCATTTGAGGACGGGACCCTTAAGCGCGCCAAAGACTTTTCCGTGGATCCAGCACAACCTCATCAAGTCGATGAGGGCGATCCTGATGCGTTTGAACTCCGACGCCGCAGGCCATTCGCTATCGCAAGTGCACTCGAATCGCTCGTAAACGAAGAAATTGAACGACTAGAGAATCTTCGTCCGAACGACCTTGAAACGCAGAGCCAGGTTGCAAGGTATATTGCCTTCCTTGGTCAGGTTTCTAAAAGCGCAGCTGAGATACGCATTTCGATATCAGCAGATAACATAGAACCCGAAATCCAATCAAAGGTCCAGAATCTTCAACATCTCGTCGAAAATTGGATTAAGGAGAACGGTACGCTTGCATTCGACGTTTCAGCGAGATCGACGATCGCCGCGCTGAGCATCGGACTACTGAGTCTTGCTGGAGCTGCACTTTGGCCAGCCTCTATAGCGGTCCTTTGCGCGGTTTTTGGCCCCGGCTTCGCAAAATTTCTGAGTAAGGATCCGGCCGGGTAGGACGGATGCGTAACCCCGGAGGAGCGCGACGTTCGTTTTGCTCACCCGCACCACGGTCTTCCCGGCTCCGCGGAGCGAGAGGTCCGGCGCTGTCACCTGACCCGACCCGCCGCCTGTGGCATCGGGCTCCCCCCATCGAGGGGAGGGAAAGAAGGAGATGCCGGCATCGCCGGGCGGGGGCGAACGGGGCAAGCACGGCCTGCGGGAGCCTCCCCTTCTCTCCCCTCGATGGGGAGGGTGGATCGCCCTGAGCCGCAGGCGAAGGGCGAGACGGGTGGGGTGACAGCGCTGGGAGGGCTTCACCCAGGCGGCAGAGGGCGATCGTCCTGCATCTCAGGGATTCACCCCACCCGTCCCGCCGCCTGCGGCGGCGGTCCACCCTCCCCATGAAGGGGAGGGAAAGGGGGCGCCTTCCGATACCTCCGAATGCGACATCCGAGATGTGTGCGAGCCCCAGGGCAAAACGGAGAGATCACGCCCCCTGCGTCAGAGGACTCCGGCTCGCAGCAAATCAATAACTCGCCCGGCCGCCCGACAGGTCGAAGATGCCGCCCGTGGAGAACGAGCACTCGTCCGAGGACAGCCAGAGCACCAAGCGGGCGACCTCCGACACCTCGACGAAGCGCCCCATCGGGATGCGGCCGAGAATGTCCGCGCGGCGCTCGCGGGAGATTTCCTTCGCCATCGCCGTCTCGGCGGCGGCGGGTGTGACCGCGGTGACGATGATGCCGTCGCGGGCCGTCTCCTTGGCGACGCTCTTGGTCAGGGCGATGAGGCCCGCCTTGGAGGCGCTGTAGGCCGCGGCGAGCGCCATCCCTTCCTTGCCCTGGATCGAGGCGATGTTGACGACATGCCCGCGCAGGCGGTGCTGCCCGGCCGCCGCTTCACGCGCCGGCTGCTGCCGCATCCGGCCGACGACGGCGCGCGTGACGAGGTAGGCACCGAACAGATTGACCTGCAGAACGCGCTGGAAATTCTCAGGGGATGTCTCCCAGATCGGCTTCACCTCGCCGAGCACGCCGGCATTGTTGACGAGGATGTCGATCCGGCCCGCTTCCGGAAAGGCGGCCACCGTCGCGGCGTCGACCGCCGCCCGGTCGGCGACGTCGACTACGCGGCTGGCGACACCGGCACCGAGGGCGGCCGCAGCCGCCGCGAGCGCATCGGCATCGGCATCCCAGAGCTCGACGCTCGCGCCGGCCTGGAGGAGTTCCTGCGCGATCCCGCGCCCCAATCCACCGGCGCCGCCGGTGAGGATGGCGGCGCGGCCCGTCAGGTCGTAACGGGCGGCCGTCACGCAGCGCTCCATGCGGCCTTCGTCGGGACGATCCGGCCGCGGCAGACCTCCGGCGAGAACGGCACACTTTCCGCCAAGCGCCCCGAAGGCATCCGCCGCGACCGCCGCCCGGCTCTCCGGGCGCTACGTCCTGCAAGATCGCGCACGCGCTCCAACCGGCAGATTCCCCCGGGCATTCGCGGTACCGCTCGAAGAACGAGCGGCACCGCACACATCAGCCCGGATGGCATATCCGTCTTCTGCCTAGATCATTTCGGCAGGTATTCGTTGGTGAAGAGATCCGAGGCCTTCACCGCCGTCTCGAGCGACATGTATTTCTTCATCAGCTCGAGCGTGTCGTCCCAGTCCTTCTCTGCGAAATGGCCGGTCGGCAGGTTCGCGGTGGCGTCGGTCTTCATGAGGCCGATGCCGACCTTGAGCTGTTCGAGCGACAGGTCGGTCTCGAGATCGGGCTTCACCTTCTGGCCGGCCTTGATCGAGGCCTCCGGCTCCTTCATCGCCGCTTCGAAGCTGCGCACCGTCGCCTTGACGAAGCGCCGCACGAGATCGGGATTGTCCTTGATGAGGTCGGTGTGGGTGAAGATGGTCAGCCCGACCGTGTTGGTGCCGTTCTTCGAATAGGCGAAATCGATCAGCGGCACGCCCTGCTTCGGCAGGGTGAGCGACTGGTTGTCGAGACCGGCCATCAGGCCGTCGGCGCGCTTCTCGGCGACGGCGACCATCTTGCCGGCGCCTTCGACGCGCAGGATCTTGACCTTGTCCATGTCGACGCCGTTGCGCGCGAACAGGCCCGGCAGCAATTGCAGGCCGGCCTCGCCCGGCGCCGAGGCGATCGTCTTGCCCTCGACGTCCTTCAGCGTCTTGATGCCGGAATCGGCCCGCACCGCGAGCGAATAGGGCGAGGAGTTGGTGACCGCCATGACGGCCTTCACCGGCGCCCCCTTGGAGACGCCGGCGGCGACGCTGCCGCCGTCGGCGAGGCCGAACATGTCGCCCTTGGCGCCGACGGTCTGCACCGCCCGCACCGAGCCCTGGCCCTCGCCGATGGTGAGGTCGATGCCCTCGTCCTTGTAGTAGCCGCGCTCGAGGCCGAGATAGAAGGGCGTGTGGAATCCGTAGAGCAGCCAGTTCAGCCGAAAGGTCACCTTATCCTGGGCTTGTGCCGCGGTCGCGGCCGACAGGCTCACGAGGAGCCCGACTGAGAGCGCTTTCCATCGCATTTTTTGCTTCCTCCCTAGTTTATATTTGATTGTGCTGCAGATCAGGTCGCCGCTGCAATGCCGGCGTCGGTGCGCTGCGAGACGTGCCAGGGGATCGATATCCGCTCGATCGCCTCGACTGCCGCGTAGAGCGTCAGGCCCATGATGCTCAGCACCAGGATGGCGGCGAAAACGCCCGGTGTGTCGAAACGGTTGGTGTAGTCGACGAGGAGATAGCCGAGCCCCCGGTCGGAGGAGACGAACTCGGCCACCACGGCGGCCGTGGAGGCGAGCGCCGCGGCGACCTTGAAGCCGGTGAACATCGTCGGTAGCGCATGCGGAACCTGCACCTTGAAGAACATGCGCACCGGGCTCGCGCCGGTGATGCGCGCGAGATCGAGGATGTCCCGATCCATCGAGCGGAACGCCTGCACCGCCGAGACGACGACCGGGAAGAACGACAACAGGAAGACGATCAGCACCTTCGAGGTCAGGCCGTAGCCGAACCAGATCATGAATAGGGGCGCGATGGCGATCTTCGGGATGATCTGCAGGAACACGATCTGCGGGTAGACGATCGATTCGATGAGGCGCGAGAGCGCGAACGACAGCGCGAGGGCGACGCCGATGACGACCGCCAGCCCGTAGCCGATCAGCATCGGCTGCGCCGTGTACCAGGCGGCCGTGCCGATCGTCGGCCACTTTGTCCACAGCGTGGCGAGCACCGCGGAGGGCGGCGGCAGGATGTACATCTTGACGCCGAGCAGGCGCACCAGCACCTCCCAGGCCACCAGCAGGATCGCGAAGCTGAGGATCGTGCGCCAGTGCCCGGCGAGCGCGGTGCCGACCTTGGCGCTGAAGCTCGCGGTGTGCTGCAGCGCGGCGGGCATTTCCTGTTCCTGGACTGAACGCACGTCGGATCGATGTTGACGGGTTCGAATTTGGCGGTCAATCTGCGCTCGTCGTTGATGGAACACTGTTCCACCAACGACGGGTCGTCAAGCCCCGGCTCACCAGCTGCCTCGGTCTCCACTCGTTGATCGCATCGAACGCGCAAGGCACGCGCCCGACATTTCTCGCGCTCGATCCGTGCGCGCCGAAGGGCTCGGCCCGGCGCCTGCTCGGGCGGCCCGCGCCGGCCCGGCGCTTCCCACATCCCTCCGGCCCGGCGGCACGGCGGAGGCGCGCGTGAGCGGCGGCATCGGCATTCGCGACGTCCGCAAGGCGTTCGGCGCGGGGCCGGGCGCCGTCGTCGCGCTCGACGGCATCGATCTCGACATCGCGCCGGGCGAGTTCGTATCGGTCGTCGGTCCCTCCGGCTGTGGCAAGTCGACCCTGCTGCGGATCATCGCCGGCCTCACCGGCGCGACCGGCGGCGATGTCACCGTCTTCGGCAAGCCGGTGCGCGGGCCGGTCACCGATTGCGGCATCGTCTTCCAGCAGCCGATCCTGCTCGATTGGCGGACGGTCGTCGAGAACGTGCTGTTCAATATCGACATGCGCGGCCTCGACGTCGCCGCCTACCGGCCGCGGGCCGCGCAGCTTCTGGCGGCCGTCGGGCTTGCCGACTTCGCCGACAAGCGCCCCTACGAGCTGTCGGGCGGCATGAAGCAGCGTGCCGCGATCGCCCGCGCCCTGGTGCACGAGCCGCCGCTCCTGATGATGGACGAGCCGTTCGGCGCGCTCGACGCGCTGACGCGCGAGCAGATGCGGCTCGACCTCGAGCGGATCTGGATGGAGAGCAACAAGACCGTCTTCTTCATCACCCATTCGATCGACGAGGCGGTGCTGCTCTCCGACCGCGTCGTGGTGATGTCGCCGCGGCCGGGCCGGATCGAGACCATCCTGCCGATCGATCTGCCGCGCCCGCGCGGCATCGCGGCGCGCCACAGCGCGACGTTCAGCGAGGCGACCAACACGATCACCGACATCTTCCTCGCCCGCGGCGTGCTCCATCAGAGCCCGGCATGAGCACGGCGGAGCGGCTCGAGGCGGTCCTTCTGGAGATGCGGGAGGTCTTTTCGCGCATGCCGCCGGATGCGGTGGCGCAGCTCGCCCGCGAGATCGCCGACGCGCGCCGCGTCCTCGTCTACGGCGCGGGACGGAACGGCCTCGTTCTGCAGGCCTTCGCGATGCGCCTCATGCATCTCGGGCTCGACGGGCATTTCGTCGGCCAGCTCGCCACCCCGCCGGTGGCCGAGGGCGACCTCCTGGTGACGGCCCTGTCGGTCGGCCGCCTGCCGACGGGCGACGCCATCATCGGCGCCGCCAAGGCGGCGGGGGCGCGCGTGGCGGTGATCTCGGCCCGGCCGCACCTGGTCCAGGCCGCCGACCTCGTCATCCCGCTGCCGGCGCAGGTCATGGGCGATCCGATGACCAGCACCCTGCCGCTCGGCAGCCCGTTCGAGCTCGCCCTGTCGCTTCTCTGCGACCTGACGGTGGTCGAGCTGATGGACATGCTTGGACGCAGCAATGCGGACCTCGCCGCCCGGCACGCCAACCTGCTCTGATCGCTCGCCGGACGAGAACGGGTCTCGCCGAGACGATCCGCTTCGCCGCCTCCGCTGGTCAATCGTTCAACAGCGCCTGAAAGAGGGCCGGGTCGGTCGCGCCCTCGCTGTTCACGAGCAGGATCCGACTGCTGGACCCGAGCTCGAGCGCGGCGCGCAGCCGGTGGTCCGCGCAGCAATGCAGCAGTCCAGCCAGGCCTGCGCAACCGGACTCGCCCGCCTCCACGACCGGATCGCCCGGTTGCGGGAAGGCCAGCTGCCGCATCGCCTCGATCGCCCTGCCGTCGGCGATCGTCACGGCATCCGCGACGGCGGCCTCGAGCACCCTCCAGGCCGGCAGCGAGACCTCGCCGCAGGAGAGGCCGGCCATGACGGTGTCCAGGTTGCCGCTGGCCGGGCGCAGCGCGCCGGCGCACAGGCTTTGGTAGAGGCAGTCCGCCCTCCCGGGCTCGACCGCCACGCAGCGGCAGGCCGAGCCCCAGGCCCGGCCGAGCTCCGCCGCCACGGCGGCTGCGAGGCCCCCTACGCCGACCTGCAGGAATAGGTGCGTCGGAGCCGGGCCGGCCCACTGCGCCAGGACCTCCCGCGCCAGCACGGTGTAGCCTTGCATGACGAGCGCCGGAACGGGATCGGTCTCGTCCATGGCGATGTCGGCGACGAGGTGCCAGCCGCGCGTCTCGGCGAGCGTCCGGGCGGCGGCGACGGAATCGTCATAGGTGCCGGGCACCTCGATGATCTCCGCGCCATAGGCGGCGATCGCGTCCCTGCGCGGCCTGCTCACCCCCGGATGGACCAGGATCTTGGCGGCGGCGCCGACCCGCGCGGCACCCCAGGCGACGGACCGCCCGTGGTTGCCGTCGGTGGCGGTGACGACGGTCAGCGGCAGGCCATGCCGGGACGCCAGCCATTCGACCGCATAGGCTCCCCCGAGCGCCTTGAAGCTCTTCAGGCCGAACCGTTCACTTTCGTCCTTGACGGCGATCGCATCGAGGCCGAGCTGCCGCGCGAGGCCGTCCAGATGCAGGAGCGGGGTGGCCCTATAGCCCGTCCATGAGCTGATGGCCGCGGCCGCGGCGTCGCAGGCCGCACGCGGAAACACGGCATCGGCGGCCGACAGGAAGGCAGCCCGGCCAGTGCCGAGATTGGCGTTCCGAACGTAGCCCATCTGAGAGTGGCTGCCTCCCGCAGGACGCCGTGATGCGAAAGCTGGATACCTCGGCGAGCGGCACTACACTTCTGGTAGCGGCGCCTGCGACAGGCCTGCGCCACAGCGCCGGCGGTGCTTTTGTCGCATTGACGGCGGGCCCCTCAAAGCCACCATATATAGATGTTGCCGCTTCCAGATCCACAACATGATGGATCGAGGGGGGCGGCGGTCCCCGGCCGCGAGCCACCGTCTCGCGGCGGCGGTCCGGAAGGAGAGCCGATGGCCATCTCCGGCGAGCTCGCCCCCCTCGACGAGGCCGATCCCCCCGTCCGCGCGCCGCGCGCGGTCACCAAGCGCGACGGCACCGTCGCCCCGTTCGACGAGGGCAGGATTCGGGCCGCGATCGCCCGCGCCGGGCGGGCGACGGGCGAGTTCGACGACCGACGGGCCGAACGGCTTGCGCGGCAGGCGACGGACGATGTCGCCACCTGCTTCCCGGGCGCGACGCCGGATGTGGAAGAGATCCAGGACATCGTCGAGCGGGTGCTGGTCGCGGCCGGCCACTTCGCCACCGCGCGCGCCTACATCGTCCATCGCGAGAAGCGGCGCCAGGCGCACTGCGACCGCGAGACGCTCGTCGACGTCGCCGCCTCGATCAACGAGTATCTCGACCGCACCGACTGGCGGGTGAGCGCCAACGCCAACCAGGGCTATTCGCTCGGCGGGCTGATCCTCAATTTGTCCGGCAAGGTGGTCGCCAATTACTGGCTGTCGCATGTCTATCCGCCGGAGATCGGAGAGGCGCACCGGGCCGGCGACATCCACATCCACGACCTCGACATGCTCGCCGGGTACTGCGCCGGCTGGTCGCTGCGGACGCTGCTCGCTGAGGGCCTGAACGGCGTGCCCGGCAAGGTCGAGGCGGGGCCGCCAAAGCACCTGTCGAGCGCCGTCGGCCAGATCGTCAACTTCCTCGGCACGCTGCAGAACGAGTGGGCCGGGGCGCAGGCCTTCAGCTCGTTCGACACCTACATGGCGCCCTTCGTGCGCAAGGACCGGCTCGGCTATGGCGAGGTCCTGCAGGCGATCCAGGAGCTCGTCTACAATCTCAACGTCCCCTCGCGCTGGGGCACGCAGACGCCCTTCACCAACCTCACCTTCGACTGGAGGTGCCCGGAGGATCTGCGCGACGAGGCGCCCGTGATCGGCGGCGAGCCGATGCCGTTCGCCTATGGCGAGCTGCAGGCCGAGATGGACATGATCAACCGCGCCTACATGGAGGTGATGACGCGCGGCGATGCGCGGGGCCGCGTCTTCACCTTCCCGATCCCGACCTACAACATCGGGCCGGACTTTCCCTGGGAGAGCGAGAACGCCGAGCGGCTGTTCGCCATGACGGCGAAGTACGGGCTTCCCTACTTCCAGAACTTCGTCAATTCCGAGCTGAAGCCGAACATGGTCCGCTCGATGTGCTGCCGGCTGCAGCTCGACCTGAGGGAGCTGCTGAAGCGCGGCAACGGGCTCTTCGGCAGCGCCGAGCAGACCGGATCGGTCGGCGTTGTCACCATCAACTGCGCCC
This sequence comes from Pseudomonadota bacterium, assembly GCA_023430145.1. Lineage (GTDB taxonomy): Bacteria > Pseudomonadota > Alphaproteobacteria > Rhizobiales > Methylopilaceae > JAEZCD01. The sequence goes on from JAEZCD010000335.1 coordinate 10,036, forward strand.
GTCTCGGCTTCCTGCACCGCGGCGACGAGCCTGCTCTGCTGGAAAGGCTCGACAGGCTGCTGGAGCTCGGCCGCGACAGCCTCGAGATCAAGCGCAAGGTCGTGCAGCGCTACATGGACGACGGCCTGTTCCCCTATACGCGCCGCTATCGCGGCACGCTGCGCAATCATTTCTCGACGCTCGGCGTCAACGGCGTCAACGAGATGATCCGCAACTTCACCGGCGACCGCGAGGACATCACGACGGCCTTCGGGCACGCCTTCGCGGTCCGCCTCCTCGACCATATTCGGTTGCGCATCATCGGCTTCCAGGAGGAGACCGGGCACCTCTTCAATCTCGAGGCGACGCCGGCGGAGGGCACGACCTACCGCTTCGCCAAGGAGGATCGCAAGCGCTTCCCCGGCATTCTGCAGGCCGGCACAGACGACCATCCCTACTACACCAATTCCAGCCAGCTGCCGGTCGGCTTCACCGACGATCCCTTCGAGGCGCTGGAGCGTCAGGAGGAGCTGCAGTGCAAGTATACCGGTGGCACGGTGCTGCACCTCTACATGCAGTCGCGGCTGTCCTCGAGCACAGCCTGCATGAAGCTGGTGCGGCGGGCGCTCGAGAACTTTCGACTGCCCTACATCACGGTGACGCCCACCTTCTCGATCTGTCCGAAGCACGGCTATCTCGCGGGCGAGCACGCCTTCTGCCCGACCTGCGATGCCGAGCTTCTGGCCGCCAGGCGGCTGGCCGCCGCGCATTGATCCGCAAGGAGACTAGACATGACCGCAGACAAGCCTGCCGAGAAGCCCGGCACCGAGCCGGTGCTGCGCGACGAGGAGCGCCAGCCCTGCGAGATCTGGACGCGCGTGATGGGCTATCACCGGCCGGTCTCGTCGTTCAATCGCGGCAAGAAGGGCGAGTTCGATGAGCGCAAGTTCTTCACCGAGGCGCGGGCCCGCCTCGGCTGAGCTGCGCGTCGGCGGGCTCGCGCGCCTCTCGACCTGCGACTGGCCGGGCGAGCTCGTGGCGACGGTTTTCTGCCAGGGCTGCCCGTGGCGCTGCCGCTACTGCCACAACCCGCATTTGTTGCCAGCGCATGCGGGCGAGCCGATCGCCTGGCCGCGGGTGCTCGCCTTTCTCGAGAGGCGTCGCGACCTGCTCGACGCGGTCGTCTTCTCCGGCGGCGAGCCGACCCTGCAGGCGGCGCTGCCGGCGGCGATGCGGATGGTGCGGAGCCTCGGCTTCCGCATCGGCCTGCACACCGCCGGGCCCTATCCGGATCGGCTCGCCGCCGTGCTGCCGCTCGTCGACTGGATCGGCTTCGACGTGAAGGCGCCGTTCGACGATTACGCCCGCGTAACCGGCGTTCCGGGAAGCGGCGACAAGGCGCGCGCGAGCCTGTCGCGGGTGCTCGCCGCCGGCATCGCCGTCGACGTGCGGACGACCGTCGATCCGGGACTGCTCGGGGAGGGGGAGCTCGCCCGCCTCTCGGGCGAGCTGGCGGCCCTCGGCGTCCGGCATCACCGCCTGCAGGAGTGCCGGCCGATCGGCTGAGGCGGCGGCCCCCGCGGAGGCTGCGAACCCGTCACGCGCCGGCGAGTCTCACGGCACGGGGGCGGTCGTCAGCGCGACTGCACAGCAAACGGTCCGCCAAGCTCATATTGTATCCAAATATGGGCGCCCGACAGGCGCCCTGCGGTTCGGTTCCTAGCAGGGGGACCGGGAACGCGTGGGCGAGGCGCGTGCCGACAACGCTCGTGTGCGCACAGCCTATAGGATTGAACAGCAAGACGGTTTTCGGGAAGGAGATCGATCCCGCGCGCCTGCGCGGCCGCCCGGGCGCCCTTCACACCTAGGCGCGAGGGGAGGCGGCAGGTCCTCGATAGGAAGGACGTTGGATACAATCTCAACGCACTGGCATGGCGATTGCATACCTTCCTGCGCGGACGGCGTCGCGGCAGGCGCCTTCCGAACCGCTGGAGGACCGGATGCCGTTTCCAACCTTTCCACTCGTCCACCCGCGCCCGGCGCGCGGGCGCATGCTTGCCGCGCTCGGCCTGTTGAGCCTGACGCTGTCGTCCCTTTCGGGCGCGCAGGCCGGGGCCGAGGAGAAGGTCCTGCGGGTCGCGATGACCGCGGGCGACATACCGGACTGGACGGGGCATCCCGACCAGGGCGCCGAGGGCCAGCGCTTCGTCGGCTTCTCGCTCTACGACAGCTTCTTGAACTGGGATCTGACGCGGTCGGACCGCGAGGCGCCGCTGGCGCCGGGCCTCGCTACCAAATGGTATCCCGATCCCGCCAACAAGAAGCGCTGGATATTCGAGCTGCGGCGCGACGTGAAGTTCCACGACGGCTGTCCCTGGAACGCCGACGCCGCGCTGTGGAGCATCGCCCGCATCACCGACGACAAGGCGCCGCAGTTCAACCCGGTGCATTTCGCCCGCAACCGCTCGCGCACCGTCAACGTCGCCGGCGCCGTCAAGATCGACGACTACACCATCGCCATCGACACCAAGGTGCCGGAGTCGGTCTTCCCCTACAACATGGCCGTCTGGTTCGTGATCTCGAAGTGCGCGCTCGAGAAGGCCGGCTACGACTACAAGGTCTATGCGCTCGCGCCGAAGGGGTCGGGCCCCTACACGTTCGGCTCCGTTGTGCCGCGCGAGCGACTCGAGCTCGTGCGCAACCCCGATTACTGGAACCCGGCCCGCATCCCGAAGCACGACCGGATGGTGCTGCTGCCGATGCCGGAGGCGACGACGCGCGCTGCTGCGCTGCTGTCCGGCGAGGTCGACTTCATCGAGGCGCCGTCGCCCGACACGCTGCCGCGCCTGCGCGCCGCCGGCATGCGCGTGACGACGCTGCCCTATCCCCACAACTGGCACTACCAGTTCAATTTCCAGCGCGGCCCGTTCAAGGACTTACGCGTCCGCCAGGCCGCCAACCATGCCATGGATCGCGCCGAGATGGTGGAGATGCTGGGCGGCATCGCCCAGCCCAGCGAGGCGCTGTTCACGCCGCAGCAGGCGATCTACGGCAAGCCGAAGACCTATCCCTACGACCCTGCGAAGGCGACGGCGCTGCTCAAGGAGGCGGGCTGCTACCCGTGCGCCATCACGGTCGGCATCTCGACCTCCGGCTCCGGCCAGATGCAGCCGCTGCCGATGAACGAGCTGGTCAAGGCGCAGCTCGAGGCGGTCGGCTTCCAGGTCAAGTTCGAGGTGCTGGACTGGAACGCGCTGCTCGACCTGTTCTTCAAGGGCTGGGAGCGCGCCCCGACCTATGACGCGATCAATATCAGTCTCGGCTCGGTCGACCCCGTCTCCGGCATGATCAGCCATTTCGCCACCGCCCGGCGCGCGCCGGGTGGGCTGAACTGGGGCTGGTTCGACAACAAGGAATTCGACGAGGTCGCCGAAAAGGCCATGAACACGTTCGAGCCCGAGAAGTCGCTCGCCATGTTCAACCGCCTGCACGAGATCATCAGCGAGCAGGCAGGCCGCCTGTTCATCGTCCACGACCTGAATCCGCGAGCGATGTCGCCCAAGGTCAAGGGATTCGTGCCGGCACAGAGCTGGATGCAGGACTTCGTCACCATCAGCCTCGACTGACCGCCCGTCGCCAGGTGCGGGGGTAGTTGCCGCCCCCGCGCCGTCCCTCCCGTCGCCACCCATTCGCCGGAGGCCGAGCCATGTCCGCTCCGCTGCACTTCATGACCGTCGCAGAGCTCGGCAGGAGCATCGCGGCCAAGGCCGTCTCGCCGGTCGAGCTGACCAAAGCCCTCATCGCCCGCATCGCCGCCCTCGACGGGCTGACCCACGCCTTCATCGAGGTGACGGCCGATCTCGCGCTGGCGCAGGCGAAGAAGGCCGAGGACGAGGTGATGGCCGGCCTCGGCCGCGGGCCGCTGCACGGCGTGCCGGTCGGCCTGAAGGACATCATCGACCTCAAGGGGGTGCGCACCACCGCGCACTCGCATCAGCTGATGGACAACTGGGCGCGCGACGACGCCTTCGTCACGCAGAAGCTGAAGGCGGCGGGCGCCGTCATCCTCGGCAAGCTCGCCACCCATGAATTCGCGATGGGCGGCCCATCCTTCGACCTGCCGTTCCCGCCGGCCCGCAACCCGTGGAATCTCGACCATTTCACCGGCGGCTCGTCCTCCGGCTCGGGCGCCGCGGTGGCGGCCGGCCTGCTGCCGGCGGCGCTCGGCACCGATACGGGCGGCTCCATCCGCCTGCCCGCGGCGTTCTGCGGCATCGTCGGGATGAAAGCGACCTATGGGCTCGTCAGCCGGCGCGGCGTGCTGCCGCTCTCGCAGAGCCTCGACCATATCGGCCCGATGACCTGGACGGTGGAGGACAACGCCCTCCTCATGAAAGTGCTGGCCGGCCACGACCGGCTGGACCCGGCCAGCGCCGACCGGCCGGACCCAGTGCCCGAGGCGCTGCTCGGCGCGGGCGTGAAGGGCCTGCGCGTCGGCTATGCGCCCGCGCTCGGGGCGGAGGCGGGCGCGACCGAGGAGGTGCAGGGCGCGGTCGCCGCGGTCGCGACGACGCTGGCCGATCTCGGCGCCACGGTGGAGGAGGTCACCCTGCCGCCGCTTGGCGACTTCGCCGCCTGCGGCCTCATGATCCTGCTCGCGGAGGCCTTCGCCGTCCACGAGCCCGACATCAAGGCGCGGCCGGAGCTCTATGGCGAGATCCTGCGCGACCGGCTGCTGATCGCGGGCCTCGTCGACGCGAGCGACTACGTGCAGGCGATGCGCCTGCGCGCCGAGCTCGTCGCGGCGGTGGCGAAGGTCATGTCGGGCCTCGACGTCATCGTCTGCGCCGCGACCGCGACGCCGGCGCCGCGGATCACCGAAGTCCCGAAATTCGGCATCTTCACCAATCCGCCGCTGACCTTCCCGTTCAACGTGACCGGCATGCCCTCGCTGACGATGTGCTGCGGCTTCTCGGCTTCCGGCCTGCCGCTGTCGGTGCAGATCGCCGGCCACCCCTTCGGCGAGGCGACGATCTATCGCGCGGCCGAGGCCTACGAGGCCGCCACCGCCTGGCGCGCGCGCCGGCCCGATCTCGAAGCCGCCACGCAGCTCGGCCTCGCCGCCGAATGAGCCGCTCCCCGTTCCCTCCGATGCATCCAGAGAGGCCGTCATGACCGACACGCCCACAACGCCAATCCCGATCGAGGCCAAGCTCGCCGAGTACGGCCTGAAGGTCGGCCCGGAGACGCTCGAGGCCCTGAAGAGCTCCGTCGCCGATCTCGAGATCGCCGCCCGCAACATCCGCATCGAGCGCAGCTACCTGCAGGAGCCCGTGCACGCGCTCCGGCTCTGGACCAAGTGAGGGAGGCCGCCATGACCGCGCTGCACGATCTGACCATCGCCGAGGCCGCGTCGCTGCTGAAGGCCAAGAAGCTCTCCCCGGTCGAGCTGACCGCAGCCTATCTCCAGCGGATCGAGGCCTTCGACGGGCAGCTCAACGCCTATATCCGCGTGCTGCCCGAGGAGGCCATGGCCGCCGCGCGCAAGGCCGAGGGCGAGATCATGAAGGGCGGCTACAAGGGGCCGCTGCACGGCGTGCCGATCGCCCTCAAGGACATCTACAACACCAAGGGCATCGCCACGACCGGCCATTCCGCGCTCTACAAGGACCACGTCCCGGCCGAGGATGCGACGACGACGCGGCTGCTCGCCGAAGCCGGCACGATCCTGCTGGGCAAGCTCTCGACCTGGGAGTTCGCCATCGGCGGCACCTCCTTCGACCTGCCCTGGCCGCCGGCCAAGAATCCCTGGAACCTCGCCCATGATCCGGCCGGATCCTCCTCCGGCGCGGGCGCGGCGATTGTGGCCGGCCTCGCCATGGGCACCATGGGCACCGACACCGGCGGCTCGATCCGCGGACCGGCCGCCTGGTGCGGCATCGCCGGCCTGAAGCCGACCTACGGCCTCGTCAGCCGGCGGGGCATCCTGCCGCTCTCCTTCAGCCTCGACCATGGCGGCCCGATGTGCTGGACGAGCGAGGACTGCGCGCTGATGATGGACGTGCTCGCCGAATACGACCCGCTCGACCCCGGCAGCGCCGACGTCGCCAAGCCCGATTTTCTCGGCTCCGTGGGCAAGGACGTGAAGGGACTGCGCATCGGCGTCGTCCGCCACTTCTTCGAGACCGACGCCGAGATCGATCCCGAGATCAAGGCAGGCATCGAGGCCGCCCTCGATACCTTCCGGGATCTAGGCTGCACGGTCGTCGACGTCACGCTGTCGCCGCTCGCCGCCTATGGCGACGCCGCGGCGCTGATCTCGCGCCCGGAAGCCTTCGCCATCCACGAGGAGGCGCTGAAGGCGACGCCGGAGCTCTATGGCGAGCTCGCCCGCCAGCGCATCATGATGGGCGCCTTCGTGCGCGCCAGCGACTATGTCAACGCGCTGCGCGAGCGCGGCCGCCTGATTGGCGAGATCGCGGCGGTGTTCGAGACCGTCGACATCCTGATCACTCCGACGATGCCGGGCGTCGCGCCGAAGCTCGGCGATCTCGGCAACCTGATGTCGCGCGCGCGGCCATCCTTCACCCGCCCGTTCAATCTCACCGGCTCGCCGGCGCTCTCGGTCTGCTCCGGATTCTCGGAGGCCGGGCTGCCGCTGAACATGCAGATCATCGGCCGCCCGTTCCAGGACGACCTCGTGCTGCGCGTCGGCAGCGCTTTCGAGAAGGCGACCGCGTTCCGCGATGCACGCCCGGCGCAATGGGCCGAGCACGCCATGGCGGCCGAGTGATTCCGACAATCCCCGCGTGGAGACCAGCATGAGCCAGACCATCTCACCCGAAGATTTCAAGGTGCTGCTCGACAGGGCCGGCATCAGCGTCCCGCCCGAGAAGATGGACGAGATGCGCGGCGCCTATGGGCTGCTGCAGGCGATGCGCGAGCGCGTGCGCAAGCCGCGCGGCTACGACGCGGAGCCGGCGCACATCTTCGCCCCTGCGAGCCGCTGAGATGACGAGCGATCCGACGCTGCTCACCATCCGCGAGGCCTCGACGCTGATCGCCGAGCGCAAGCTCTCGCCGGTGGAGCTGACGAAAGCCTGCATCGCGCGCACCGAAGCGCTCGACGCCACCCTCAACACCTATGTCGCCTTCACGCCGGAGCTGGCTCTGGAGGCGGCCGAAGCGGCCGAAGCGGAGATCCTCGCGGGCGGCCCTCGCAGCCCGATGCACGGCATCCCGGTCGGGCTGAAGGACATCTACGACACGCAAGGGGTGGCGACGACAGGACACTCGAACCTGCTCAAGGACCGTGTTCCCGCCGAGGACGCCTTCACCGTCGCGAAGCTCAGGGAGAGCGGCGCGGTGATCATGGGCAAGCTCGGCACCTTCGAGTTCGCCATCGGCGGGCCGTCCTTCGACCTCTTCACGCCGCCTGCCCTCAACCCGTGGGACACGACCCGCACCACCGGCGGCTCCTCGTCCGGCTCCGGCGCCGCGGTGGCGACCGGCATGGTGCTCGGCGCGACCGGCTCCGACACCGGCGGCTCGATCCGCAGCCCGTCCTCGCTGTGCGGGCTGGCCGGCATCAAGCCGACCTACGGGCTGCTCTCGCGCCGGGGCATCCTGCCGCTGTCGCAATCGCTGGATCACGCCGGGCCGATGTGCTGGACGGTCGAGGATGCGGCGCTGATGCTGCAGGCCATGGCGGGCCACGACCCGCTCGATCCGGCCAGCGCCGATGTCGCGACCCCGGACTTCGCGGGCAAGCTCGGCGAGCCGGTGAAGGGCAAGACGATCGGCGTCATCCGCCATTTCCACGAGAAGGACCACGAAGCGGCGCCATCGGTGCTGGCGGCGGTCGAGGAGGCGATCGCCGTCTTTCGGGCGCTCGGCTGCGAGGTCAAGGACGTGACGCTGCCGCCACTGATGGATTTCGCCGCCGTCGGCATCGTCATCATGTCGTCCGAGGCCTTCGCGATCCACGAGGCCGATCTGCGTGCGACCCCGGAGCTCTACGGCGAGATCGCACGCGACCGGATCAGCATGGGCGGGTTCCTGACGGGCGCGGACTATGTGCAGGCGCTGCGGCGGCGGCAGGAGCTCGTCGCCGCCGTCACCGAGGCGATGATGGGCTTCGACGCGCTGCTGACGGCCGGCTCGCCCTTCCCGGCGCCGCCGATCGACAAGGTGCCGAAATGGCTGATGTACGAGAAGCCCTCGATCACCATGCCGTTCAACGTCACCGGCCTGCCGGCGCTCGCCGTCTGCGCCGGCTACGAGAGCGGCACCGGGCTGCCGGTCGCCATGCAGCTCATCGGGCATGCTTTCGACGAGGCGACCGTCTTCCAGCTCGGCCATGCCTACGAGCAGGCTACCGACTGGCGCTCCGTCCGGCCGGCGCTGCTGGCGGCATGAGACGACCGGCGTCGCGGCCCCGGCGGGGCCGCAACAAGGCAATTGCGATCTGTGAAGGGCCTGCCGCGCCATGACCTATGCCCGCAACACGGTCCAGGCCGGCATCCTCTGGATGATCCTCAGCACCGCCTGTCTGGCGGGCGGCAATTCGCTCGTGCGCCTGATCGCGACGGAGCTGCACCCGTTCCAGATCAGCTTCCTGACGAACGTGATCATGCTCGTCTTCGTCTGGCCGCATCTGCGGGGCGGCGCAGAGCTGCCGGACCGGACCGAGAAGCGCAAGCTCTACGCCCTCATGACGGCGGTCGGCTGCATCTCGAACCTGACCTGGTTCTATGCGCTCGCGCATGTGCCGCTCGCCAAGGCGACGGCGATGACGTTCGCGGCGCCGATCATCGTCACCGCGCTCGCCGGCGTCCTGCTCGGCGAGAGCGTCTCGCGCAGCCGCTGGGTCGCGGTGCTGGTCGGCTTCGCGGGGGTGATGGTGATCTCCCGGCCGGGCTTCGTCGCGCTCGACGCCGGCACCGTCGCGCTGATGGTCTCCACCCTGTCGATGGCCTCGATGTATCTCGTGTCCAAGCGGCTGACGCAGATCGAGAGCATGAGCCGGATCGTCGCCATAACCACCCTGATCCCGGTGGTGACCGGCGTCGTTCCCGCCATCCTCTACTGGCGCATGCCATCACTGGAGATCCTGCTGGTCCTCGTGGTGATGGCCGTCGCCATGTTCGTCGGCGGTCTGACGCTGTTCCTGGCGTTGCGCAACGCGCCGGCGTCGACGGTCATGCCGTTCGACTTCGCCCGTCTGCCCTTCATCGCCGTGTTCGCCTGGCTCGCCTACCGGGAGATGCCCGATCAATGGGCGCTGATCGGCGCCGCGATCGTGATGGCCGCGACCGGCTTCATCTTCCAGGACGAGCGCCGCAAGCAGCGCCAGGTGCCCGCCTAGCCGGTCGCGCATTCGCCGCCCGCGACGATGCGGGCATCCGCCCCGAAGGAGACTCGAGCCCATGCCCATACCGATCGCATCCGAAGCGCAGATGAGCGCCTTCCTGGCGCGCGCCGGCTTCGACCTGACGCCGGAGCAGGTCGCCGAATACGCGCAGGCCTACGGCTACATCCTCGAGATGGCGGCGCGGATCAGAGGCGAGCGCGGCTACATGGCCGAGCCCGCGCACATGTTCGACTTTCCCGCCGAGGAGGCCGCCCGATGAGCGCCGACATCCCGACCATCAGCGAGGCCTCGGCCCTGATCAAGGCGGGCAAGCTCTCGCCGGTCGAGCTCACCGCAATGTGTCTCGATCGCGTCAAGGCCTTCGAGCCCGAGCTGCACGCCTTCGTCACCCTGACCGAGGATCGCGCCCGCGCCGATGCCAAGAAAGCGGAAGCCGAGATCCGGGCCTCGGGGCCGAGATCGCCGCTGCACGGCATCCCGATCGGCCTCAAGGACATCATCGACACCAAGGGCATCCTGACGACCTGCCAGTCCGCCCACAATGTCGGCAACATACCCGACCGGGATGCGACCTGCGCGGCGGCGCTCGACGCCGCCGGCACCGTGCTGATGGGCAAGCTCACCACGCACGAGTTCGCCGATGGCGGCCCCTCCTTCGAGCTGCCCTGGCCGCCCGCCCGCAACCCGTGGAACACCGCGCACTTCACGGCCGGCTCCTCGAGCGGCACGGGGGCCGCGGTCGCGGCCGGGCTCGTGCTCGGCGGGCTCGGCACCGATACGGGCGGCTCGATCCGCGGGCCGGCCGCGCTTTGCGGCATCGTCGGGCTGAAGCCGACTTACGGGCTCGTCAGCCGCTCGGGCGTCGCGCCGGCCGCCTATTCGCTCGACCATATCGGCCCGATGGCCTGGACCACCGCCGACTGCGCGCTGATGCTGCAGGCGCTCGCCGGCCATGATCCGGCCGATCCGGCGAGCGCCAAGCGGCCCGTGCCGGACTACAGCGCCGGCCTCGCCAAAGGGGCCGAGGGGCTGAAGGTCGGCGTGATCCGGCGCTGGCACGAGATCGACCGGCCGGTCGCCGAAGCCGTGCAGGCCGGCATCGACGCGGCCGTCGCGGCTTATGAGAGCCAAGGCGCGGAGGTCGTTGAGATCGAGCTTTCGTCCATGCAGGACTACAACGCGGCCGGCTTCTTCATCGCCACGGTCGAGCGCGGCGCCGCCTACGAGGCGATGATGCTGACGAGCCCCGAGAAGTTCGGCCAGCGCTATCGGGATCGGCTCGTCCTCGCGGCGCTCTGCACCGGCATGGACTATGTCCAGGCGATGCGCCGGCGGCGCGAGCTGATCGCGGAGATGGCGGCCGCCATGGCCGGCGTCGATGTCGTGCTGACGGCCGGCAATCCCGACGAGGCGCCACCGATCGACGAGGTGCCGCGCTGGGACAATCTCGACAAGCCGAACTTCACCATGGCGTTCAACCTGACCGGCATGCCGGCGATCTGCGTGCCCTCGGGCTTCGGTCCCAATGGCCTGCCGGTCTCGATCCAGCTCGCCGCGCGACCCTTCGCCGAGGCCGTGCTGCTGCGGGCGGCGCACGCCTTCGAGCAGGCGACGCCCTGGCGCGACCGTCGTCCGGACATGGCCGCGCTGTCGAAGGCGGCGTGATCGGACGCTCGAACGGCGCGGCCTGCGGGCCGTGCCGTATCGAGCAACTCCGTCAGGCGGCCCGCGCCTTGGTCGCCACGACCGGCTTGCGGGTCTCCATCTTGCGCCAGTGCTCGACGATGCGCTGGCCCGAGCGATAGACGTGCTCGGCGGCGATGCCTTCGGCGCGCACGACCTGGCCGCTCGTGATGGCGGCGAAGATCTGGCTATGGTCGTCATGCGCGCGAAGCAGCGTCGCCACGTCGAACCAGCGGAACTTGAGCTGGTTGAGCAGAGGAATCTCACGCGACTTGCGCAGCATCATCGCCAGGTGAGCGTTGCCCGAGGCTTCGATCAGCGTGTTGTGGAAGCGATCGTTCAAGTCACGCCAGCGGCTGGATACCTCGTCGTTCCAGTCCTCTAGAACCTTCAGCAGCTCTTCGCTCTCCATCAGCACCTTGTGCAGCAGGCCGCGATGGATGTCCGATAGACCCTGCTGGGCGACGAGGCGCGCCCCGAGGCCTTCGAGACTGGCGCGCACGAGGTAGATGCCCTCGATGTCCTTGGCGGCGAAGGATTTGACCGCATAGCCACTATTGGGACGATACTCGAGCAGGCCTTCGGCGGCGAGCGTCGAGAGCGCGGCGCGGATCGGCGTTCGCGAGACCTCGAGCGCTTCCGCCAGATCGACCTCGTTGAGGCGCATGCCGCCGGCATACTGCCCCTCGAGAAGGGCTTCCCTGAGCTTGTTGGTTACCGAGACCCCGCGCGTCGCCATTTGATGTTTTAGCCTTGTTGGTGAAGCCGGCGAACGAGATGCCTCGCCGAGGCCGACATGCTCGGGTGAGAAGCAAAACGCATCGATCGTGTACACTCGGCAGGCAATTAGGAGGCGGTTTCGCGCAAGTCAACGTCAAACTGATGCTTGCGACGCGGTGGTGTGCATTATTCGGAGCGTGTTGCCCGGCATGTATGCAATACCTCCGGCGGAGCCCCATCCGGCGCGGTCGAGGCGAGCGGAGGGCTCGAGTGCCTCGTCGGAACACGCCTCGGCCCCAGATAGACCAGCGCGCTCGCGGCGATGACGATCGCCGAGCCGCCGAGCACGAGTGCCGTCGGCACCTCGCCGAACCAGACGAAGCCGACGATCAGCGCCCACAGCATCTTCGTGTAGGAGAGCGGGGCGATCGTCGCCACCGGCGCATGGAAGAGCGCGCGGGTGGTGAGATATTGGCAGGCGCCGGACGCGAGACCGTTGCCGAGGAGCAGCGCCCACTGCGCCGGCGTCGGCTGGACCCAGTTGAAGGGGAGGCTGGGCAGCACGAGCAGCGCCGAGCCGGCGAGCGTCCAGAAGGCGATGGCGAGCGAGGTCTCCATCCGCGACAGGCTGCGCTGCTGGATCAGCGAGAGCGCGCCGAAGAGCGTGCCGATGATGGACATCGTCAGGCCGAAGACACTGCCGCCGCCGGTCGGCTGGACCATCAGCACCACGCCGCCGAGACCGAGCAGCAGCGCGATCCAGCCGAGCCGCGTCACCTTCTCGCCGAGCAGCGGCGCCGACAGCAGCATCACCAGCACGGGCTGCAGAAAGGAGATGGCGGTGGCGTCCGCCAGCGGCATGTAGCGGTAGGCCACGAAGATGAAGAGCAGCACGGCGGTGAACAGGAGCGCCTGCAGCGCGACGCCGGCCGGGTGGCGCACCCGCAGCGCCTGAAAGCCGCCGACGCTGCGCGCCATCAGGAGCAGGGTGACGAGTGCCATGCTGTTGCGGAAGAAGACGATCTGGTCGACCGCGAAGGTCTCCGCCAGCGCCTTGACCACCCCGTTCAGGATGGAGAAGAGCGCCAGCCCGATCAGCATCATGACGACGCCGCGGCGGGCGTCGCGCCCGTCCTCCGTGGCTACGCTCTGGATCGTGCTCATCGGCTCAATAGGTCAGGAAGATGCGCTCGATCTCGGCCGGATCGTCGCTGATCGTCAAAGCCAGCGCCAGAAGCAGCCGCGCCTTCTGCGGGGTGAGATTGTCCGTCGTCAGGAAGCCGGCCTCCCGCAGGCGCTTGCCCTTGAAGGTGCGACCCGAGCCGGCCCGCGTCGACTGCATCACGACCACCCCGGCGGCGGCGGCCTCCTTCAGGACCTCGAAGTCGGCCGGGCCGGCGAAACCCGGCGCGAACCCGGCCGAGACGATGCCCTTCGCCCCGGCGGCGACGAGGGCGCGCGCCGCCGTGCCGTCCGAGCCGGTGTAGGCGAGCACGATGTCGACGCGGGGCAGGGCATCGAGCGTGCGGATGTCGAACTCGGTGTCGGGCGCGGCTCGCCTCACGGGCCGGCGATAGAAGGCGATGGAGTCGCCGTCGGCATGGCCGAGCACGCCGAAATCGGGCGAGCGGAAGGTGTGCAGCCGGAACGTCGAGGTCTTCGTCACCTCGCGGGCGGCGTGGATCTCGTCGTTCAGGAGAACCAGCACGCCGAGCCCGCGCGCCTGCGGCGAGGCGGCGGTGCGGATCGCGTTGGCGAGGTTCATGCCGGCGTCGGTCGACAGCGCGCTCGCAGGGCGCTGCGAGCCGACGACGACGACCGGCACCGCCACCTTCACGGTGAGGCCGAGGAAATAGGCGGTCTCCTCCAACGAGGCGGTGCCGTGGAGGATGACGATGCCGGCGAGATCGGGATGCTCGACGACCAGCCGGTCGCAGGTCAGCACGAGCGCCTTCCAGTCGTCGAAATAGATGTTGGGACTGGGCACCGCCTTGAAGGGAACCGCAATCAGCTCGGCGTGCTCGCCGACCTCCGGGAACATCGCGACGAGCGCGTCGGCGTGCAGCATCCGCTCGTTGGCACCGTAGTCGAGGATGTCGAAGGGGCCGGTGCCGATCGAGCAGATGGTGCCGCCGGTCCCGATGACCGCGACCTTGGGCAATAAAGGCATGTCGTTCTCTGGTGAGGCGCGCGGGGCCTGGTTATTCGGCCGCGTCGCGGAGGTGGGCGTTTTTCTCGAGGCAGTCGACGAGCATCTGCGTGTCCATGATGTCGCCGAAGGTCAGGTAGAAGGCGATCAGCGAGGCGTTGTGCTCGGCATCGGTGATGGCCGCGTTGCCGTCCGTCACCATGATCGTCTTGAAGTTCAGCATCATCGCGTCGCGGGCGGTGGATTCGCAGCAGACGTTCGTCACCGTGCCGGTGATGATGAGCGTGTCGAACCCTTGCGCGCGCAGCCGCGACTCGAGGTCGGACGAGCCCTGGATGAAGGCGCTGAAGCGGGTCTTCTGGACGATCTCGTCCTCGGGCTCGACCACGAGATCGGCCCAGAGCTGATGGCCCTTCGTGCCGGCGGACATCGATTGGACGCGCGCCTGCCGCCGCTCCGGCCGGGTCAGGTTCTCGTGGAAATGCGACCACGAGGTCAGGCAGCTCTCGTCATGGGTGTTCTTGATCCAGAACACCTTGCCGCCGGTGCGGCGCACCGCATCGGCGATGCGGTTGACGTTCGGCACGATCTCGCGTGCCGTATCGCACAGCGCATGCGCGACGCCCGGCATCATGAAGCCGTTCTGCAGATCGACGACGATCAGCGCGGTGCGGGCCGGATCGAGGTCGGCATAGACATGCTCGAGGCCGCGCCGGGCGAGAACATGCTCGATGACATAGGCGGGGATCTCGACCTTGTGCATGGGAGGCTCCGTAGGCGGGTTCAGGAGGAGAGGGCGGGCGAGCCGACCTTGAAGCAGCAAACCGTGCGGTCGGCCGCGGGCGAGGTTTCCGGCGGGCTCGCCGCGCGGCAGGCGTCGTCGGCGAACTTGCAACGCGGCGCGAAGCTGCAGCCCGGCGGCAGGCGGCGCATGTCGGGCGGCGAGCCGGGGATCGCCTCGATGTCGACGCCGCGCGTGCTGCCGTGCACGGACGAGGCGAGCATGCCGCGGGTGTAGGGGTGCTGCGGGTTCATCAGCACGTCGCGCACCGGGCCGGCCTCGACGACGCGGCCGGCATACATCACCGCGACGCGGTCGGCGATCTGGGCGGCGACGCCGAGATCGTGCGTGACGAAGATGACGCTCATGCCCATCTCGCGCTGCAACCTGCGCAGGAGGACCAGCACCTGGATCTGGACGGTCGCATCGAGCGCCGTGGTCGGCTCGTCGGCGAGGAGGAGCTGTGGCCGACAGGACAGGGCCATGGCGATCATGGCGCGCTGACGCAGGCCGCCGGACAATTCGTGCGGATAGGCCTTCAGCCGCCGCTCGGGGGAGGGGACCTTGACGAATTCGAGCAGCTCCAGCCCGCGCTTCAGCCCGTCCGCATAGGCGCAGCCCTCGTGCTTGACGACGGTCTCGGCGATCTGCTGGCCGATCGTGTAGACGGGGTCGAGCGCCGTCATCGGCTCCTGGAAGATCATCGAGATGGTGGAGCCGCGGATCTGCGTCAGCTCCCGCTCGCTCAGCTTCAGGATGTCGTGGTCGCCGACCCGCATCCGGCCGCCGATCTTGGTCCGACCCTTGGGCAGAAGGCGCATCAGGGCGCGCATCGTCACGGACTTGCCGGATCCGGACTCGCCGATGATGCACAGCACCTCGCCCGGCTGGATTGAGAAGGAGACCCCGTTCACGGCCGAGACGGTGGCCTCGCGGCTGACGAACTTCACCGACAGGTTCTCGACCTCGACGAGCGGCCGGACGGCGGCGAGGGCGATCGGGCGGGCGGCGGCGGACGGCGCGGTGGCTGTCATGGGCGTCTCCTCACGCGGTCGCCGCGAGCGCCGCGGAGCCGACCTTCGGCCTCGCGACCAGCACCGGTGCCTTGCCCGCGAGGCTGTGGCCCGATCCCGGCCTCTGCACATGGCAGGCTGCAACATGCGTCTCGGCCGCGACGGCGCCGCGGAGCCGCGGCGATTTCTCCGCGCACACCGCTTCCGCCATCGGGCAGCGGGTGCGGAAGCGGCAGCCCGAGGGTGGGTCGATCGGGTTCGGCGGGTCGCCCGTGAGCGGCGCCTCGTGCACCCGCTCCGCCGGGTCGAAGGAGAGCCGCGAGGCGAGCAGCGCCCTGGTATAGGGATGCTTGGGGTGCTCGTAGATCGCGTCCACCGGCCCGATCTCGACGATCTCGCCGAGATACATCACCAGCACGCGGTCGGAGATGTACTGCACCACGTCGAGATCGTGGCTGATGAAGACATAGGTGAGGTTGAAGTGGCGCTTGAGCTGGCGCAAGAGGTTCAGCACCTGCGCCTCGACCGACTTGTCGAGCGCGGAGACCGCCTCGTCGAGGATCAGCAGGCGTGGCTCGAGCGCGAGCGCGCGGGCGATGTTGACGCGCTGCTTCTGGCCGCCGGACAGCTCGTGCGGATAGCGCTGGGCGAAGAGATCGGGCCTGAGGCCGACCTTGGCCAGGAGCTCGCGAGCCAGCCCCCGCGCTTTCTCGGCCGGCATGCCATGGACGCGCGGGCCATAGGCGATCGATTCCTCGACCGGTAGGCGCGGATTGAGCGAGGAGTAGCTGTCCTGGAACACCATCTGCATGGCGCGCCGGAACTCCTTCATGGTGAGGCCGCGGACGTCGCCGATCGCCTCGCCGTCGAACAGCACCTCGCCGCCGTCGTAGGGGATGAGGTGCATCAGGAGGCGCGCCAGCGTGGACTTGCCGCAGCCGGACTCGCCGACGACGCCGAGGGTCTCGCCCTTCAGAACGCTGAAGGAGACCCCGTCCACGGCCCGGACGTGCCCCTGCGTGCGGTTGAGCAGGCCGCCCTTGATGGGGAAATGCTTCTTGAGATCGGAGACGATCAGCATCGGCTGGGCGGGGCCGCCGCGGTCGCGGGCGTCCCCTTCCGGCACGGGCGTGAGCTGCGGCGGCCGGCTGAGCGGTGCTTCGGTGCTGGACATGACGGCCCCTTTCACAGTCTCACATCCATGGCCTGGCGCATGCCGTCGCTGACCATGTTGAAGGCGAGGGAGGTGATGAAGATCATCGCGCCCGGCAGCGCGCAGACGAGCGGGTTGACGTAGATCGACTGGCGCAGCGTGGAGAGCATCAGGCCCCAGTCCGGGTGCGGCGGCTCGACCCCGAGGCCGAGGAAGGACAGGCCCGAGGCGATCAGGATCGACACCGAGACGAGGCCCGAGGCGTAGATGAAGATCGGGCCGAGAAC
This sequence comes from Pseudomonadota bacterium, assembly GCA_023430145.1. Classification (GTDB taxonomy): domain Bacteria; phylum Pseudomonadota; class Alphaproteobacteria; order Rhizobiales; family Methylopilaceae; genus JAEZCD01. Next base: position 27,174 of record JAEZCD010000335.1, read on the forward strand.
GTTGCCGAGGATGTGCGTGCCGATGATCGAGCCGGTGGAGCCGCCCGAGGCGCGGGCCGCCTCGACGAAATCGAGCCCGCGAACCTGGGTGGTCGCCGTCTCGGCGATGCGGCAGAGCGGGGGGATGAAGACGAGCGTCAGCGCCACCATGCCGTTGAGCATGCCGCCGCCCATGGCGCCCGAGATCGCGACCGCGAGCAGGATCGAGGGGAAGGCGTAGAAGATGTCCATCGTGCGCATGATGGCCATGTTCAGCTTGCCGCCGATGAAGCCGGCGAGCACCCCGAGGAAGCCGCCGATCAATGTCGCGAGGACCACCGGCACCACGCCCATCACGAGCGACATGCGCCCGCCGTAGATCAGCCGCGAGAGGATGTCGCGGCCGAGCTCGTCGGTGCCGAGATAGAAGTCGCGGAAGCCGATCGGCCTGAGGCGGTAGGCCATCGACGTCTTGTACGGGTCCTTGGGGGCGATCCACGGCGCGAACACCGCCAGGGCCACGATGACGACGATCACGAAGGCGAAGAAGAGCGTCACGTAATCGTAGCGCAGCCTGTAGCCGACATTCTGCCAGTAGCCGCGGACCTTGGTGGCCGGCGCCTCTTCTTCGGCGGCGAGGAGGCGCGCCGATGCGGTGAAATCGGTCATGGCCACCTCAGGAGCGCTTGATGCGTGGGTCGACGGCCGTCTGGAACAGGTCGACCACGAGGTTGGTGAAAACGAAGACGAGGGCGAGGATCAGGATCGTGCCCTGCAGCACGGGAATGTCGCGCGTCAGGATCGCCTTGTTGAGCAGGAAGCCGGTCCCCGGCCAGTTGAAGATGGTCTCGACCAGGATCGAGCCGCCCATCAGGTAGCCGAACTGGAGTCCCATGACGGCGAGGATCTGCGGCATGGCGTTCTTGATGGCATGCCGGATGACCGCGAGCTCGCCGAGCCCTTTCGCCCGCAGCGTGTTGACGAAGTCGTTTCCCAGCACCTCGGAAACCGCCGAGCGGGTGGTGCGGGTGATCATCCCGACCGGCACCATGCAGAGCGTGACGATCGGCAGGATCACGTGCCGGAAATGGTTCCAGTTGAAGAGGTCGAAGGTCTCCGAGCCGCCGGGTCCCATGCCGGTCGCCGGCAGCCAGTTCAGCTCGACGGCGAAGATGATGACCAGCACCATGCCGAGCCAGTAGTTCGGGATCGAGACGCCGACGATCGACAGGCCTGTGACGCCGCGGTCGGTCGCGCTACCCCGGTAGTAGGCGGCGAGCGTGCCGAGCACGAAGGCGATGGTGAAGGCGAGCATCACCGCGCCGAAGGAGAGGAACACGGTATTGGCCAGCGCCCGCAGCACCTCGTCGATCACAGGGCGGTTGGACTGGATCGAGACGCCGAGATCGCCGACGACGGCGCGCGTCAGCCAGGTCCAGTATTGAACCGGCAGCGGCCGGTCGAAGCCGTAGGTCTTCATGATCAGATCGACGACTTCCTGGCTGGCATCGGCCGGGAGCAGCATCTGGACCGGGTTGCCGGGCGCGAGGAAGACCAGCGCGAAGCAGAAGATGGTGACGCCGATCGCGATCGGGATCGCGTAGAGTATACGCCGGGCAATGTAGTGCCACATGGAGGTATTTCCTTCGCTCGCGTCGCGTCTCGTCTGGAGAGGGGAGCGGCGACCTGCGATGCGCAGGCCGCCCGCGCCTTGCGGATCAGTCGGCCGCGCCGACGGTGATCGGCGTCAGGTCCTGGAACCAGCTCTGCGCCTGGACGAAGCCCTTGAGCTTGGGCGAGAGTGCCCGCGGATTGAGATCGTGGGTGACGAAGAGCATCGCGGCGTCCTCGTTCATGATCTCGTGTACCTTGGTGATCATCGCGTCGCGCTTGGCCTGGTCGAAGGTGTTGTAGATGTCGACGATCAGCTTCTCGATCTCCGGGTTCTCGTAGTGCCCCCAATTGCCGCCGGCCGGCGCCCATTGCTTGCGCATGGCGAAGCGGAAGATGCCCGAGAACGGATCCTGCGTGGCGCGGCTGACATTGACGGCGTGGTAGGCGGGGAACTTCTCGCGGCCCTTGAAGGTGACGTCGAGCAGCGCGTTCCAGTCCATCACCTCGAGCTTGACCTTGAAGCCGACCGCCTCGAGCTGGGCCTTGACGAGTTCGTTCATCGGCAGCGGCTGCATCTGGCCGGAGCCCGAGGTCGAGATCGCGAGGGTGACCTCGCAAGGATAGCACTTGGCCTCCTTCAGCAGCGCGGTCGCCTTCTCCTGGTCGAGCTTGTAGAGAACCGGCTTCCCGAAGTAAGGGGAGCTCGGCGGCACGGTCGCATAGCCCTCCTGGGCCAGTCCGTTCAGCATCTCTGTCATCTCGACGCGGTCCATCGCGTAGTTCGCCGCCTGGCGCACGCGTTTGTCCTTGAACGGGCCGTCGACGAAGTTGAACTGGTAGTGCCAGTTATGCGGATAGGGCAGAGTGATGACCTTCATGCCGGACGATTCCAGGCGCGGGATCGTGTCGGGCGAGGGCGCCTCGATGAAATCGACCTGGCCCGAGAGCAGGGCGGCGGCGCGCGTTGTCGCCTCCGGCATCGGCAACAGCACCAGCCGGTCGTGCTTGGGAACGCGCTTGGGGTTCCAGTAGGTCTCGTTGCGCGTCAGCTCGAGCCGCTCGCGGGGCACCAGGCGGGCGAAGCGGTAAGGGCCGGTGCCGGATGGCATCTGGGCGTATTTCTCGTAAGAGCCCGCCTTCTCGAACTGCGCCTTCGAGATCATCATCCAGAAGCTCATCTGGATATAGGCGAGCGAGTCCGGCTCCTTGGTGACGATCGCGACCGTATAATCGTCGATCTTTTCGGCATGATCGATGTTGACCGTGCGCGTACGCATCGCCGCGTACTACTTGGCATTGAAGTGCGGGACCTTGTCGTCGATAAGGCGCGAAATGTTCCAGAGCACGACGTCGGCATTGAAGTCCGAGCCGTCGTGGAACTTCACATCCTTGCGCAGCTCGTAGATCCAGCGCCGACTATCCTTGGGGTCGATATACCATTTGGTGGCGAGACCTGGCGTCAGCGTCGCCTCGACATCGGAGCGCGAAAGATCCCACAGGATCAACGAGTCGTAGAGCGTGTAGCCGACGAAGCGATAGCCTTCGAACCCCTGGTCGGGCTGGCCCGTCACATCCGGGATGTCGCCGGCCGTCATCGCGACGCGCAGCGTCGTCTCGGCCTGGACCGGCCCCATGCCCAGCAGCACCGCGAGCGGCAGGGCGATGCCGGCGGCGAGACGAAGCGTTTTGGCGCGAGCGATTTTCAGAGGATGAGGCATGCCAGCTATTCTCCGGGTGCGAACGAAGCCAGGAGCGGCGTGTCGGGAAGTTTGCAAGGCCCGTGCCAAGCTTCCGGGATTGTGTCCAATTCTATCGGAGGGGGCTGCAAGCTGCCTGCCGCCTCGATTTCGGCCCGGCTCTAAATTGCTGAAAAGACGGGCTCTCCGCCGTTCGTGAGTGCTTTGCGGCGCGTTCTCGCGCCCGAGCGGCGTTAGCCTTTCGGATAGATTGCACACAATCGCGCCATCAAGAGGCACGATGTGGCAAGCGCTTCCCGCGAACGGGGCGTTCTGATGCTGCAGCGCACAATATTTATGCTGCGCATGGATCGCGTCGGGCCCCGGCGGGCGATCCGCGCCCGAGAGCATGCCGGTCCCGGGCGCTCCCCGAGGGGGGCGCCGGGGAGCGGAGCCGGTCACTCGGCCGCCTGCAAGAGCCTCGTGCCGGCGGCGATCGTCGCCAAAGACTCCTCGGTCGACTGCACGTCGCCGAACAGCGCCAGGATATTGGCGAGCGTCGCGTTGTGCTCTTCGTCGGTGCGGCAGGCATTGGCATCCGACACGAAGATCACCTTGTAATTCATCATCATCGCGTCGCGCGCCGTGGATTCGCAGCAGACATTGGTCGCGGTGCCGACGATGATCAGCGTATCGATGCCGCGCGCCTGAAGCTGCGCATGCAGCGTGGAGGATCCTTCCACGAATGCCCCGAAGCGCTGCTTCTCGACCTTCCAGTCCTGCGGCAGGACCTCCAGCTCCGGGTAGATCGCATGGCCGAAGCTGCCGCGCGTGAAGGCGGCGATCATGCGCTCCTTGAAGCTGCCCTTGGTGAAGTTGTCGAACCAGACGCACCAGTCCGCCTGCGTCGCGTCCGTGATCGTGTTCTGGATGTAGACGACCACGCCGCCGGCGGCCCGCAGCGCGGCGGCGATGCGGTTGACGTTCGGCACGATCTCGCGGGCGAAGGCGATCTCGGCCGGCTGGCCCGGCGCCATGAAGCCGTTCTGCAGATCGACCACGACCAGCGCCGTGCGCGCCGGATCGATCGCCTCGAACAGCCGGACGCGACCGCGCCGTTCCATAACGCGCTGCACGATGTAGTCCGGAATCGCGATGGTATGCACGGGACGCTCCTGGGTTTCGGGTGACGGGGCTCGAGTCGAAACGAGTTCCTTGCCGGCGAACGCGCGCCCTCCGGCCCTTCGGCCGTCGCCTGCGCGGCGATCGCATCCGAGCCGCATCGCGCCGGCCGCTTCGCAATGCGAGGCCGCCGAGCGCGGCGAGCGCGCCGCGCTCGCACCACCGGCAGTCGCTGATTCAGCAAGCGCCGTGCCAGTCTGAGCGATTGTATTCAATGCAGCCCCTGCCGCGAGATTGGACAGGAGCCGCGAGAGGCTCGGCAGCGATGCATTCGCTCGATCCGGATCCAGGCGGATCGCACGGCCTGCGCCGGCGACGACTTGCTCCGAGGCTGCTTCAATAGCTTGCGAAAAATGTGTACAAAAATTGGTCCGAAGCCCAATCTGTAGGCGCAAGCCGATCGTCGTCGGGCGCCGCCCGACCGGCCGCCGGCGGCCGAGACCACCGACGCTTACCAGGCGCCGTCCGGTGGCGACGGCATGCCGACGCCAGCCACCTTCTCGGGCTGCCTGAGGGCCAATTGGATACAATGGACTGATCATGGCATGGCGGTTGCATCGTGCTCCCCGACATCCAGCACAAGGGCGAAAGACGATGAGTGAGACGAGCGCGGCCGATCGGAGGCGCGAACTGGAGGTGCTGCTCGAACGGGCCGGCGTCGCCGTTCCGGCGGACCGGATGGAGGCCGTGCTGGCCGGCTATGCAGACCTCAAGCGGCTGACCGCGCTGCTGCGCCAGCCGCGCACGGCCGCGGCCGAGCCCTCCAACACCTTCTCGCTCGTCACACTGATGAAGGGAGCCTGAGATGCCCGCGACCGGGACCACCAAGCCTCTGCACGAGCTCTCGATCGCCGAAGCCGGAGCGGCGCTGCGCTCCGGGACCGTCACCTCGACGGCGCTCACCGAGCATGCGCTGGCGCGGATCGCGGCGCTCGACGGCGCGCTCGACGCTTTCATCACGGTGACGGCGGAGCGGGCGCGCGCCGATGCCGCCGCGGCGGACGCGGCCTTCGAGGCGGGCATCGATGCCGGCCCGATGCAGGGCGTGCCCTATGCCCTCAAGGACATCTACGACACGGCCGGCATCCGCACGACCTGCCACTCCAAGCTACTGGTCGACAACGTGCCCGCCGCCGATTCCGTGGTAGCGGCGAAGCTGAAGGCGGGCGGCGGCGTGCTGCTCGGCAAGCTGTCGACGCACGAGTTCGCGCTCGGCGGCCCGAGCTTCGATCTGCCGTTCCCGCCGGCCCGCAATCCCTGGAACCCGGAGCACATTCCGGGCGGGTCCTCCTCGGGCTCGGGGGCGGCCGTGGCGGCCGGCATCTGCCGCATGGCGATGGGCTCCGACACCGGCGGCTCGATCCGCGGCCCGGCCGCCTATTGCGGCACGGTCGGCCTCAAGCCGACCTACGGGCTCGTCTCGCGGCGCGGCGTCTTCCCGCTCTCCTACACGCTCGACCATTGCGGCCCGCTCAGCTGGACCGTCGAGGACGCCGCCCTCACCATGGAGGTCATCACCGGCTACGACCCGCTCGATCCGGCCAGCGCCGACGTGCCGAAGCCGGATTTCCGGCGCGGACTGGACTGGGGCGTGAGCGGCCTCAGGATCGCCATGCCCCGTCACTTCTTCGCCGAGGCGGAGGGCGTCTCGCCGGAGGTGGTCGCGGCCATCGACAATGCCGCGAGCCTTCTCGCCGGGGCGGGCGCCATCGTCGAGGAGGTGACGCTGCCCGACTACGAGCTGTTCAACGCGGTCGGCCGCGTCATCATGTTCTCGGAGGCTTTCGCCATCCACGAAAAGGATTATCGTGAGCGCCCGCTCGATTTCGGCAAGCTGACCTTCACCCGCATGATCCTCGGCGCGCTCACCAGCGGCGCAGATCTCACGCAGGCCTATCGCCTGCGCCGGGAGCTGGCGGTCGCCGTCAACCATCACCTGCTGAAGCGCTATGATGCGATCCTGTGCGCCTCGGCGCTGGCGCCGGCCGCCCGCTTCGACAGCATGTCGGACGCCTTTCCGCCGAACTGGCCGATCCAGACCATGCCCTTCAACGTGACCGGGAATCCCGCCATGTCGATGCCGGCCGGCTTCTCGGCCTCCGGCCTGCCGCTGTCGGTGCAGATCGCCGGGCGTCCCTTCGACGAGCCGATGGTTCTGCGTATCGGGGCGACGCTCGAGCGTCTCTTGGCGCTGACCGGCCTCAGGCCGGCCCTGGCGGAGCTCAGGCAGGCCGCGTGAGCATCCTTCGGGCCGTTCGTTCCGCCCCGGAGGGCGCATGAGCCAAGAGTGTGCCGACTGGCGCGCCGACCTCGACGAGGAGGGGCGGCCGGAGGCGATCGTGCGTGAGGTCGACCTCCCTGGGGGAACCGCCGACAGCCTCGCGGCTGCCGCATCCATCCTCGCCGCCACCGCCCTGCCGGCGGCGGCGAATGCCGTGCCGACCGCGCGGCCCCGCCACCTGCAGCGCGCGCGCGGCTGGTGGTCCGCGGCGACGCCGAACATGCGCGGCTCGCTGCTGATGATCGCCGCCTTCGTCGTCTTCTCGATGATGATGACCCTGATCAAGCTGACGGGCGAGCGCGTGCCGCTGCCGCAGATCCTGATCGTTCGCCAGCTGGTGATGACACTGATCCTCGGCCTGATGGTCGGCCGCGCGCTGCCGAGGATCATGCATACGGGCCGGCCGGGGCTGCAGCTGCTGCGCGGGCTGTTCTCGCTCTTCGCCATGCTGTGCGGCTTCACGGCGCTGATCTACCTGCCCATGGCGGAGGCGACGGCGCTGGGTTTCTCGCAAGTTCTGTTCGTGACGCTGCTCGCCATCGTCATCCTCGGCGAGGTCGTGGACCGACGGCGCTGGGTGGCCATCGCGGTCGGCTTCGTCGGCGTCCTCATCATGCTGCGGCCGACCGGCGAGGCGATGAACGGCTATGCATTGCTCGCCATCCTCGGCGCGCTGTTCGGCGCCGGGATCACGATCTCCGTCCGCGTGCTCGGCCATACCGAGCGGACCGAGACCATCCTGTTCTGGCAGGGCGCCGTCGTGCTGGGCGCGCTCGGCGTCCCCGCCGCCTTTCTCTGGACGACGCCGACACCGACCGAATGGGCGCTGATGATCGGCATCGGCGTCGTCGGCACCGCCGGGCAGTGGCTCGTCACCCGCGCCTACCAGATGGGCGAGGCGTCGGCCCTGGCGCCGCTCGATTTCGTGCGCCTGCTGCTGGCGACCGCCAGCGGCTTCCTGGTGTTCGCCGAGATCCCGAATCTGGTGACGGTCGTCGGCGCGGTTCTGGTCGCCGGCGGCACGGTCTATACGATGCGCCGCAATGCCGGCCCGCGTCGCGTCGCGATCGTCCAGCCATCCGACGAGGCCCGGCCGCTCCAAACCGGACCGAACGCATGACCCACCATCATCTGAAAGCCAGCGGCGCCACCTGCCATTGGGGATTCTTCGATGCGACGCTGAAGCCGCGGCTGACCATCGCCAGCGGCGACACCGTCACCGTCGACACGGTCACCGGAGCGCCCGAGGTCCACCCGGCCGCCGATGCGGGCTTCACGACGCCGCCGGAGATCGCCGACGTCCACGCCAATGCCGAGAGGTTCCTGCCGGGGCATATCCTGACCGGCCCCATCGCCGTGGAGGGCGCCCGTCCCGGCCACGTGCTGGAGGTGCGGATCGAGGACATCCAGCTGCGGCAGGACTGGGGCTACAACGTCATCCGCCCGCTCGCCGGCACGCTGCAGAGCGACTTCCACGAATTCCGCCTCCTGCACATTCCGCTCGATGGCAATGCGGGGACCGCGAGGCTGCCGTGGGGCACGGAGCTGGAGCTCGCGCCCTTCTTCGGCGTGATGGGCACGGCGCCGCCGCCGTCCTGGGGGCGCGTGACGTCGATCGTTCCGCGGGCCTTCGGCGGCAATCTCGACAACAAGGAGATGGTGGCGGGGGCGACGATCTTCCTGCCGGTCTTCGTCGAGGGCGGGCTCTTCTCCTGCGGCGACGGCCATGCCGCGCAGGGCGACGGCGAGGTCTGCGTCACGGCGATCGAGACCGCGCTGCAGGGCCGCTTCACCTTCGTCCTGCGCCAGGACCTCTCCTTCACTTACCCGCGCGCCGAGACCCCGACCCATTACGTGACCATGGGCATGGATCCGGATCTCGACCGCTGCGCCGAGATGGCGCTGCGCGACATGATCGTGCTGATCGGCGAGGTCGCCGGGCTGTCGCGGGAGGATGCCTATACGCTTTGCTCCCTCGCCGCCGACCTGCGCGTGACGCAGACCGTCAACGGCTCCAAGGGAATCCATTGCATGCTCGCCAAGAAGCTCCTCGCCCCGATGGCGGCCTGAGATGGATCTCGGCCTCGACGGCAGGGTCGCGCTGATCACCGGGGGAAGCCGCGGCATCGGCAAGGCGACCGCGCTCGTTCTGGCGCACGAGGGTCTCAGGATCGCCATCGCCGCGCGCGGTGCCGAGACGCTGGCCGAAGCGGCCGGGGAGATCAGGACCGCGGGTGCCGAGGTCATCACCATCCAGGCCGATTTCACGCGCGTGGAGGACTCCGCCCGCGCTGTCGCAGAAACCGTCGCGGCCTATGGCGGCCTCGACATCCTGGTCGCCAATGCCGGCGGCAGCTTCGGCGAGCGCGAGCTCGCCACGTCGAGCGACGCCGATTGGGAGAAGACGTTCCGGTTCAATGTCGGCCATTCGGTCGCCGCCTTGCGCGCGGCGACGCCGTTTCTCGCTGACAGCGACATCGGCAATGCCGTCTTCGTGGCCTCGATCTCGGGGCGCGCCCCGGCCGCGCGCGGCGCCCAATATGCCGCCGCCAAGGCCGGGCTGATCCATGCCGCGCGGTCGCTCGCCTGGGAGCTCGGGCCGCTCCGCATCCGCGTGAACGCGGTGTCGCCGGGCTCGACGATCTTTCCGGGCGGCGGCTGGGAGAGGATCAGGGCCGAGCGCCCGGAGGATTTTGCGAAGTTCGAGGCCGAGGATTTTCCGGTCCGTCGGCTCGGCACGGTGCAGGAGATTGCCGACGCCATCGCCTTCGTGGTCTCGCCCCGGGCCTCCGGCATCAACGCCGCCGACATCCATGTCGACGGCGGCCAGCGGCGGCCGTCGATCCGGTAGCGCCCGGGAAGAAATCCGCATCGCCGCATGGTGCGCGAGCGGCTCTTTCCTCCCCCTGCAAGGGGGAGGTCGAGACGGCGAAGTCGTCCGGGTGGGGGTCTCGTGCGCCGAAGAGGACCCCCTCTTGGCTCGCTTCGCGAGTCCGGTCTCCCCCTTTCAGGGGGAGATGGAGTTTGTCGGCACCGCTCCTGCCTGCCATAGCCCGAGCGCCGGGGAGTCCAGTTTCATCCATCCGGTGCTCAACTCGCGTCGCCCCGGCGGCCGCCCTGGGGACGGCCGCCGGCGCCATCGTCTCAGGAGACGTTGGGCGGCAGGCGGCGGTGCCAGTCCGTATCGCGCTGATAGGCGTCGGCGATCTTGAGCACGCGCGCCTCGGCGAAGGGACGGCCCTGGATCTGGAAGCCGATCGGCACGCCGTTGGAATCCAGCCCGCAGGGCACGCTGACCGACGGCAGGCCGAGATAGTTGATCGGCCGCGTGTTGCTCGAGACCTCCTGGAAGGTCTCGATGGCGCCCGGCGTACCGGCGTCGATGTCGGTCGCCAGCAGCGTCGGCACCTTCATGCGCAGCGTCGGCGTGATGAAGGCGTCGCAGGCGCCGAAGACCTCGGCCGCGACTGCCTTCAGGATCGGCCCGCGCCGGGCGAGCGCCTCGAGATAATAGGTTCCCGGAATGCCGTGGGAGGGATAGAGCCGGGCGCTGAGATGCACGGCATAGTCCTGCGGGCGCTGGCGCATCCACTCGGCATGGACGGTGGCGCCCTCGACGCGCGAGACGATGCCGCCATAGGTCGCGACCGCATCCATGTGCGGGATTGTCACCGGCAGGACGACCGCCCCACGCGCCTGCAGCACGGATACGACGGCGTCGAAGGCGGCCTGAACCTCGGGATCGATGCCGTCGAAGAAGTAGTTCGTCGGCACGCCGATGCGCATGCCCCTGATGTCGCCGGTCAGCGCCGCCTCGTAGTCGGGAACCGGCTCGGAAGCCGAGGTCGGGTCCTTCGGATCATGCCCGGCGATCACGCCGAGGAAGCGGGCGGCGTCGCGGACCGTCTGCGTCAGCGGGCCGACATTGTCGGCCGAGAAGGAGAGCGGCATGACGCCGTAGCGCGAGACGCGGGTCTGCGTCGCCTTGATGCCCGTCACCCCGCAGATCGAGGCCGGGAGGCGGATCGAGCCGCCCGTATCGGAGCCGAGCGCGCCATAGACGAGCCGTGCCGCCACCGCCGCGCCCGAGCCGGAGGAGGAGCCGCCGGTGCAGTAGTCGGGGTGCCAGGGATTGCGGCAATGGCCGTAATGCTGGTTGTGGCCGGTCGGGTTCTGCGCGAACTCGGCCATATTGAGACCGCCGAGCGTGACGGAGCCGGCATCTTCCAGCCTCTCCAGCACGGTCGCGGTATAGGTCGGGCGAAAGTCCTTGCGGATCGCCGAGCCGCAGGTCGAGAGCTTGCCGGCCTTGTAGTACATGTCCTTGTGGGCCAGCGGCAGGCCGTGCAGCGGGCCGAGGCTGACGCCCGATTTCCGCTTCTTGTCGAGCGCCTCGGCCGCCTCGAGCGCGGCCGCGCCCTCCAGCCAGATCGCCGAGTTGATCGTCTTGTCGAGGCGCGTGAAGGCTTCGAGCGCGGCCGTCGTGAGCTCGACGGCCGAGACGGCGCCGTCCTTCAGCGCATCGGCGGCGTCGGTCAGCGACAGATGCAGAAGCGAGCTTTTCGCCTTCACGTTCATGGCTGCGGCTCCTTCGTCGCCTGGAGCGCGGCCTCGAAGCTCGACGGCTCGTCCTCGAAAGCGAGCTGCCCGCGCAGCGCCGCGAACCCCTCGATGCTCGCGCCGAGCGCATCCACCATGACGCCGGCGGCCTCGTTGGGCTGCTCGATGCCTGACCAGGCGCGCGCCTGGACGGCGACGATCTCCCGCAGCGGGGTCTGCATGCCTTTCTCCTCTCCGATCTCGGGTGATACCCGCCTATTGTATGCAAACGAGGGGCCAGTTCGGCAGCCAGGACCCGAATTCCGATCAGATTGGATACATGTCGAGCGTCCCCGGGCGGCTCGGGGCGGATGACGCGGCACCGCGGTCTTACCGGCTGCAGCCCTATCTCTCAGGCGAGGTCCGCACCAGAAACTGCGGCTCGACGCTCTCGGAGAGCACGAGCCGCGCGTTGAGCATGTCGTTGCCCTCGACCTTGGCGGTGATCGCCTCGGCCGACAGGCCGAGGTCGCGCCAGCGCCGGGTCAGCCGCTCGCGCAGGATCGCCTCCGGCTCGGCGAGCATGACGGTGACGTCGAAGCAGCGATGCAGGTCCGACCAGGGCGCGCGGTCGAGGAGCAGATAGTTGCCCTCGACGATCACGTGGCGAACGGCGCGCCCGATAAGGCGCGCGCCGGCGCGAGCGATCTCGAGGTCGCGGTCGAACACCGGCACCGCGATCTCGGCGTCCTCGTTGCGCTGCAGGCGGTGGAGCATGTGCCGGAGGCCGGCGACGTCGAATGTCTCGGGCGCGCCCTTGCGGGCCCGCTGGCCGAGCCGCTCCAGCACCCTGTCGTCGAAGTGGAAGCCGTCCATGGGCAGGACGGCGGCGCTCTCGGCGGCCGATGCGTTCAGGCGGCTCGCGAGGGCTTCGGCGAAGGTCGACTTGCCGGAACCGGGCGGTCCGGCGATCGCGACGAGGGTCCGCGCGCCGGGACTCCGGGCGACGTTGTCGGCCAAGGCGTCCAGATCGACGGTCTCGGCTTTGCGGGGCATGGGCGGAGGCGCTGGCGGTTTCGGAGGACGCGCTGCTGAGCGACGAGGTGGCTATCCCGTCGCCTCGCCGTCCCAATAGCGCCGCACCGCAGACATGTCGAAGATGTCGTCCTGCGTGCGGAGCGCGCGGACCATGACCTTGTTGGAGTCCGGGTAGACGCAGACCTCGTTCGGATTGTTCTCGCCGATCATCAGGATGCGGCACGGCCCGCCGCCGCTGTTCAGGAAGGCGTGGCCGATCCGCTGGCCGGCCGGGAAGCAGGCATAGTCGCCCGGCCGCATCGGCAGGCTCTCCTCCCCGAAGAGCAGCGTCACCTCGCCCTCGAGGACCAGTGCGTGCTCCTCCTCGAGCATGTGATAGTGGCGCGGGGCGAGGCGCATGCCGGGCGCCGGCGCCTCGATCAGCACCCCGACATGGTAGTCGGGACGGCCGATCGCGGCGAAGGTCAGATGTTTCGAGCGGCCGCCGAAGACCGGGCCGGTTCCCTCCTCGTCCCAGGGCACGTCGTCCGAGCAGATCGGCGGATGCGGCGCGCCGACGGGCTCGGTGCCGATCCGCACCGGCGCGTCCGGGTCGTCCCCCGGCGGAAGCCCCGTGTCCTCGCCGTTCCAATAGGTGCGCGTGGCGTCGAGATCGAGGAGCGCCCGCCGTCCGAGGGCCCGCACCAGCACTTTGCGCGAGTCGGTGTAGACCGCGACCTCGTTGGGATTTTTCTCGCCGACGATCACATAGCGGCAGGGCGCGTCGCCCTCGTTGAGGAGGCAGTGGCCGGCCTTCTGTCCGGCGGGGAGGCAGACATAGTCGCCAGCCCGCATCGGGAAGGCGTCAGCCCCGAGACGCAGCGTCAGCGCGCCCTCGAGGATGAAGAGGTGCTCCTCCTCGAAGACATGGTAGTGCGCGGGCACGCTCTGCCTGCCAGGCGGCAACTCCTCGATCGCGACGCCGACGCGATACTCGTCGCCGAGCGCGGCGCGAGACAGATGCCGCCACCGCAGGCCGAAGCGCGGCACCTCCGACCACTCCTCCCACGCGACATCGAGCGCGGAGAAAGGTTTCGGCGGCTGTCGCTCGAGCGGCATCGGGGTCCCGGGCGATCAGCCCTCGACGTCCGTCTCCGGACGATCGTCGCCCTTGGCGACCTCGTCGTGCCAGCGGCCGGAGCGGTCCTCCCAGCTGATGCCGGTCGTCTCGCCGGCGACCTCCTGCTCCCGCGCCGCCCGCTCGGCCGCGGCCCGCGCCTCGTCATGCGAGCCGAACGTCTCGGAATAGACGCCGTTCACGCGGTAGGCCCAGCCGCCATCGTGCTCGACGATCTCGTAGGTGACTTTTTCCGGCATCGCCAACTGCCTCGCTCTTCCGGTTGCGTGGGGTGTCGGGACGGACGGGAATCTAGGGAGCGGCCGCCGCCTCGTTAAGTCCGCCCGCGGCGGTCCGTCCAGCATTATAGGATCGCCGACAGCACCATCTTCGTTCCCATCAATCCGAGGAAGGCGAGGATGACGTAGTCGAACGTCCTCGGCGAGAAGCGTCTCGCCAGCCACTGGCCGACGGGCATCGAGGCCGCCAGCGGCAGCAGCGCCACGACGCCATGCGCGAGCCAGTCGAGGCGCGTGATGCCGGCCACGAACAGGGAAGGAAGCTGAACGACGGCGAGCACGAGGAACAGGCTCGACACGGCGAGGATGTGCGCCGGGCGATCGAGCCGCATGGCATGGATGAAGGGGATCGAGATCGGGCCCGAAACGCCGGTCGCTCCATGCAGCAGACCCGACAACAGGCCCATCGGCGCGGCGAGCCGCTTCGCGTGCCGCGTCGTCAGGACGAAGTGCGGGCGCATCAGCCGGAAAGCGAAGTACAGCAGCAGCCCGCATCCGAGGATAAGGGCGAGCACGTCCGCGGGCAGCAGCTTCAGGAACAGAGTCCCGGTGGCGACCCCGACTCCGGCGAGCACGAGAAACCACGGCAGGAAGCCGAGTTTCGGATCTTCGCGCGCCCGGCGAAACTCCCACACCTGCCAGATGTTCGAGACGAGGATCGGGACGATCATGATGGAGATCGCGTAAGGAAGCCCGACGGTCGAGGCCATGATGGGGATGGCGACGAGCGGCAGGCCGAGGCCGGTCGCTCCCTTGAACAGGCCGCCGGCCACGATCGCCACGATCACGACCACTACGCTCTGCGCGTCCATGAATGCGTCTTCTGTATCGGGCAGGGCGCGAAAGATGAGGGGTCGGTGTCGAGTCGGCGTCGACACGGCGGGAGGTCGGGCGGGTATAGGTTTTGCGACGGGGCCTGTCCAATGCGGCCCCGCGGCAACGGCCGGGTCAGGCGGTGGCGCGGACCGGCGCCTCGGCCGGGATGTCGGCGAGGAAGCCGTGGATCATGGCCACCACCTGCGCGCCCTCGCCGACAGCGGCCGCGCAGCGCTTGACCGAGCCGGCGCGGATGTCGCCGATCGCGAACACGCCGCGGCGGCTCGTCTCGAGCCCGCGCGCATCGCCGGCCCCGGTGAGCACGAAGCCCTTGGGATCGACGCGGATGCCGGTGCCGGCCAGCCAGTCGCTGTTCGGCTCGGCGCCGATGAACAAGAACAGGTGCCGCACCGGCAGGAGCCGCTCCTCGCCCGCGGCGCTGCGGAGCGCGATCGCGTCGAGCACGCCGTCGGCGCCGTCGAGCCGGCTCACCTGCGTCTGCGTCAGCACCTCGATGCGCGGATTGGCGGCGATCCGCTCGACGAGGTAGCGCGACATACTGGCGTCGAGATCCTTGCCGCGGACGATCAGCCAGAGCTTCTTGACGTGCTCGGCGAGATAGACCGCCGCCTGGCCGGCCGAGTTGCCGGCGCCGACGAGGGCGACCTCGCGCGAGGCGCAGAGCTTGGCCTCGAGCGGCGAGGCCCAGTAGTGCACGCTCGCGCCCTCGAAGGCGGAGAGGTTGTCGACGTCGAGCCGCCGGTAGCGGGCGCCGCTGGCGATCACCACCGCGCGGGCGCGCACCCGCTCGTCGTCGGCGAGGCGCAGCACCAGCTCGCCATCGTCGCCGGCGACCGGGCAGTCGAGCCGCTGCACCTCGGCCGGAATCGCCATCTCGACCCCGAACTTCTGGGCCTGCGTATAGGCGCGCGCCATCAGCGGCAGGCCGCCGATGCCGGTCGGGAAGCCGAGATAGTTCTCGATCCGCGCCGAGGCACCGGCCTGGCCGCCGAAATTGCGGCAGTCGAGCACCAGCACCGACAGGCCTTCGGAGCCGGCATAGACGGCGGTGGCGAGCCCCGCCGGGCCGGCGCCGACCACGGCGACGTCGTAGACGCGGCCGGGATCGATCGGGCCGACGAGGCCGAGGCAGCGGGCGAGCTCGTTCTCGCTCGGATTGCGCAAGAGCTGTCCGCCCGGGCAGAGCACGATCGGCAGCTCGGCCGGCTCGACCTGGAAGCGCGTGATCAGGCACTCGGCCTCGGCATCGGTCTGCGGGTCGAGCGCCTGGTGCGGGTGGCCGCTGCGCGACAGGAAATTGGCGAGCCGCAGCACGTCGGCGGAGCCGGCGCGGCCGACGACGATCGGCCCGCCCGCCCGCGCCTCGATGAGGCCGACGCGGCGCAGGATCAGGGCGCGCATGATGCGCTCGCCGAGCTCGGCCTCGGCGATCATCAGCGCCCGCAGCTTCTCCGGCGGGATGCGGATCACCTCGACATCGCCGCGGGCGACCGCATCGACGAGCGACGGGCGGCCGCTCAGCTGGGCGAGCTCGCCCATGAAGGAGCCTGGCTCGTGAGTGACGATCAGCCGCTCGGTGTGCTTGGCCTCGTTGACCTGCAGGACGTCCACATGCCCGGAGAGGATGACGGAGAAGCCGGCTCCGGCGTCGCCCGTGCGGGCGAGGAACTCGCCGTCGGCGAAGTGGTGCGGCTCGCCGAAGCGCGCGATGCGCTCGATCTCGGCCGGCTCGAGCGTCGGGAAGATCTGGTAGCGGCGGGTTTCCGTGATCGGCGTGGAAGGAGGGAGCATAGGCGTACCGCAATAGGAGGAGGTTTTGGAGGACAGCATCGCCCGGGATGTGGACGCGCTCAAGGCGGGGGAGAAGTGGCCCATTCGCTCGGCGGCCGCGCGCCGGGCGAGGGCCCCTCCGCTCGTCATCCTGCGCGAAAGCGCAGGATCCATTTTTCTGAAGCCCCGGCGGTCGACACTTGGACGGCCCGCGAGCCTGCGATCGAGCGGCAGGATGACGGAAGCAGCACGCCAAAGTAGCATCAGAGCTCGGGCTGGTCTGCGGTCGCGGGCAGCCGCAATGCGGTTGGCGGCAGGAGAGATGGAATGATGGCCAGGGTGACGGTTGGAAAGGCCGGTGATGCTCCCAGCCCGACGCCTTCCCGCGACGCGTGTGACCAGCGACGGGCCGACGGAAGCGTGGCTCGGTCCATCGCTGGAGCACGGGACGACTCGAACGCCACACCGCACGATCCCGAATTCGAGACCCAGATGAGCGAGGCGCGCGTAATCATGAGGCGGCGGAGGAAGGTGCTTCGTAATCTTGCGCTGTGAACGACGACGATGGCCGTCGAGGACGACCACGGCGCACGCAGGCTGAGTGTTTCCGAACAGCGGCCGGTCTTCCTCTTCCCTCTCCCACAGGGCCCACAGGGAGAGGGTGCCGCCGAAGGCGGCGGGTGAGGGGTTACCGAGTATCGGAACAAGCGCCGTAGCCCCTCATCCGGCCGCTTCGCGGCCACCTTCTCCCCACGGGAGAAGGAAGAAAGAGTGGCGCGCGCATCAAACGCCGCACTTCGGCCGGCTGGCGAGCGCGGGCCGGCGGAGCTAAGCAGTCCGCCATGAACATCCTCTCGATCCAGAGCCACGTCGCCTACGGCCATGCCGGCAACGCCTCGGCCGTCTTCCCGATGCAGCGCCTCGGTCACGAGGTGTGGGCGGTCAACACCGTGCAGTTCTCCAACCACACCGGCTACGGCGCCTGGCGCGGCCAGGTGTTCTCCGGTGAGCAGGTGCGCGAGGTGGTGGTCGGCATCGCCGAGCGTGGCGCGCTGCCGCGCTGCGACGGCGTCCTCTCCGGCTACATGGGCGACGCCGGCATCGGCGAGGCGATCCTCGAGGCGGCGGCGATGGCGAAGGCCGCCAATGCCGACGCGCTCTACTGCTGCGACCCGGTGATCGGCGATGTCGGCCGCGGCGTCTTCGTGCGGCCCGGCATCCCGGAATTCATGCGCGACCGCGCCGTGCCGACGGCCGACATCGTCACCCCGAACCATTTCGAGCTGGAATTTTTGACGAGCCGTACGGTGATGACGCTCGCGGAGACGCGCGAGGCGGTGGCGGCGCTGCGTGCGCGAGGGCCGAGGATCGCCCTCGTCACCAGTCTCACGCTCGACGACACGCCCGACGACGCGGTCGATCTTCTGGCCGCCGCCGGCCACGAGCTTCTGCGCCTCAGGACACCGAAGCTGCCGATCTCGGTGAACGGCGCCGGCGACATGATCGCCGCCCTGTTCTTCGTGCACCTGCTGTCGGGCGCCGGCCTCGCCGGCGCGCTGGCGCGGGCGGCGTCCTCGACCTTCGGCGTGCTGGAAAGGACCGCCGCCGCCGGCTCGCGCGAGATTCTGAGCATCGAGGCGCAGGACGAGATCGTCACGCCGACGCGGCTCTTTCCGGTCGAGGAGGTGTGAGGGCGCTCACCCGTCCCGCGTGAACCCGTCGGCGCTCCAGAGCTCGCTGCCGACGCCGTGGTGGACGAAGAACAGCCCGTCCGGGTCGTAGCGCTCCTTCACTGCCAGAAGGCGCGGATAGTTGTCGCCCCAGAACGAGGACTGCCAGTCCGGCTCGAAGAAATCGCTCTCGGAGACGTAGGAGCCGGGATTGGGCACGAGCTTTCGCAGCTCCGCCATGGCGCTCTCGATCGCCGCCGCGGTCCGCTGCGCCGCGCCGAGGTCCGGCTCGTGTCCGGCGATCCCGGGATAGGCCGGCGGGCCGCCCGAGGCGATGATGGCGAGCGCGACGGCGTCCAGCACCGCCGGATTGGTCGCGGTGTCGCGGGCGGCCCCGATCGCCTCGGCGGGCGCGCCGGCGAGCCCCTTGTTGAAGTGCAGCGCCACCCGCCAGTGGCGCGAGGCGGCGAACAGGGCGTCGCAAAGCTCCTGCCGACGCGCGAGCAGCGACTGCGGCAACCAGGCGGACTTGTAGGCGTAGAGCACCTGCCCGGCCTCGCCGAGATTGCCGGCCCAGAACAGGTTCTGCGCCGGCGCACCCCGCCGGTCGTCGGCGAGGGTTAGCCCGGGCACCGTCTTCAGGAAGGCCGGATCCCAAAGGTCGCGCGCCGGCAGCGCGAGGACGCTCGGGGCCGCTGCGAGCTCGAAATCCTGTGGCGCGGCGGCGACGAAGTCCAGGAATGGCCGCCAGACCGCCTCGGCCTCGCGCTGGTCGATTCCCTGGAACAGCATCGCGATGTCGAGCGCATTGTCGCGGCGGAAGGCGACCTGCTCGCCCCAGCGCGGGTTGAGCAGGGCGTCGGCGTAGAGGTCGACGAAGCGGGCGATCAGGCGCCGGAAGGCCGCGTCCGACCGCGCCCGCACGGTGGCGAAGATGGCGCCGAATATGTCCGGCAGCGGATGCGTCTTCAGCGTCAGCCGTGTGACGACGCCGAAGCTGCCGCCGCCGCCGCCCTTGATCGCCCAGAACAGGCCCGGATCGCGGCAGGCGTTGACGGTGCGGGCGACGCCGTCGGCGGTGACAATCTCGGCCTCGAGCAGGTTTGCGGCCGCGGTGCCAAACGCTTTTGAGAAACTGCCGAAGCCGCCGCTCTGCACGAGGCCGGCGACGCCGACCGTGAGGCAGCCGCCGCCCTGGACGTAGCGGCCGCCTTCGGTCGTCACGGCATCATAGGCTCGCCCCCAGATCGCACCGGCGCCGATCGAGACCGCCGCCTGCGGAGCGACCGTGCAGCCGGCCGGCACGAAGCCGTCGTGCAAAGTGATCTCGTTCATGGCGCGGGTGAAGACGAGCAGCGAGTCGGCGGCGTTCGAGGTGCCCTGGTAGCTGTGGCCGCCGCCCTTGACGACGATCCGGAGGCGATGCTCGCGGCAAAAGTTCACCGCTGCGACGACGTCCGCCGTGGACTGCGCGGCGACGGCATAAGCGCTCGGGCGCGAGGTCCAGGCGCCGACCCAGCCGAGCGTCTGCGTCAGTCCGGGCTCGTCGCCGAGGTAGTACGGATTCTTCAAGCGCGCGAAGAGATCGGTGCAGGTGTCCGGCGCGGCGATGCAGGCCTCGAGCGGCGAGCGGACCGGCCCGAGCCGGCCGCCGACGGCATCGCCCAGGCGTGCCCACTCGGCCGGCGTCGGCCAGCCCGGCTCGCCCGGCCGCACGCGCGCGAAAGGCGCGGCCCTGGATGTCCGGGCATTTCCGCTTGCGAGGGCGAGCGCCGCGGCGCCGGTCAGGAAGCGTCGTCTGTCCATCGGCCTCGCCCGGCTCTCATCGATCGGCGGCAGGCTAAAGGCGCTCGTCGAGGGCCGCAACGCGTGGAGACCAGGCTCTCGTGGGACCCGGCCGCGTCGATGAACCGGCGATAAACGGCGACCTCAGGAACGGTTCAAGCCGGCCCTTCTAGAACAAGCCCCATCAGGTCGAGACGGTCTCGGCCACACCAGACACCAGGGGCACTTCCCGATGACCAAGACCATCCTCGCCGCCGCCGCCGCGACCCTCGCCATCGGCGCCGCCGCTCTCGCTCCCTCGACCGCCTCGGCCGGCGGCTACGGCTATGGCGGCTACGGCTACGGCCACGGCTACACCGTCTACGTCGCCCCGGCGCCCTACGTCGTCGTGGCCCCGAAGCGGCACTACTACGCGCCGAAGCGCTACTACGGCTATTCCTACGGCGGCTACGGCTACTGAGATCCCGCCCCCCTCTCGGGGCCTTGCCGCCCAGCCGCCGGTCCTTCCAGGGCCGGCGGCATTCGCTTGTCCGCTACTTGAACTCCCAGCCCGTGACGACACCGTTCTCGATGCTGATGCGCTGCGCGTAGCGGTTGCCGCCGAGATGCTTGTACTTCCAGGTCGCGGTGGCCTTGGTCTTCAGCACCTTGAGGTCGACGTCCGCCGGCCGGCCCCACGACTCGGCGAGCTGTTCCTCCGTCATCCCCTGCCAGATCTTCTTCGCCATGATGTCGGCGGCGATGGCGTCCGAATCGTATTTGCGGGCCAGCGCCCGGAAGCGCATGCGCCGCAGCAGGATGCGGCCGGCGACGAGGGCGAAGAGGATGGCGAGGATGATGCCGCCGATCGTCCAGAGGTCCATGAGGGTCTCGCGCGCGAATGCGCCTTGCTTCCCCGGCCGAGGGCCTCCGTCAAGGGGGGCCACCTGGTCATTGCGGGCACAGCGAAGCAATCCAGCTTCTCCAGCGGCGAAAATCTGGATTGCTTCGTCGCTCACGCTCCTTGGGAGAAACTGGGGGCGAGACCGGCGGCCGAAAGGCCTGGGACCCCTTCCCGCGCCTTCGGCGCGCCGGGGACGACACCGAGACTGCTCCGGTG